>NZ_AOJF01000053.1:0-91577 GCF_000337395.1 Halorubrum distributum JCM 13561
GCCAGCGACTCCCTCGCGCGTGCTCCTCGGCCGCAAAGCGGCCTCGGAGGCACGCGCCACCGTCCGGGGCCCGTGGTTGCGATCCGCCACGACGCCGCCGGGACCCAAACCGTTTCCCGCGACGGTGGCCGAGACCGGACATGGACCTCTCAGTCGTCGACCTCTCGCCGGTCCCCCGGGGCGGCACCGCGGCGGACGCGTTCGAGAACACGGTCGACGCCGCGAAACACGCCGAGCGACTGGGGTACGAGCGGTTCTGGGTCGCCGAACACCACGGGATGGGCGACCGCCTCGCGGGCACCACGCCCGAGGTGCTGCTCGGGCGGCTCGCGGGCGCGACCGACTCGATCCGGATCGGCAGCGGAGCCGTCCTCATGAACCACTACAGCCCGTTCAAGGTGGCCGAGTCGTTCGGCGTCCTCGACGGGCTGGCGCCCGGCCGCGTCGACCTCGGGATGGGCCGCGCGAACGGCTCGCCCGCGTCGGACCGCGCGCTCGGCACCGACCGGCGCGTCGAGAACCCGAACGAGGACCACCGCGAGCGGATCACCGCGGTCGTGAACCACCTCCGCGGCGACTACCCCGACGAGCACCCGTACGGCGACCTCTCGGTTCCCGGGTCCGATTCCGGGCCGGCGGTCCCGTGGGTGCTGGGGTCGAGCCCGGCGAGCGGGGAGATCGCGGGCGAGCTGGGCCTGCGCTACTGCTTCGCCGGGTTCATCCGCCCCGGGTTCGCCGAGCGCGCCTTCGCGGCGTACCGCGAGGCGTTCGACCCCGAGGGAGGAGTCGGGGGCCTCGACGAGCCGCGCGGGATGGTCGCGGTCAACGCGGTCGCGGCGGAGACGGACGAGGCGGCGGCCCGCCGGCGCGCGCCAGCGGAGGCGACGTTCCGGCGGATGCAGCGCGGCGAACTGGGCGACGAGACGCCCACGGTCGAGGAGGCGATCGAGGAGCTCGGCGGCGCGCCCGAGCCGACGCCCGCGACGCTCGACGCCGACGAGTGGCCGCGGTCGATCTCGGGGGGTCCGGAGACGATTTCGGGGTTGCTGGAGCAGCTGGCCGACCGCGTCGGCGTCGACGAGGTGATGATCCAGCACACCGTGCCGGACCACGACGACGCGCTCGACTCGCACGCGCTTCTCGCCGAGGCGATGGATCTGGGCCCGCGGGAGTAGTTCGGTCTCGGCGAGGTGGCCGTTCTCGCTCTCGCGAATATCCCCTTGAGGAGCGGCCGAGAAGGACGAAACGGTGATTTTGTTCACACCGGAGGCGAGTGACTGAAGCGACCGACGACACGGAGACGCCGCTCAGGACAGGGGTATCAGGAGTCTGTGTCGCCCCGAGTGGACCGAATTGCGTCCACGACCCGGTGGAAGGTCCGTATCCCGATAAAGCGCGGCACGGTCCGGGCGTATTCGGCGTATCCGTCGTACTGCGCTCGCAGCCACGGCTCCTCGATGAGAGACTGTGCGGCCATCCAGATAGTGAGGACACCCGCGAGTATTCCGACGAGGAGCGACGCCGAAGCGACCGCCGAGGACCAGAACAGGAGGATGTACCCGAGGTTCTGCGGGTTCCGCGTGTATCGGTACAACCCGTCTGTCCGAAGTTCCCCGACGCGTCCCGCCGTCTCTTCTTCCCCGAGGTCGAAGCCCGATTTCGCTAGTAAACCGACTGCGAAGATGACGACCACCCCACCGACCGCTCGCGACCATAGCGGAATCGTCGCGCTCCCGGCGTCGAGAGCAACGACTGCGAGCGTACACAACGCGAAACCACGAGAACAGGAGAGGTACACGCGCCGTTTCCCCTCGTCCGCGCCGGGCGGCCAAAACCGGTAGTCGTCCCTGAATGCGGTGGCGGCGAACCCGACGAGGAGAGCCGTAGCACAAAGGAGTCCGGTGGCGAGCGAGACGTACGCCAGCATCGTGCGATCACATACGGATCGCCCGTTGAAAGTATCTGCCGTTCAACCATTTGGACGGTTCGGGCCTCCGGAACCCGTTACTCCGTCCGCGACGCTCGCCGGCCATCCGTTTCCGGTGAGAGTACATCTGAGAAGCCAACCGCTCGAAGTGGACGGCGTCCCTCGCGCGTGCTGTCGCCGCCGCAGATCGATCCCCGAGTGACGACGGGGTCTGACTCCTACTCCACGCGCTCGCGGGCCGCGGCGACGAGCATCGGGAGCATCACCGTCGCGTCGCCGTAGACGGAGGCGTTGCGCGCGTCCTTCTCTAGTTTGCCCCACGAGCGCGCCTCTTCGAGGCTCGCGCCGGAGAGCCCGCCGGTCGCCTCGGGGTCCATCGTGATCTGGACGGCGTAGTCGTAGGCGCGCGGCGTGACGAGCATCGTCTGGAGCGTGAAGTTCTTCGGGACGCCGCCGCCGACGAGCAGGCAGCCGGCGTCGTCGGCCTCGAACGCGAGGTCGGTCAGCTCCGTCATGTCGTCGAGGGCGTCGAGCGTGAAGTCGGCGGTCTGGGCGTACATCCACGCCTGAAGCCCCAAAACGGAGTCTTGAACCGCGGGGCAGTAGATCGGCACGTCGCACTCGTAGGCGGCGGCCGCGACCCCCGGCCCCTCCGGGACGTCGTCGCGCTCGTTCACCGCGGCGTTCGCGCGACCGAGCTCGCGCGTGAGGTCGGCGATGGAGACGGCGTCTGTCCCCTCCGCGTCCGGGTCGGCTTCCAGCGCCGGGAACACCTCCTCGCGGAGGTGGCCCTCGAAGTCGGCGAAGTGCTCCTGCGGGAGGTAGACGTTGTAGATGCGGTCGACCCCCTCGTCGCGGAGCCCCTCGTCGTGTTCGCGGGGGGTCTTCTCCGGGTCGTGGGTGCGCCCGTGGTGGTGTTTCCCCCCGATGGCCTCGATGGCGTCGTGGGTGAGGTTCGCGCCCGTGGTCACTACGGCGTCGACGTAGCCGTCGCGGATGAGGTCGGCGACGATCCGACGCATGCCGGCGGGCACCATCGCGCCCGCCAGCGAGAGGAACACGGTACAGTCGTCGTTCTCGAACATCTCCGCGAGCACGTCGCCCGCCTCGTTGACGGCGGCGGCGCCGATCCCCGCGTCGCCGTAGCCGTCGACGAGCTCGCTCACCGTCATCCCGGCGGTCGCGCGCGTGTGTCCGACGGGGTCCTCGCCGAACTCCTCGCGGTGCGGGTCGTGGCCGCCGTGATCGTCGCTGCCGCCGTGGTCGCCCTCGGGACCCGCCGCGTCGTCTCCCGTCTCCTCGTTGTTGTCGGTCATGGCTCCCGATGGGGCCGGCGCGCGTTTGAAACGACCGATCTACCGACCGGCGGCCCCGCCGCTCACGGGCGGGAACAGCGCCAGTTCGTCGCCCGCTTCCAGCGTCGCGTCGAGCCCCTCCTCGTCGTGGCGGACGCTCCGCCCGTTCCGGAGGACGTTGATGTGGTCTGCGACGGTCCCGTCCTCCAGCACCCGGTCCCGGAGGTCGGGGTGCGCCTCCAGCAGCGCGTCGAGCGCGTCGCCGACCGTGTCGCCCGGCTCCGCGTCGACGGCCACCGCGCGGTCGCCCGCGATCTCCGCGAGGTCGGCGAACAGCTTCCACTCCATAGCGGATCCCCGCGCGGGCGACTCAAGAGCGTTGCGTCCCGTCGGAATCGGTTTCCTCGTCACGGTCGACCTCCGCGTCGAAATCGGTCCCCTCGTCGATGCCGTCGAGCTCGGCGTCGCGCGCGGCCGCGGACGCCGTCTCGATCCCTCCGTCAGCCCCCTCCGCGTCGGGCGGCGACGCGGCGGCGGCCTCGAACCGACGGATCGCGTCCGGCCTGCCGACGAGGTACACCAGGTCGCCGGCGCCGAAGGCGTACGCGCGCGGCGGGATCGGCTGAACGGGCCCCTCCGCCGGGCGGACCGCGGCGACGACGGCCCCGACCTCGCCGACGGTGCTCCCGTCGAGGTCGCTCCCGGCGCCCACCGCGACCGAGGCCATCGTCTCGTCGGCGGTCCGCAGCAGGGAGGCGAACTCGCGGTCGGCCTGCGGCTCCGCGGGGAGGGTCACGAGGCGGTAGTCGCCCTCCTCCGTCAGCCGTTCGGCGTCCGACTCGTCGAGCGCGACGGTGACGGCGTCGCCGGCGACGCCGCGCAGCTCGCCGGTCGCGACGCGCTTCGGCTCCGGGTCGTCGCGCCACAGCTGGACCGTGTCGCCGACGGTGGCGTTGTTCGGCGGGTCCGCCGCGACCGCGACCGCCGCCGACCCCGGCGCGAGCGTCGGGCCGAGCCCCGCCGCGCGAGAGCCGACGGCGAAGTACTCGACGGTCCCGTCCGCGTCGAGGTCGAGGTCGACGTAGCCGACGCCGTACTCGTCTTTGAGCCGGGAAACGAGCCGCTCTCGGAGGTCCGCCGCCGAGAGCTTCCGCGGGAACAGCAGGGTCGTCTCCGCGAGCTCCGCCTTCTTCTCCGGCGAGACGGGGTCGTACGTGTCCATGTCGCCGATCTCGTCGGCCGGCGGGATCGTCACCGCCGTGAACCGGCCGACCGCGCGCACGACCCCGCTCAGCTCGCCCTCGAGCTGCTTGGCCCCGGAGAGCGCGAACACGTCGACAGCGAGCCGGTCGCCCGCGTACCGGCCGACGGGGGCCATCACCGCCGCGACGCCGAGCGAGACGAGGTTGAAGAAGACGCTCTCGGGCGCCAGGAGGGCCGGGTTGTCGCCGACCGCGACCGACCCCAGCGAGGTCGTGTTGAGGTACAAGGCGACGACCGAGACCCCGATCAGGCCGGTCACCCCCTCGGGGATCTCCGTGCGGAAGTACCAGCGGTAGGCGAGCGCCGCGCCGCCGGCCACGAGTGTGGCGACGACCGCGAACGTGACCAGCGTGACCGCCGCCTGCCGGGGGCGAGCGAAGCCGACGTCGACCGCGGCGAGAACGGCGAGCGAGGGGCTCACGCGGCCACCTCAGCGAACCGGTCGAGCGCGTCGCGGCTCCCGACGACGAACAGGTCGTCGCCCGCCGACAGCGACTGCGAGCCGTCGGGCGCGATCGTCCACGACTCGTGGCGGGCCGCGAGGACGGCCACGTCGTACGCCTCGCGGACCTCTGCCTCGCCGATCGTGTGCCCGTCCAGCGGCCCTCCGGCGACGACGGAGACCCTCCGGAACCGCTTCCCGGCCCGGCGCAGCAGGGCCGTGAGCTCGTACTCGCGGCGGGTGCCCCGCGACAGCACCAGCACGCGCCCGCGGTCGGCGCGGAGGAGCGCCGTTGCCTCGGAGCGGTCGAGCGCGAGCGTCACGCGCCCCTCGCCGCCGGTCGTGGTCGGTGCGGTCGCCGCCGGCGGGGCGGCGACGGTCTCCTCGCCGCCGTCGGTCCGCGCGTCGTCGTCCGGGTCCGGGTCGTCGCCCGCAGGGGCGGGTTTCGCCGCCGCGGCGGCCCCCGGTTCCGGCTTCCCGCTGGACCGGGCGGCGATCACGGCCCCCTCGGCGTCGAGGTCGGGGGTTATCACGCGGACGACGTCGCCGCGGGCGATCCCGGTCGGGACGAGCGCCGACACCGACACCGCGCGCTTCCCCGCGGGCACGCGCTTCGAGAGAGCGCCGGTCGGCGGCGCGGCGGCCACGGTCGCGCGCGCCTGTTCGTCGATCCGGACCGCCACGTCGGCGAGGTCGAGCTCGGTCTGGAGCCGCTCCGCGAAGCGGTCTTCCAGCTCCGCGAGCGGGAGGTCGGCGGGGAACGTCCAGTCGCCGTCGAGGATCGCGCGGCGCGTGTCGGCCGGCAGCGGCGGGTACCCTTCCATGTCGTTCACCTCGCCGGCGACCTCGACGGAGACGCGCCCCCGGCCGCCGACGAGCTCGATCACGTCGGTCGAGAGCGTCCGGTCGCGGAGCTGCCTGAGCGAGATGCGCTTCGGGACGCTGGCGCCGAGCCGGTCCCCCTGCGCGTGGGCGTACATGGAGAGCATCAACACCACGACGATCGCCGTGAGGATGGCGGGCGCGCGCTCCGACGAGCGGATCGTCTCGTCGTTGAGCGCGAGCAGCCCGCCGTTGACGCCGGCGATCGCGAGCGACAGCACGACCACCCCGAGCCCCGGGATCGTCACGTCAGTGACGTACTTGAACACGAACCCGAGGGTCCCGGCCACCAGCGCGGGGACGATCCCGGTGATGACGCCGAGGTAGACGCCGAAGACGATCTCGACGGGCAGCGACATACCCCTTTCAACCGACGGGTGGGTTAAACGTGTGTCGACGGGGGAGCTGGTCGCCCCCGGGACCGTCGGCCTCGCGGTCGCCTCGCGGGGTTTAAGTCCGGTCTCGGCGACGCGGAGATATGGAGCTGACCCGGGACTGGGTGACCGTCCGAGCGTCGATCGCCTTGACGTTCGCGGTCGCGATACTGTCGATCCTCGCCGGCCTCGCGCAGATCGGCGGGCTCGGCGTCTCCGGGCCGCTCGCCCCGCTGGTCCCCGACTTCGTCAGACAGACCGTCGGGTTCACGGGGACGATCACGGGGTTCTCGATGCTCGGGAGCGGCTTCGCGCTGAAGAACGGCTACCGGATCGGCTGGTACTCCACGGCGGTGTTGCTCCCGTTGACGGCGATCCAGGGGCTGATGCAGGCCTCTATCCTCTCGTTCCCGTTGGTGGCGCTCTCCGTCCTCTCGGTGCCGACGCTCGTGATCAACCGGGGGCGGTTCGACAGGTCGTACTCCCCCTCGCCGACGCAGCTCGCGGCCGGCGCCGCGCTGGTGACGGCCGTCTCCTACGGGACGGTCGGCACGTACGCGCTCCGCGATCAGTTCAACGGGGCCGTGACCATCGTCGACGCGTTCTACTTCACCGTCGTCACCGCCTCCACGGTCGGCTACGGCGACATCAGCCCGGCGACCGACATCGCCCGGCTGTTCGCGGTCTCCTCGCTCGTGATGAACGTCGCCGCCTTCGCGGTGGCGCTCGGGGTCCTCCTCACGCCCGCCATCGAGGCGCAGCTCTCCAAGGCGCTCGGAAAAATGACCGACAGACAGATCGACCTCCTCGACGACCACGTCCTCGTGCTCGGCTACGGGGACCTGACGGAACCGATTCTCGAAGAGCTCGACGCCCGCGACGGCGTCGAGTACGCCGTCGTGACGCCCGACGAGACCGCCGCGCGGCGGCTCGCCGAGCGCGACATTCCGGTGTTCACAGCGGACCCCAGCGACGTCGACCCGCTCGAACGGGTGAACCTCGCCGGCGCCCGCGCGGTCGTCGCCGCCACCGAGGACGACGCGCGCGACGCGCTCGCCATCCTCACCGCCCGACAGCTCAACCCCGACGTGCGGATCGTCGCGGCGGTCACGCAGCGTGAGAACGTCGACAAGCTCCGCCGCGCGGGGGCCGACCAAGTGATCTCGCCGACGACGCTCGGCGGGCACATCATCGTCGACTGCGCGTTCGGCGCCGACAGCACGGACGCGACCGAGGGAGTCCTCGACGACATCGACCTCGACGACTGAGCGTCGCGGCGGGATCGCTCCCGACCGCTCAGCGGCTCCGCCGCCCCTTCGTCTGTCGGTAGTCGCGGCTCAACACGTTCTCGCGCATGTGGTCGCGGAAGGCGTCGGCCTCGTCGTCGCTCATCGCCGCCGGCTCCTTCATCGGCACCAGCTCGAATCCGCGCCCGCGGATCGTCGTCGCGTGCTCGGCGCCGACGTCGAAGGAGTCCGGCCGGCGCGTCGTGTACTCGACGGCCAGCTCGCGGAGGGGTCGCTCGCCGACCGGCACGATGATCTGGGGGTTTATCATCCGGATCTCCGCGTTGAGGAACGGCTCGCAGGTGCCGACTTCCCGGTCCGTCGGCTTGCGGTCGGGATGCCGACACCGCGTCAGGTTCGTGAAGAATATGTTCTGGACGTCGGGCTCCGCGGCGTCCGGCGCCGAGCGGACGAAGCCGAGGTCGCCGAAGATCGACTGGACGCGCTCGCCGCCCCCCTCGCCGGTGAAGGGGACGCCGTTGCGCTCGGCGGCTTCGGTCGGCGCCGTCCCGACCACGAGGAACTCGGCGCCGACGTCGCCGTAGCCGTGGACGACGCGGTCGCGGGCGCCGCACAGCTCCTCGCAGTTCTCGCAGTCGGTGTCCATCGCGAACGGGTTCTCGAACTCCGTCTGGTTCGCGTCCACGGTCGACGTGGGCGCTCCGCCACCCTAAACGCTCCGCCGTGGCGGGCGAGGAGACGAGAGAAACGCGGCGTTGCGAGGCGACGACCCGCGAGCGCCGAGACGGCGGCCGCGTCAGTTGGGTACGTAGCAGTCGCCGTCGCAGTCGACGAGCCCCTCGCTGCGGAGGGTCTTCAGGATGCTGTATAAGGAGAGCTTCTTCATGCCGAGCGACTCGCCCATCTCGGAAACGGTGGCGTCGCCGTTCGTGGTGAGGTACAGGTACACGAGCTTGGCGCGGGGCGACTGGAGCTCCCGGGGGAGCGACGGGGCCGTCGCGGACGCGGTCTCCGTTTCGAGCATCTTGTCCGAGACGTCGGGTTCGACGATAATAAATCCCCTATTCAACAGTCGTCGAAAACACCTCAAATAACGAGAGAGCGCCTAAGAACTCGAATATCCGCATATCCGATCGAATAACGTCGATCGACGAACCGGGAATCGACGCGTATCGACGCTCGATTTCGACCGTCGACGGATAGGAAACCGTGAACGATCCGGATCGATCCGGCGAAAGCGAGCCGGCCGGCTCAGTACGAGCGGCTCTTCGGCTCGTACGTCTTGTTCTCGCCCTCGAGGACGACGGGCTTGTACCACAGCTCCGGCTCGCCGTCGTTCCACGAGATGAGCGTGTGCTTCAGCCATTCCTCGTCTTTGCGCTTCTGGTGCTCTTTGCGCCAGTGGGCGCCCCGGAACTCCTCGCGGGCGAGCGCGCCCATCGTCAGCGCCTCCGCGAGGTCGAGGATGTTCCGCGTCTCGATCGTGTGGATGAGGTCGGTGTTGAACGTCCGCGACGGGTCCGACACCGCGACGTCCTTGTACGCCTCGCGGGCCTCGCGGAGGTCTTCGAGCGTCTCCTCCAGCCGGCCCTCCTCGCGGAACACGTTGACGTTGGCCGTCATCGTCTCCTGGACCGCGGAGCGGATCTCCGCGTGGTTGCGGCCCTTGCGGGAGAGCAGCTCGTCGACGCGCTCCTGTGCGCGGTCGACGGCGCCCCCGACGACGCTCTCTGCGTCGGTCGCCACGGCGCCGCCGTCGGCCGCGGCGGGGTCCGAGCCGTCCGTCTCGCCGACCTCGACGCCGAACTCGTAGTCGGCCGGTTCCCAGTCGCTGGACCGGCCGGTCGTGACCTCGGCCTCGCCCATCTCCTCGCCGGCCGCGTGGCGCCCGGCGCGCTTGCCGAAGACGATGAGCTCTGGGAGCGCGTTGCCGCCGAGGCGGTTCGCGCCGTGGACGGAGGCGCAGGCGCACTCGCCGGCGGCGTACAGCCCGTCGATAACGGTCTCGCCGAACTCGTTCGTCTCGATGCCGCCCATCGCGTAGTGCTGGCCGGGCTTGACCGGCATCGGCTCCGTGAGCCCGTCGGCGCCCTCGAAGTCCTCCGCGAGGTGGAGAATGTTCTCCAGCCGGTCGAGGATGCGCTCCTCGCCGAGGTGGCGCATGTCGAGGTGGACGTACTCGTCCTCGATGCCGCGGCCCTCGTTGACCTCGGTCAGCTCGGCGCGGGAGACGACGTCGCGGGAGGCGAGCTCGCCGTCGTTGTTCGCGTAGCCGTGCTCGAACATGAACCGCTCGCCGTCCTCGTTGTAGAGGATTCCGCCCTCGCCGCGGACGCCCTCGGAGATGAGGACGCCCGTCGACGGCAGCGTCGTCGGGTGGAACTGGATGAACTCCATGTCCTCCATCGGGACGCCGGCGCGGTACGCCATCGCGACCCCGTCGCCGGTGTTCGCGACCGCGTTCGTGGTGTGGTCGAACACCTGCCCCATCCCGCCGGTCGCGAGGATGACGCCGTTCTCGGCGCGGAAGCCGCTGATCTCGCCGCTCTGGATGTCGTACGCGACGACGCCGTGACAGGTCCGCTCCGCGGGGTCGTCCTCGTCGGTGACGGCCAGATCCATCACGTGCCACTCGTCGTACACCGTGATGCCTCGTTTGACCACCTGCTCGTACATCGTGTGGAGCATCTGGTGGCCGGTCTCGGCGCCCGCGTACGTCGTGCGCGGGAACGATAGGCCGCCGAACGGTCGCTGGGAGACGCGGCCGTCGTCCTCGCGGGAGAACGGCATCCCCCAGTGTTCGAGGCGGATGACCTCCTCGGGGCTCTCCTGACAGAGGGCCTCGACCGCCGGCGCGTCGCCGAGGTAGTCGGACCCCTTCATCGTGTCGTACGCGTGGTCCTGCCAGGAGTCGGCGTCGCGCAGCGCCGCGTTGATCCCGCCCTCTGCCGCGCCCGTGTGCGACCGGACGGGATGGAGCTTCGACACCATCGCCACGTCCGCGCCCGCCTCTTGTGCCGCGATCGCCGCCCGGAGTCCCGCCCCGCCGGCCCCGACGACGACGACGTCGTGTTCGTACATTGTTGGTATGAAAGTTGGTTAGGTCTGAATGCCCTTGAGCGTGTCTCCCGTCGCTACCAGAACTTCAGGTTGTTTTTGACCGCCTCGCGCTTCAGCTCCTGGATGTGCTCGGTGAGGGGGATGTCCTTCGGGCACACCTCCGTACAGGAGAACTGCGTCTGACACCGCCAGACGCCGTGTTCCTGCTCGATGATCTCCAGCCGCTTCTGTTTGATATCCTCGCCCTCGCGCTCGTCCATCGCGAACCGGTACGCCTTGTTGATCGCGGCGGGACCGAGGTACTCGTTGTCGCCCGCGGCGATGTTGCACGAGGACATGCACGCGCCACACCAGATACAGCGCGTGGACATCTTGATCTTCTCGCGGTTCTCCCGGTCCTGGCGCTGCTCTTCGAGCTCGCCGTCCGGGTACTCGTTCGTCTGGAAGTACGGCTCGACGGCCTCCATCTGGTCGTAGAAGTGCTCCATGTCGACGACGAGGTCCTTCGTCACCTCGGCGTGCGGGAGCGGCTCGACGCGGACCGGCTCGTCGAGGTCCGAGATCTGCGTCTTACACGCCAGCTTCTGGCCGCCGTTGACGAACATGGCGTCCGAGCCGCACACCGCCTGCCGGCAGGAGTGCCGGAAGGTGAGCGAGGAGTCGTACGTGTCGCGCGCGTACATCAGCGCGTCGAGGACGGTCATCCCCTTCGTGAACGGGACGTGGAACGTGTCGAACCGCGGCTCCTGTTTCCCCTCGACCTGCGGGTCGTAGCGGAACACCTTCAGCTCGACCGTGCTCTCGTCTGCGGCCGCCTTCTCGGCCTCCTCCTGTTGCCGCTGTTCGCGGCGGTCGGCCGCGCGGCGCCGCTTCTCGGCGCGGCGCTCGTCGCCCTTCGAGGCCGGCTCCGTCTCGGTCTCGGTCGATTCCTCGGTCTGCTTCGGAATTTGCGTGCTCATGGTCGGTTCAGTAGAGTCCGATACCCGCCCACGCGTTCGCGGTGCGGATTCCCTGGGCGATCAACACGACGCTCGCGGCGACGAGCGTCCACTTGATCACGGTGCGTTTCGTGCCGGTGAGCCCCTGGTTCACCAGCGCGTTGTAGACGCCGTTGACCCCGTGGAACGTCGCGGTCACGAGGAAGAGGATCATCAGCGAGTAGTAGCTCAGCTGCTCCATCCGAGCCGAACTGGCGAGGAACGACACCTCGTCGGCGTGGTGGACGAAGTGGAGCAGGAAGAAGTGGAACGCCAGCACGACCAGCAGGAAGACCGCCGTGACGCGCTGGAGGAACCACATGCGGCCGCCCGACTGGAACGAGGAGTAGCGCTCGGCCATCTCAGAACGCCCCCGCGATGAACGTCGGCACCGACGCGACGGTGATCGCTCCCGTGAGGATCAGCGACGCGTAGAAGCTCTTGTCCTGTGCCTCCAGCCCGATTCCGAGGTCCGTGAGAAGGAGGCGGGTCCCGTTGAGCATATGGAACACCGCCACCGCCAGCAGGCCGACCTCCAGGAGGCGCACGAGAAGCAGCCCCTCCAGCGAGACGATGGTCTGGGTGTACACGTCGTTTCCCGCTGCGATCGCCGCCTCGCCGGCGCCGGCGGCCGGAATCCCCGTACTCAACACGGCGATGTGCGTGAACAGGTACCCGATGAGCACCCATCCCGTGAACTTGTGGAAGATCCACGCCCACATCCCCGCCTCGAACTCCCGCCAGCGGCCGAAGTCCTCGATGAGGCCTCGATTGTACGACTGACTCATACCTAACGGTTCTGAACCGGGGTCGTATAGTAGTTTCTAACACGGCGGCGCTCGCCCCCGCGTCCCCGGGCTCGGCGGCGGCTCGCGGCCGGGGCGGGTCGCCCCCTAGCCGCTCCGTGCCACGGCTCCGAGCCGCTCCGTGAGACGGCGTTCCACGCCGCGACACGTCACGGAAGCCTTATATGTTCCAGTCCCGCTTCTACGGTCGCAATGGCGAAAGGCGAAGTTGACTTCTTCAACGACACTGGCGGCTACGGTTTCATTTCGACTGACGACGCGGACGAGGACGTGTTCTTCCACATGGAGGACGTCGGCGGCCCGGACCTCGAAGAGGGTCAGGAAGTCGAGTTCGACATCGAGGAGGCGGACAAGGGTCCGCGCGCGTCGAACGTCACCCGTCTGTAAGTCGGCGACACCCGAGGCGAATCGGCTTTTCGACTGTTCTCGTCCGCTGAGCGGCGGCGCCGACGCGCGTGCTGCCGCGGACGAGGGGCGCTCGCGGCGCGGAGTGCTTTCGGCCCGGAACGCTTTCGGCGCGGAACGCCCCCGACCGATAGGAATTTACCGCTCGTTGACTGACCGGTCAGTCAATGAGCGACTCGCCGAGCGCGGCCGCGGAGATCATGGACGGGGTGTACAGCGCCCTCCGCGCTCACGGCTACGCCGACCTGACGATGCAGGACATCGCCGACGAGTGTTCGAAGAGCAAGTCGCTGCTCCACTACCACTACGACACGAAGGAGGACCTGCTCGTCGCCTTCCTCGACTACGTCGTCACCGACTCGGAGGAGCGGATCGCGGCCCGCGCCGACGACCCGCCCGTCGACCGACTGGTCCAGTTCGTCGGCTGGTTCGTCTTCGCGCCCGACGAGGCCGACCGCGAGGCGTTCCACATCGCCCTGCTGGAGCTCCGCACCCAGGGCCCGTTCAACGAGCGGATCCGCGAACAGCTGGCGCGCAGCGACCGGCTGCTCCGGGGGACGGTCGCCGACATCCTCGCCGACGGCATCGAGGCGGGCGTCTTCCGCGACGTCGACGTCGAGGAGACGGCGGCCCTGCTCGTGGCGACCCTCGACGGCGCGCGGACCCGGCAGATCACGCTCGCCGGGGCCGAGCGCGACGCCGAGGGCGACGGCTACACCCGCGAGGTCGCGGAGGCGGCGCTCCGGCGGATCGTCGGGCCGCTGCTCGCCGACGGGGTCGAACTGCCGCCGCTCGACGACGCCATCGAGGCGCTCCGGCGCGATCCGGACGCACCTGAGAACGAGCGTCAGGAAGCCGACGCGGCCGCGGACGAGCCCGAATGACACGCTTCGGGTTCGAGCGACCGCCGCCGGTGCTGCTCGCGGTGATCGCGAGCACGTTCTTCGTCGGCTTCGGCGGCGGCGTCGTCTTCCCGATCCTCCCGAACCTCGGCGCGGTGTTGGGGATCTCCGCATTCATGGTGGGCGCGATCCTCTCCGCGAACCGGTGGGTTCGGCTCGTCGCGAACGCGCCGGCCGGCGCCCTCGTCGACCGGTACGGGACGCGCACGCCGTTCGTCGCCGGGCTGTTCGTGGAGGGAGTCGCCACGCTCGGCTACGTCGTCGCGCTCGCGATGCCGCCCGCCGAGTCGCTCCGCCCGCTCGCGGCCTCGCTGCCGACGCTCGCGGCCGGCCCCCTCGCGGTCGGCCCCGAGGAGTGGTTCGCTCCGATCGGCGTCGCGGTCGCCCCGGAGACGTGGTTCCTGCTCGCGCGGATCCTGTGGGGGCTCGGCTCCGCGGCCGTGTTCGCGACCGCCTACACCATCGCTGCCGACCTCTCGGACAGCGGCTCGCGGGGGACGAACATGGGGATCGTCCGCGGCGGGATCACGATGGGGTTCCCGGCGGGCCTCGTGCTCGGGGGGATCGTCTCCGCGCTCGCGGGCAACGTCGCCGCGTTCACCGTCGCCGCCGCGTTCGCGCTCACGGCCAGCGTGGTCGCGTACCGGTACGTCCCGGAGACCCACGTCACCGGCGACCGCTCGGGAGACTCGATCAAGCCGTGGGAGGTCGACACCGCGATTCCGGCCGTGACGGTCGGGCTGGTCAACTTCGGGCTGATGTTCGCGTACATCGGCGCGCTGTTCTCGACGCTCGTCCTGTTCCTCGGCGCGAACGACATCTCGCTGTTCGGCCTCGCGCCGCAGGGCACCTCCGGGCTGTTCATGGCCGGCACGGTCGTCTCGGCAGCGTTCTTCATGCTCGTCGGCGGGCGGATATCCGACACTCGGAACTCCCGGACGCCCATACTGCTGACGTTCCTCGCCGTCTCGTTCGTCGGGTTCCTGCTGCTCGCCAGGGCCGGGTCGGTCCTCTCCTTGGGCCTCGCCTGCGTCTTCATCGGCGCGGGGCAGGGCGGGACGAGCGGTCCGATGATGGCCCTGCTCGCGGACCTGACGCCCGACGAGCGGATGGGCCGCGCCTCGGGGACCAACAACGTCCTCGGCGACGTCGGCGGCGGCCTCGGGCCGATGGTGTCGCTCCCGCTCATCGAGGCGGTCGGCTTTACCCCGATCTACGCCGCCTGCGCGGCCCTCCCGCTCCTCGCCGGGGGCGTCCTCCTCCTCGGGGTCCGCCGGGAGACGGGATCGTTCCTCCCCGGACGCGTCGCGGACGAGGCGGGTTCGAGCGACCCGTCGAGCGTCGTCGACTCGTAGTCGATTACGCCCTCGACCCAGCGTAGGCACGGTTTAAAAATGAACGAGGCGGTGGCGCGTGCCTGCGAGCGGCCCTCGGCCGCGAGCAGCACGCGCGAGGGAGTCAGTCGCCGGAGCGAAGCGACGGCGACTGACGAGGCTGGGGAGGTGTGAGGTGCGGTTGCTGTGCTGTGCGGGGTGGGACTCAAAGGGGCAGCCGCGAGGAGGGCGTAGGCGACGTAAGCACCGTAGCGAAGGAACGGAGTGACTGAGCGAGGAGCGCAGCGAGCGTACGGCCTCCTCGCGGCTGGGGCTTTGGAGGTGTTCTCCGCGGCAGCGACCACGTATCGCCGAGCGGCTGGGGCTTTGGAGGTGTTCTCCGCGGCAGCGACCACGTATCGCCGAGCGGGTGGGACTTTGGCGGTGTTTGCCGTTTGTCAGCAGTCAACGATTGATAAATAAACGGCGGGAGAGCTGGCGGAGCTCCACTCGACATCGAGTATTCATTTATAAGCACACACTGAACAGACGTGCTTCGTCGAACGAGTGGTTCACCGCCATGTAAGCCACTCGTAAGGTGTGCGAACCGCTGACTCCCCCTGCCCGAAAGAACAACCGTTAAAAGTCGGCGACGGGTTCGTACGGACATGGCTGGAACTATCGAAGCGCTCGTCCCCGGCGGGCAGGCCAATCCCGGTCCGCCGCTCGGTCCCGAGCTCGGACCGACGCCGGTGGACGTCCAGGACGTCGTCGCGGAGATCAACGACGAGACCGCTGCCTTCGACGGCATGGAGGTGCCCGTCACCGTCGAGTACGACGACGACGGCTCCTTCACCATCGAGGTCGGCGTGCCGCCCACCGCGGAGCTCATCAAGGACGAGGCCGGCTTCGAGACCGGCTCCGGCGAGCCCCAGGAGAACTTCGTCGCCGACATGTCGATCGAGCAGGTGAAGACGGTCGCCGAGCAGAAGTCGAGCGACCTGCTCGCGTACGACACGAAGGCCGCCGCCAAGGAGGTCGGCGGCACCTGCGCCTCCCTCGGCGTCACCATCGAGGGCGAGGACGCCCGGACGTTCGACGACCGCGTCGACGCCGGCGAGTACGACGACGTTCTCGACGAGTAGCTCCCTTTTCGCGGCTCTCCGACCTTCGGTGCCGCTTTCGATTCCGCCCGGTCAGACCGTGGACCGATCAGACCGCGGACCGATCAGACCGTGGACCGATCAGACCGCGGACCGATCAGACCGTGGACCGATCAGACCGCGGACCGATCAGACCGCGGGCCGCTCCGCGGGCTCCGACTCGGGCGGTTCGGACGCGACCGGTCGCACGTCGGCCCACGTCCAGCCGACGATCGCGGCCGCGGCGACGAGCGCGTAGAACTGGACGAACACGCCGGCAATCGTTCCGAGCACGGGGACCACCGAGAGCACGCCGATCGCGAGCGCGCCGGCGAGGACGACGACGGCCGCGGCGATCCACCCCGTCGCGTACGCCCGCTTCGTGACGACGCCCCAGAGCGTCCCGACGGCGAACCCGTCGCCGACGCGCCCCGAGTCCGCCACCGCGGCCAGCGCCGCGGGCGTCACGTAGAGCCCGACCAGCGACAGGACCAGGGCGACGAGCCCCGCGACGAGGACGAAGATCCCGACTGCGAAGGTGCCGAGGAAGGTCCCCGCGCCGCCGTCGCCGGTTCCCGGCACCACGACGAACGCGCCGAGGCTCACCGCCGCCGCGACCGCGACGACCGCGAGCGGCAGCAGCGAGTAGACGAACGCGACGGCGAACGCCTTCAGCCCGTCGACGAACAGGTCGCCCCACTCCCCGAAGACCGGCGGGGCGTCGTCGCCGTCGGCGGTGCGCCGCAGGACGCGCGTCAGGTAGCCGAGGACGAGGATCGAGGGGACGATCAGCGGACTCGCGAGGAGCAGGAGCCCGCCGATGACGGCGGTGGTGACGGCGTCGTCGCCGTCGCGGAGGTAGGTGAGCGATGCTTCTATCATGATGATTCTCACGCTCTCGACGCGCCGTGAGGTATTAAGCTAGTATGGCGGCGTTCAGCGGGCACCGGAGCCGACGGATTTTATCCGGCCCGACCCGACTCGCCGGTATGCCCGACCTCAACCCCGTCGCGAAGCGGATCCACAACGTCCAGCCTCGGCCGGTGCGGCTCGAACTCGACTCCGGCGAGAGCGGCGTCTTCGAGTTCTCGTCGACGGAGTTCTTCCAGCGAGAGTTCCGCGGCGAGGGCGTCCGGACCGACGCCGACGGCGACGCCGACTTCCGGCTGATCAGCTCCGACGACTACGAGCGGATCCTGCTCGGCCGCTCGGGGCCCGACGAGGAGGGGTGGTCGATGGTCGGCGAGGTGGTCGCGGCCGAGCGCGCCGAGGAGTAGGGGCGCGCCGATCGCAGCGCTCGATTCAGCGGACGATTCAGCGGACGACCGTCACGGGCACCTCTGCGCGGCGCACCACGCCCTCCGCGACGCTGCCGAGGAGGACCCGCGAGAGCCCGGTCCGCCCCCGACTCGCCAGCACGACGTGGTCGAACGGCTCGGCGGAGTCCGGCTCCTCGCCGACCGGCTCCTCGCCGCCGGCCACCTCGAGGATCGTCTTCGTCGGCCGGCCGACCTCCAGGCGCGTCTCGATCTCTCGGTCGACCGCCTCGGCCGCCTCGCGTAGGGTCCGGTTGCCGCGCTGTTTGGCGCTCTCGTACCACTGGTCGGAGGCCCCCGGGAACCCGCCCTCCGCGCCTGTCGCCGAGTCCGCGGGGTTGATCACGTGGAGCGCCGTGAGTTCGGCGTCCGGCCACTCGCCGGCCGCGAACCGCAGCGCTTCGGCGGCCTCCTCCGACCCGTCGACCGCGACGAGGATGCGTTTGGGCATACGTGGCGGTTCGCCCGCTCCGAATAAAAAGAGCGGCGGCGACTCCGGCTCGGTGGCAATCCGCCGCCAGCGGGGAGCGGAACTCCTCGACTGCGTCGGCGGTCGGCCCAAAACACTTGCTGGGGCGCCCCTTCAACGATCCGCATGGGCAACACCCCGTACGCGCGGTCGCAGCTGGCGTCGGTCACCGCCCGCGGCGGCGCGTGGCTCGTCGACATGGTCGCGAGCCTCGCCGCCGCCGCCGTCGTCTCGTTGGCGGTCGGCGCCGTCTCGGGCGGCCTCGCCGACCTCGCCTTCCTCCTCGTCGCGGTGGGCTGGTACGTCGTCTCGGAAGCGGTCTGGGGGCACACGCCGGGGAAGTGGGTCGTCGGGATCGAGGTCGTCGACACGGACGGCGAGGAGATCTCCGCCAGCGCAGCGGTCGTTCGAAACGTCACGAAGATACTCGGTGGCGCCTCGCTCCTGCTGATCCTCGCTGGCGTCGTGTTCATCGCCGACGACCTCGACAACCAGCGGCTCGGCGATCGGTTCGCGGACACGCTGGTCGTGCGGGTTTAGGAAGGCTCCGCAGTCAGTCGTGCCGCGTCACGCACTCCGAGAGCCCGATCAGCTCGACGGGCTCGGAGTTGTCCGGCGAGTAGACGACCATCTGTCCCTTCTCCATGTACGGGACCTTCCCGGCGAGGTTCGTCGGGATGTTGACGCTGGAGATCGCGTCCTCGTCGCCGAGGTTCAACACGATCTTCGTGTTCACCTGTTTGAACACCGACTCGGCGACGTCCTGCGGGTCCTGCGTGATCAGGAAGAGCCCCAGTCGCTCCTTCCGGCCCTGCTTGGCGGCCTCCGTGAACTTCTGGACCACCTTCTGCGCTTGGACGTTGTCGGCGTCGGCGAGGAAGTTGTGCGCCTCGTCCATCCCGACCAGCAGCGGCGTCTCCTTGATCCGGTCGCTCGCCGGGTCGTTCGAGAGCTTGTCGTCGACGAGTAACCCCGCGACCGCGAGGACGACGATCTCCTTCTGCCGGGAGGTCGGGAGGTGATACGTGGGGACGACGGAGAGCCCGCCGGGGCGCACGAGCGTGTGGTCCAGCTCCGTGATCGGCTTCGCGTCCTGGTCGAACACGCCGCTCGGGACGCCCCGGACCCGACGCTTGACGGCGTCGAACGTCGCCTCGTGGACCCGGCCGCTCTCGTGGAGCTCCTCTTTCAGCGCCGGGTCGTCGAGGTACGAGAGGAACTGGCTGTAGGTGCCCGAGTCCCCGTAGTTGTCGAAGAAGCGGTTGAGCAGCGTCAACAGCGCGGGGTACTGGTTGTCGTTGAGCCCGGAGCCCGCGACGAGCCACGGCATGTCGTCCGCCAGCGAGAAGGGGATCGTGAACTCGACGCGTTCGGCGCGGTGTCCCTCGCCGGGGTACGTCGCGTTCGCGACTCGCGGGACGAGGGCGACCGTGTCGTCGTGGCCGCCGTGGGCGATCCCCTCGCGCTCCAGCCGGCGCGCGAACGCGTCGTCGAGGTCGGGGTTGTCGTCGTGCATCTGCGCGTACTCGTCCTGCGGGTCGAACTGGACGACGGCCATTCGCGACTCGCGGCCGTCGCCCATGGGGTAGGTCCGGTCCGAGTCGAGGTACTGCCGGAGGACGTTCTTCGAGGCGTGGGTCTTCCCCGACCCGGTGCCGCCGGCGACGAGCGTGTGGCGGAACGCGAGCGGGTCGCCGTCGGCGTAGTCGTCCTTCACGCGGTAGTCGACCGTGGGGGGTTCCGCCGCGGTCCGGACCTTCTCGCCGCCGACCGAGAGGTGCCCGAGGAAGACGCCGTCGTCGGGGATCTTCAGCCCCGTCTTGATTTCGGCGTCGTCGGCCGCCTCCTCGACGACGGCGCCCGGCTTGGGCACGCGGTCCGTCATCCGCCGCTTCATCGAGTCGCCCTCGCCGTAGACGACGGACATCGGTTCGAGGTCGGCGACGAACTTGTAGTCGCGCTCGGCGAACTCGTCGCGTCGCATCTGCCGGCGGGCGTGGATCTCCGTCGCGTCGTCCGACTGGAACTCCTGTGCGTACTCCAGTCCGGTGATCCGACAGAAGAGGCGCTCGCCGTCGGGATACGGGATCAGGAGGTACTTCCCGAGCCGCACCGACTCGCGGTTCCCGGTCGTGACGAACGCCTTCAGCGACGTCTCGTCTTCCTCCTCCGCCACGCGGAGCCCCTGCGACACCGACACGACGCCCAGGCCCGAGTCGCTTCCGGCCGGCGTGGCGTCGTAGGCGGCGAACGCGTCGTCCCCGCGTTCGCCGCCCGCGTCGGGCTCGGGCGCGTCCGAGGGGGCCGCGCCCGCCGCGCTCCCGCCGTCGGCCGCGGACTCGCCGCCGTCTCCGGCCTCCCCGGCGCCGTCGGCCTCGCCTCGAGCGCCGTCCTCGCCGTCACCGTCACCGTCCCCGGTGAACTCGGTGAAATCCTCCAGCGTCATGGCGTATCCACCGGTCGCCGGGCCGAAAGCGTTTCCCCTCGCGTCGCCGGCAGCCGTCTCGGCCCCGACCGGCCGCGGAGCGCCGGTCACGGCGCCCTTATCCGGCTCGGTCCCGTAGCCGTGGCATGATACTCGTTCGCGGCAGCGGCGGCGGGACGGACCTCACCGGAACGGTGTTCGAGCGCGGCGAGGAGCCGCCCGCGTACAAGGGCGCGCCGAACGAGGACGCGCCGTACGTGTGGGTGTGCGACTCCTTCTACGAGGTCGAGAGCGGCGGCTCCCCGCTCGTCGTCGACGGCGAGGAGATCCGCGTCGCCTTCGAGGAGCCGATGCCCCGCGGGTTCGACACCCGAGACCAGGCGGTCGAGGCGGCCCGCGACCACGTCCGGACGCAGTTCGCGCGGATCGGCGTCGACCCCGACGACGTCGCGGTCGAGGTGAGCGCGGCGGACCCCGCCTGAGCTTCGCTACCGAACTCCGGCCGCGTCCGCTACCGGCCCTCCTTTTACCCGTCCCGCTTCGGTACTGGTCGGTATGTCCGACCCGTCCGAAAATTTCGATCCCGAGTCGCGGGAGGAGCGCGAGGTCGCCGCCGAGGCCGCGACCGACCGCTCCGACTTCCTCTCGCTCATTGCCCACACCTACCGCGGCGAGCTCGGCCGGACGAGCTCGTGGCGGACCCGCATCGACCGGACGACCAACTGGGCGGTCGTGGTGACGGCGTCGCTGCTCACGTGGACCTTCTCGAACGAGTCGCGGCCGCACTACGTGCTGCTCATCGGGCTCGTCATGCTCAGCGTCTTCCTCGGCATCGAGACCCGCCGGTACCGAGCCTTCGACGTCTGGCGGTCCCGCGTCCGACTGCTGGAGGAGAACGTGTTCGCGAACGCGCTCGACCCGGAGGGCGTCGAGCAGTCGAACTGGCGACAGCTGCTGAGCGAGGACCTCCGCGAGCCGACGATCAAGATGCCGAGCGTCGAGGCGGTGTCCCGGCGCCTCAGACGGGTGTACGCGCCGCTCTTCTCCGTCCTCATCGCGGCGTGGATCGTCAGGCTCACCGTGTTCACGCCGTCCGGGAGCGGCGTCGTCGCGACCGCCGCGGTCGGCGCGATTCCGGGCGCGCTCGTGCTGGCGATCGTCGCCTGCTTCTACCTCGTCGTGCTGGCGCTGACGCTGCGACGGGCCCCGAGGCGGGCCAAAGGCGAGATGCAGTCCGCCGAGAGCGTCGACGACTGGAAGTGAGCCGGGCCCGTCTCCACCCTCGCGTTAAGTTTGACGTGAATTGTGGTAGACAGCGAAGGCTTCGAGCCAGTTTTGAGCTGTTTCGAGCGCGACATTGTAAAAACTATTCGCAAACGATGATATTCGTCGGCACATATTTCAAATGACATTTTAGATGGCATTCCGATTTTCATGTTGAATGAGTTAAAACCGATAGCCATCTTCAGCGAGTACTGATCCGAGATAGTCTGCGTCATCGACGAGAAACTCCACGTTATTCAGCTAATAGCGCCGATGTAGATCGGTCAGAAACCATCGCGTCGTCTGTTTATTTGTGGTTGAATAGAGACTCACGTGGAGGATCTCGTTCGTCTGTGGATCAACCGCGCCGTACAGTCAGAACTGCTGGCCGTGGAGGCGGATCATCTTTTCGTCAATCGCGAGTTGATCCTTGGAAACGGTTGAGATCGGCTTTATGAACTCAGTTGTGAATAGCGACGCGGCTCGGATTAATTCTATATTTTCAGGGAATTTACTTACTTCGCGTAGTGGCATACCGGTTAAGTGACATCGGATCCCTATTTCGATTGACCATCGATGCGTTCGATCTTGCTCCACAAAACGACAAGTCGATCCACACGATACCATCGTTGAGGCGGTCGAATTCTGCCATAGACACTCAGAACTCGTCCGCCTCATCCTCTAAGTTAAGGCGACCACGGTGGGTCGCCGAGATGTTACGAACTCTGATCGTCGGTCGCCGTTCCTCTCGCGTGGACGACAGGTCTTTAGCCCAGTCAGTTACACATACCTCGTATGGACGTGGACCGCTTTGAGGGTGTTCAGTCGGGGATCGCCGAGCGGACTGAGCTGGCTACCGAACCGGGCACGACCGCGGTCCCTTTCGAGGGCGTCCGGAGCGTCGAATCCATCGAGAGCGTCGTCGGCATTACAGGGGGATACGGGTCAACTCTGCTCGCCGCCGTCAGCGCCGCGGTACTTCTCGTAGTCGCGGTCGGCGCGTTGACCGTGTACCGCCGCCGGGCCACTAACACATTCGGCGGCCTCTCGGCGTCTCCGACCGGCGGCAGCGCCTCGGACGGGGGCAGCGCGAGCGCCGACGGAAACGGAGGAACGAGCGATGCGACCGAGCCGAACGTCGGCAAGTCGGACCGATCAGACAG
The DNA here is from genome assembly GCF_000337395.1 of Halorubrum distributum JCM 13561. Classification (NCBI taxonomy): domain Archaea; kingdom Methanobacteriati; phylum Methanobacteriota; class Halobacteria; order Halobacteriales; family Haloferacaceae; genus Halorubrum; species Halorubrum distributum. The sequence goes on from NZ_AOJF01000053.1 coordinate 22,672, forward strand.
TGACGGCGCGAGCACGGCGTTCGACGACCAGATCGGCGATCGGACCCTCGACCAGCTCGAACCGGTTGTGCCGGACGCAGTCTCGCGAGTCCGTGACCGACTCCCGCTTGGTCGGAACGCGACGCCGAACACAGTCGACACGATAGAGCGAGACCTTCGGCAGGCTGTCGAGGGCGCGCTTGACGAGGGGCTGTTCGACCCGACCGTGACCTCGCCGCTGGGCGGGACCTACGACGTAGTGAATCTGCCGAGTCGATTCCGCGAACTGACGGTACCCCCCGGGGGCGAAACAGCCCATGTGGCAGATATGGAGGGAGTTGTCCGCGCCGCACTCTCCGGCCGGGACCTCCACGAGGCCGCTCGAATCGTCACGGCGGTCCACGAGCACTGCCAAGAGATCGAGTCCCACATCCGGCGCCGCGAGGGATCGTACCTCGAGACGCGACGAGAGGCGGAGCGAACGCTCGAGGACATCCGAGGAATGACCAACCGCTTCGACGGCACCCTCGCCGACCGTGTTCGGGAGTTCGTCGTTGACGGGCGACACGAGGCCCTCTTGGGTGTCCGCGATATCGAGCGACGGATCGACACCGCGGACCGATCGCTCCACGCCTGCGCGTTCGACGATGCTGACCGGGCGGTCCGCAACGCCGAACGGGCCGGCGACGACCTGCTGATGGCGGTCGACTTCCTCGGCGGCGTCACCGGAACGATCGACCACGGGAGCGGCCGGATCGAGGTTCCGGAGGGAGTGGACGACGCGTTCGTCGCCGATCTCGTGCCGATCCTCGAACGACAGTACACCGTCGGCGTGGAGTTCGACGGCGACGAGATCGTCGTCACCGGCGGCGAGTCGTCACAGTCCGGAGGGCGCGGCTCCGCGCCCTCCGGCGGCGGAGGCGGCTCGCGTCCCGGCGGGAGGAGATCTGGTTCCAAGCCCGAGGCTTCCGGTTCCCCCTCGTTGGGTGATTCGACGGGAGGATCGAGGCGGGAGAGAAGCAGTGGACGTGAACAGCTCACGCCGGACGCGGTCGCGGACGAGATTCTCTTCGTGCTCCGGGAGCTCGACGATCGGGGCGGGAACGGCGCCGTCGAGTGTCAGACAGAGCTGCTTCCCGACGCGGTAGCGCGCCGCGAGGTGCTCGAACCGCTGGCGACGTTTTGCCGGCGACAGACGGACCTCGTGGCGTCCGTGACACTCCAAGAGAACGCACCCCCGGGCTTCTTCGAAATTGAATTCACGGAGAGAACCACTGCGTCCACCGGGCTCAACTCGCTCCGGAAGCGATTTACTGAGCGACACGGAGGGTGAGCAGTCTGGAACGCTGTCGAAGTTCTGTCAACTTCCAATAATAAAATCGGGGGAACCAACCGCGTCCGTAATGTTTTATGTGTCTCCGTGACCGCTCATACGTTATCCTAACATGACCGACATCTGTAAGATCTGTATGCAGCGCTCGAACAAGTGGGCTGGCGAGTCGCTCGTCGAGCACTTGGCCCGAGCCCACGCGGACGAGCCCGCATCGGTCGAGCAGGTGTATCCGGACCGCAAGGAAGCGGCGCTGTCCGGGGACGGTCCCGCCGCAGACGATCAGGACAACGCGACCGATCCAACAGACACCGGCGAGTTCGGGCGGGCCGCGACGCCAGCGCCCGCGGGAACCGAAACGCCGAGCGACGACTTGATGGACGATGCCTACGGAAAGAAGTGGTATCTCGTCGGCGTCGGAGGCGCGGGAAACAACATCCTCGACGCGATTCTGCTGCGACGCGCGACGCTTGAGGAGAACAACGAGCGTCGCGCCCGGATCTGGCAGGGTGGGTTGGCGGGGTACGGGTTGTTGAACACTAATGTCAGCGAACTCGAACAGACCTACTATGCCCAAGAGGAAAAGGGGTACAGCCGTAACGACCTCCTCCCCAACTGTATCATCGGCTTCGGCGAACACGACTACGCCGGCGCCGGCTACCGGTGGGACCTCGGACGAGACCTGATCGAGGCCGACTTCGCCGATGACGCCGACCCCTTCCGGGAGCGGTGGGACCTCAAGGGCGAGCGGCTCCGTGACTCACAGGCCGTGATGTTCGTCCACAGCGTGACCAAAGGCACAGGCTGTGGCGCGACCCCGGTCCTCGCCGAGAAACTCCGCGAGAAGGTGCTCGACGATGGGATCGTCTCAAAGCCGCTGTTCAGCAGCGTCGTGATCCCCTCCGAGGGGACCCAATACTCGGAGTTTGGTGGCCGCGCGAAGGTGAACGGCGTTGTTGGCCTCGCCCGCACTTCCCGAACCGTCGACGCGATCATCCCGTTCGATAACCAGCGGCTGGAGGACGTGGGTGCCGATATCCGCCCGCGGGTCGACCGACTCGGCGAGTACAACCCACCACAGTACGTCGAGGTGAACAAGCCGCTCGTGGCCTTCTTGGAGGCGTTCACGATGTCGTCGGTGCCGCAGTTCCTCGACCGCGACGCGACGATGTCGATCAAGGGAGACGTGTTCGACCCGGCCGACAGCTTCCGCCCGGTTCAGGACAAGTACCAGCGCGACCCGGACCGAGACTTCTCGCCCGCGGTAGTGCTCGCGCCGGTGCTCGGCCGATCGCGAGCGAACACGTTCGACAAATCGAAGCTGGAGCTGCTCGTCCGGAACGCGCTGTTCCAGAACAAACTCGCCGAGTTCGATCCGACAACCGCGTGGGGCGGTACCTTCCTCGTGTACGGTCCCGAAGGGAAGATGCAGGAGGTCTCGGAGCTGATAGGTGACGGCACTCTCGCGAGCATTATCGGCGACGAGGAGTTCCTTGACGCCGGTCGCTCGACCGGGATCGAGTCGGTGGACATCCACATCAAACAGCTCGTGACGCCGTACCTTGACGACGTGTACCTGTGGGGGACGCTGTGGAACCCAGAGATGCCCTCGATCGAGACGATGTACGACCACGCGCTGACACTCAAACAGGAGGGGAACAGCGAACAGGCAGAGAACGTCCGCGAGGTATGGGACGAGGTCGAGGCGCTGTTCTCCTGTCTCGGCCGGGAGAATATGGCGTGACCGGAAAGTCAGCCCCCGAGTAGTCTTTCCCGTGTCGCTTTTGTCTCTTCTTTTCCCTCTCTCTGTAAGTGTATGAATATATATGAAAAGTATTAGGGTTACTTACCAGACAAATGACAACGATGAAGAGGGATATTGTGGTACAAACGACGGTCACGCCGTCGGGGAAGGGTGTCTATCGTCGGGGGGATCAGTCGGACGACCTCAGAGATGCCACCGGTGCGCACGAATGGTCTGATATCAAAAAATCGATCTTGGACGGTGAACCGGCCGCGCGCGCCTCGTGGGTGAGGAGGTAGCCCATGTCCGAGGAGACGGGTCACGAGGCGAGTACGGCCGGGATCAATCCGCTTGACGGGGAGTCGGTACTCAAGAACGTCCATCCGTCTTGGATCAACTGGAAAGGACGGCTGTTCTTTGCCTTCTTTTTCGCGGTTATCGGGCTGATGATCGGAGGTGACGTCGGTGCGTTCTTGATCTTCCTCGGACTGCTTCAAGTTTTGAGCGCCTTCCTTTCGCGCCGGGCGAGTCGGTACATCGTTACGAATCAGCGGGTGAAAGTAAAAATCGGCCTGTTGGGATCGTCGACTCAGGAGGCCAGGCTGGACACCCTCAACGGCATCTCGACCAACTCCGGGTTCATCGAGGGGCTCTTCGGCAAGGGCACCGTCTCCGTGACGGACGCCGCCCGCGAGACGCTGGCGATCAAGGGCGTCGGGGACTACCAAGACCTTGCGCGGACGCTCCGCGAGCAACAGCGACAGGCGTCACAGCCCGGCCGCGCCGGCCATCAACAGCAGCCGCCGGGCGGTCAGCAGTCGCAGCCCCCACAGTCGCAGTCGGCGAGCGGCTCGGCCGCGAGCGGAGGTGAGTCGCCCGCGAGCGATTCGGAAGCCGAGACCGACGAAGGGACCTCCCGCGAGCGCTGCCTGAGCTGCGGCTCGCTGATCGACGACTCCGTGGGCTTCTGTCCGGAGTGCGGGACAGAAGAACCGTTCTCCCCGTCCGCGGTGTCGGCGTCGGACGACGACGAGTCGGGATCCGCGGCCGACAACGCGTCGAGCGACCCGGAACCGGAGTTCCGCGACCACCCGGTCGTTGAGGCCGCGGACGCGATCGCAAGTCAAGAACGCCCCGACGACGACGCAGCCCGCGAACTCTGTCGGGTGCTCGCAGATCCCGACATTGACAGCCACTCGGTCAAGTCAGCTCTGAGAGGCGCTGTCGGTGCCATCGAAGAGGCGGAAGAGAGACAGACGGAGACGGAGAGAAGCGTCCCCGACGAGCTTGCCGGCCTCGGGGAGTCGCCGACCGCAAATCAGCTCGAATCCGCCCGCGGACGGCTGTTGCGCTCCGATCATCCCGCCGCGACCGCGACACTCCCCGTCGTGGATCGCGCGATCCAGCTTGAGGCCGAACGCGAGCAAGCGGCGACCGAACGGGACCGCTACCGAGAGGCAGTCGAGTCGATCTGCGACGCGGCGGCCCGTGGGGGGGCCGTGAGCTTCACGGCTAACAACCCCGACGCGCGCGCCGAGGAACTCGTCAAAGCCGTCGAGCGCGGTGACGCAGTCATCGAGTCCTCCGGAACCGCGTGGGAGTCCGTGGCCGCGGAAATAGAGCGCTCGAAGCGACCACAGAGCACGGAGGCGCGGGACCTACTCAACGCGTTCGAGACGAACGACACCGAGGAGATGACCGCCTCCCTCGGCGCCGCGGTGGAGGAGCTCGAAGAACTCGGCGAGCTCCGATCCGGGATCATGGACATTGAGCAGCGCGACATCCAACGGCGGATCGACTCCTTGGAGGAGGAGCTTGGCCGTACCGACGGGAGCGTCTACCGTCACCTCGCGGACCGGGTCCGCGAGCTGGAGGCGATGGCGAACGAGCCAGATGTCGACGAGGTACAGCTATACGCCATCTACCAGGAGTGTACCTTCTACGATCGGACGCTCGTCCCGCGGCTCTCGCGGTCCGACAGCTCCTCGGAGAGCGTCGACGTCGCACGGCGGGCGCGCGATATTGAGGATCGGATCGCGTCAGTCAACGACGAGTACGTATCGGTCCGCGCCGACCACAACCACACCATCCCGAAGCACTTCCTCGACCTCGCCGACACGCTCCGTGATCGGGCGCGGCGCATGGGCGACGAACAGCCTCACCAGGCGGCCGGCCAGCTCGCCGCCGCGAGCGATCTCCTCGACCACGTCGAAGAACTGTACGAGCGTAATGAGTACAGCGTGATGCTCCGTCGGCTGCGCGGTTGACACCTATCCGCGTACTGGCATGTCCATCATCTTTATAATCTAATGCTCCAGCAATGTTTATCGTAGAAACATGTACTGTCCGGTAACTATTTTCCCAAGCGGACGTACGAAGGAATCACCAGCTAAATGACGTATCTATTTATTGGCGCGGGGCAGGCGGGGGGGGCTATCGTCGACGCGATATTCGAGTACACGGACGACTCGATGCTCAGCCTGTTCGAATCCACGGACATCTCGACGTTGGGTCGACCGTTGGTGTTCAACTCGACGATGCGGGACTTACAGAACCTCTCGAACGTTCCCGCGGAGGACCAGTACGGAGTCGCACAGCAGCACGGGCTCGTACAGGGGATCGAGCCCGGCTTCGAGGAAATGGTGACTGGCGGGTTCGGCCGGAACCCGGTCGACGCCGATGAGGTGATGGGAGATCACGCCGACGAGCTCCAGACGATCCTCGAATCGAAGTTCGGGGGGCGGACATCTCCTGCCGCGGACGAGGAGGAGGTACCAGCGACTGACACCGACGCCATCCAGTTCGCGTTCCTGTTCGTCGGGCTGGGCGGCGGCACCGGGTGCGGGATCAGCCCACACATCGCCCGCGGCGTCAAGGAGTTCACCGACGACCGGACCAAGGTGGTCGCCGTGGCCGTCCTCCCGAACACCCGCGGCGGGGTCGATAACGACGAGACTGACGGCGAGGTCAGCGCGGGTCGACAGGCGTGGAATGCCCGGTACGGGCTCGACCGACTGGAAGACGAGGTCGACGGCATCGTCCTCGTCGACAACCAGCGGATATCGTACCTCGACTCGGCGGGGGGCGAGTTCGGCGAGTACAACGAGTACGTCGCCGCCGCGTTCCACGACATCGTCGTCGGACCGATGCTGAGCAACGTCGACGCCAGCGAGGTAGAAGGCGTCGACACGCCAGACATCGACGTTCGCGACATCGTCACGTCGCTGTCGTTCGGCGTTGCCGGAGGGGAGTCGAAACCCGGCTACGGTGCGATCGGTCGCTCCGTCACGATGACTCGGTCGCTGTCGGGGTACCTGCTGCCATTCGTCGGCCGCCGCGATATCGACAGCGCGGCGTTGGCACGGCTCTCGGCGTCGAAGCAGTCGCTCGCCAAAGCCGACCCGGACGACGCCCAGAAGGCAATCGCGCTGGTCCGGGCGCCGAGCGCCAATATCGGGCCGGGCTCCCACAGCATCGAGACCGGAACGATCAAGGAATACTTGGAACGGAGCTGTCGGCTCAACGAGGTGAACCTCGGCGTCGCGCTCAGCGATCGCAACCTCGCGTCGGTCGTGACGCTGTTAACGTACCGACGTGAGGACCTTGGCCGGCTCGACGAGATCGAGGCCGCGGCCGACGCCTACGAACAGGAGACGGAGGAGCTGTTCGCATGACACGGACGACGAAATCGCGGATCGCGGGCAGCGCTCTCGTCGCGGCGGCCGCGCTAATCGGGTTCGTCGGCGTCGTCGTCGGCGACGGCGGGAACCCGGTTGAGCCCGCAGTAGATGCGTTAAATACGGCGGAGACCGCCGCGGCGCTCGCCGGGCAGGTCCCGTACCTCGCGGCCGGCGGCGTGCTGATAGGGCTCGGCGTCGGCGCCGTGATCGCGAGCGGCGCCACGTACTGGTACCAGAACAAACAGATCGGGGGGCGCCTCGAATGACCGGACGCGCGGGACACTACCTGCTCGCCTCGCTGTGCTGTGCCGCCCTGCTCGCCGTCGTCGCGACCGGCGGCGCGGCCGCTGCCGGCCCCGACGACTACTGCGAGGGAGTCGGTGAGAACGAAAGCGCAATCGTCGGCGGCGTCGGCGACACCACCTACACCGACAACGTGACGCTCTACCCCGGATCGACCCTGACCGTCGGCTACTGCTCGTTCGGCGAGCCGGCCGACCGCGACTGGCTGTCCAACGCGTCCGGGTTCGAGGTCGGAGAACGCGACGGCCACACCTATCCCGTCACGATCACCGGCGAGACCGGCACCGTCGACTTCGCGGACCACCTCGCCGACGGGGATCAGCCGTCGTTCGAGACGCGGCTCGTCGTTACCGTGGCCGGGGGCGGAGACGAGGCTGCCGGCCCCGGCCTCGCTACCGGTGACAGGAATCTCACCGACACTTACCGCGGGTACCGCAGCGCGGTGCGTGAGACAGAGAACGCGACGACGGCACTGAACGAGACGACGAGCGCCATCAACGCGGACGAGATCGACCCCGGTGACGCGAACGAAACGGTATACTCGCTGGAGGAGGAGTACAGGACAATGAATAAGACACGGGCAGAGCTACTCAACCAACTCAGGTCGGCCGGGGAGGAGGGGAACGCGGCGGGCACCGTCTCGGCCGCCGAGGCGGTTGACGACGGGTACGGACAGACAAAATCGAACGTGACGGCGGCGGTGACCGCGTACACCGGGGCCGTTGAGACGACGACGCAGGGGCTCCGATCGACGGTGCGGCTCTCGGTGCTCGGGTCGTTGGGCGTCGGCGCGGCGCTCGGCCTTGTCGCCGGCGCGGCGGTCCCGCTGGTCGCCGCACGCCGCGTCAAGGAGAAGATGAAGCTGAGCCGCGACGTGAGCTACGACCGGAAGACGGCGCTGATCCCGATCCTGCTCGGGGTCGTCGCCGCGGTCGGCGGGGCAGCGATCCTCGCCGTAAGAATCGGGATCGACGACCTGCTCAGGGTGATAGTATGAACGCGAACCGGCGGACCGCGCTCGGAATCGGCGCACTAGTCGTGTTGGCGGCGGCGATCGGGGCGGGGATCTTCGTCTGGTCTGGGTCGCAGGCGGCGACGTGGTTCGTCCTCGTCGGAGTTCCGCTGTTCGTCGTCCTCGGTATCGGGCTGTACGTCCGCGGCGTGATCACTCGCAGCGGGACGAGCGAACAGCAGTTCGTCCGCACCCGCGCCCGGTCGACCGCCGAGGAGTTCCAGGCGCTCCTCCGGCAGAGACAGGAGCTTCAAACTGCCTACCCGGACTGGGATCCGGGGATCGGCGCGCAGATCGAGTCCGCGGTCGGCGACTTCGAGACGCAGGGCGTCTCCGTCGACCGTGAGACCGGCGCGTTCGACCTCGGGAAGGGGGTCAAGTCGGCCGACCTCCAAGAGTTCGAACGTCTTTCGAACGAGACCGAACGGCTCGAAGACGAGGTCGAGTCGTCGTTCCGCGAGTTCGTCGCCGGCGATCTCTCCCGGCGCGAGCGCGTGCTTGACCGGCTGTCGGAGGTCGATCTCGCAGAGTCGAGCGAGTCGTTCTCGGCGCCCGATTCCAGCGCCTCCGTTGCCGAGTGCCGCGACGTACTCGACGGCTCGCGCGAGGCGACGCGCGAGACGGTCGAGACGGCAACCGAGACCGTCCGCGAGATGCGGCGCGGCGGGCAGCGCGCGGACGACGGCGGCGCCATCGAGGCCGACCTCGACAACGCCGAGGCGGCGTTGGATCGCGGGGAGTTCGAGTCGGCCGTCGAGTCCGTACTCGAAGCACGGGACCGGCTCCGTGATGAGTTCTCCGGCTCGTTCAACGAAGAGTTAGACGCGATCCGCGACCTCGTCGATGCGGTCGGCCGGGCCGACGTCGACGCGCACGTCGAGGCGAGCTCAATCGACGAAGTCGACCGCATCGACGCGGCGGTATCTGATCTCGACTCGGCGCTTGACCTCTCCGAGGCGAGCCGCCATCGCTCCGACCTCCGGCGGGTTTGCCTCGACATGATCCGGACGATGGAGCAGCGCCTCGTCGGCCACGCCGAGACGCTGCGGGCGGCCGACCTGCCGCCGGGCTACTACACGGAGCCCGACGCGGTCGACGAGCGCTTCGCGGCCGAGCTCGAAGATATCGACGACCTCGAGGGGTTCACCGAGCGGTGGGAGACCGCGGCGACCGACCTGCGCGACGCGGTCGAGACGGCGAGCACCAAGGCCGCGGTCGTCGAGGCGTACGACGACGTCTCCGAGACGATCGAGACGGCGCTGGCGGAGCGTGGAGAGGTCGTCGGCGACGATCTCCCGATGCGACACGCGGACCAGTTCCTCGGGCTCTACTACCGGCGGAACGAGGGGCTGGAGTTCGATCCGAGCGTCCCTGTACTCCGGCGCGGCGACGTGGAGACGCACGACCTCACCGTGGAAGTGGCGTACGAACACGGGAGTGAACGGCCGCGCACGGCGACGGTCGCACTCGACGGCGGCGGCTACTCGGAGACCGTCACCGTGGAGACGCGCGTCGCCGGCACGGCGGCGTTCGAGAACGTCCCAGCGGGCACCCACGAACTCTCGGCCGACCCCGGCGACGACGCGTTTGCCGCGATCGAGCGCGACGTGACCGTCGACGGCGACGCGTCGGTGTCCGTGGAGTTCCTCGAACAGGAGCTCCGCGAACAGCTCTGTGCGGACGTCGAGGTGGACATGACGGAGGTCCTGCCGGACATGCGGTCCCGGCTTGAGTCGTCGTTCGCCGATGAGGGGTACGTGTCGACGGAGATGGACCTCCCCGTACAGGACACCCACTCGGCCTGCCTGCTCGCTGTCTGGAGCGACGAAGCGGGTTACGGAATCTGCCGGAGCAACGGCGACGTCGTCGTGTACGACCACGATCAGATCGAACGCGAGGTGGCCAACGTTCTGCGGTACAACATCGACCCGGGCGACCGGGTGAGCTTTGCCGAGCTGCGGCAGAACTTCCTCTCGGCGCCGGTTCCGGACTCCGTAATCCGGGACGTGGTCGGTGGGATTGACGGCGAGCACAGCGTGAGGATGACCGAAACGGGACTCGAGACCAACGAACACTAACCAATGGCACAAGCGGACACATTTACGAGATGGAGCGTTATCGCGTCGGGAGAGGGCGGCGGCCGCATCGCGTCGCAGTTCTTCGATCGGGCGGAGAACCCCGGCATCGACGACCGGGTACTTGTAATGAACACGAACCGGGCCGATCTCCGAAACACGATCGACCGGATGCGCGGGACCTTACAGGACGAGCGAGGCGAGGAGGAGACGATGGAGTCGCACGCGCTGGAGTTTGGCTCTCAGCAGGGCGCGGGGAACTTTTTCCCGAACGGTGAGGCGTGCGCGCGGGAAGACCTTGACCGCATTGTCTCTCGGATCAAGGACTTCGGGACTTCAGACGCGTTCATGCACGTTGCGACGCTCGGCGGAGGCACCGGAAACGGATCGATCCCGTACACGATAGAGCAGTTCAAGACCGGACTCGCCGACCTCGAAGACGCCGGCGCAACGGAAGAGTGGATGGCCAGCGTGATCCATACCGCGTTCGGTGTATGGCCCTACTACTACGAGCAGCCGCAGCGGCACTTCAACGCGGTGTGCGGGCTCTCACGACTGCTTCGAACCGCGGACGACACGCAGAACGCGGATATGGTGTTGCTCGCCTCAAACTCCCAACTCGATGATGAGGAGAACGGGAACGGGCGCCACTACGACTCGATCAACGACGCGATCATCACGGCCATCGACCTGATGATCGGTGCCGGGCGCGAGACCCGGAGCGTCATCGACGTGAAAGACTACGTGACCATCCCCTCCCAGATGGACGCGTACCACTTCACGCCGGCCGTCGCGACCGAGATGAACGGGCAGGTGTACGAGCTCGAGTACATGCTCGACCAGGCCGCGGAGAACACGTACGTGCCGATGGACGTGGGGACGACGACTGCCGCGTACGCCATTGTCCGCGCCCCAGAGAGCATGATCGACGACGGCGAGATCAGCGAGCCCGAGGTGTACGGCGCGTTCCGCGACTGGACGACTAAACACGACATCAACGTCGCCGGGCAGGCGAGCCTCACCCCGAAGCGCGGGCGCGGTAACGACGTCGACGTGCTTCTGCTTCTGGGCGGGTTCGACCTGAGTCCGCTCCTCGATCACTCGTGGGACGAGTTCGAGATGCTCGGGGACAGCCTCGCCGGGACCGGCGGTGGGACCGGCGGCGAGCTGACGAAGCCCCAACTCGACCGGATCGTCGACAACCTCGAGACGTACGTCGAACGGAACGCGGAGTGACTAGTGAGATGAGCCCACACGAACCATCGGCCGGCGCGGCGTCCGAATCCCGACGCCGAGCCGCCGTCGTGGCCATCTCGCTGGTCCTCGTCAGCCTCGTCGCGGTCGGGTTCGCTCCCGGCGTCGCCTCGGCCGACGACACCCTCGAACGCGATGGGAGCGATCTCGTCGTCAACGTCTCCAGCGTCGACGACCCGGAGACGGTCACCGTCGAGGTGACTGACCCGGCCGACACCGAGATCACCTACACGGCTAACGCGACGAATACAGAGGACGGAGAGGTCCGGATCGACGTGGCGGCGCCAGACCCAGGGGGGACCGTCAACGGGACCGACCTACGGAGCGCGAACGTGACCGTCACCGTCGATCCGGCGGGAGAGAACGCCACGGCCGTACCGCTGGCGAACGAGACGGCAGTACCTCTCCACGCAGTCGCGCTCGCAGATCCGGTGTGGATCGGTGACAGCGAAGGCGACAACGCGACCGACCAGCTCTACGTCCCGCTAGATCCGGCCGGGACGGTCGGCGTCTCGGCGGGGACCGATTTCGATGTCGGTCTCGGCCTCGACGGGAACGAGACTGTAGACGTGGAGGGAACGATCCGAGGAGATGGCACCCAGCTCGTCGTCGACCGCGGCGAACTCGTCGACGAGGCCGGCGACTCGCGAGAAACGCTCGATCTCCGGGTGCTGTCGAGCGCCGGTCCGGTGAGCGATAGGGCGCCGATCGGCCCCGAGCTGCGCTCTTGGGGAGACGGACTCGCGCTCTGGCACCCGCTGTTCGAGCCCGGCCAAGAGTATACTGTCAACGCGGCAGATGACGGGAACGCCCGGTACACCGCCACCGCCGCCGAGACTGTGGACGGGTACCTCGAGCTTCCGGGGCTCTCGGCCGGCGAGGCCGAGATCCGCGTGTCGACCGCCGACGGGACCGAACTCGTCAACCGCACGGACGACGCCCTCGAGTACTCGGGTCCGCTCGAACTCTCCGCCGAGGTCGCGGACGACGGGAGCCTCGGCTTCGACCGGTCGCTCGCGGGGCTCGCCGTCGACGGCGCCGTCGTCGATACCGGGAGCGGATCGATGTACGCCGGTATCGACGGCGCCGTCAACGAGGAGGGACGCTTAGCTTTCGACGAGACCGACCTGAGCGGCGCGGAGACGCTGCTGCTGTCGACCGCTGCCGGCGATATAGCCGTGACGCTCGAGACGGGCAGCGATAGCGCGGCGCCCGGCGCACTCGGCGGTCTTGGCGGCATTCTCTCCGTGCTTCTCGTGTTCCTCGCTCCGCTCGTAGTCGGCCTCGGGCTCGGCGGCGTCATCGCTCAGTTCCAAAACGGCATTCCAGATATCGTGTCGAAACTCGCGCTCGGCGTGATGGGGTTCGCGCTGGCGCTCGGCTCGCTCTTCGCGATTCACCTGCTGACTCCGATCGTCGTGTTAGGATCGACGCTCCAGTGGGTCGGACTTATCGGGATCCTGTTCGGCGCCGTCGGGACCCCAGCGATACCGACCGTGGTTGCCTCGCGAAAGGGCGGAGCCGTTGCCGCGCCCGGACCGTTCGCCGCCAAGGTGACCGTCACCGACGGTTCCGATCTCTTCCGCGGCGACGTCACCGTCCACTATCGCGAGCCCGGAGGACAGGACCGGTACGACCCCGTGACGGTGCGGGGCGGTCGCGGGACGGTCCAGCTGCCCGGCACCGGAAGCTGGGAGATGTACGCGCAGCACGGCTCCGCGCACTCGGACATCGAGACGGTCGACGCGAACGAGCCGACGGTGACGCTGACAATCCCGGTCGAAGCGACGCTCACCGTGGTTGACGCGGTCGACGGGGAACCCGTCGCGGACGCGACGATCAGCGGCGAGGGTGGAATCTCGGGAACGACAGACCAGAACGGCGCGGTCACGCTCGACCCGCCGGAGGACGCGACCGACGCGGAGATCGAGGTGTCCCACGACCGGTACGCGGACGCGACCGAGCGCGTCCGCTTCCGACAGAACGCGAACCACACCGTCGAGCTCGATCGCCGGACCGGACGGCTTCGGGGGGCGGCCACCGTCGACGGCACGGCCGCCGGGGCGGTTCCGTTCCGGATCGTCCCTGACGACGAGTTCCTCTCCGACCGCTTCGACGTCGAGACGGTCACCACCGACGCCGACGGAACGCTCGACGAACGGACGTTACCGATCGGCCGGTACCGCGTCGAGGTCACCCTCACAGACGGGAACGTGGCGTACGAGGGAACCGAAACGACGATCACCGTGAACGAGTCCGGGACCGCGCGGGCGGCCGTCGACGCCCGGTTCACGTGGCGGCTCGACGCCGACCGCCGGGACCGGATCGACCGCGTCCGGAGTGACGTTCGATCGGTCTTGGAGGGCGGCGGCCGCGACGGGACAATTCCGCGATACTACGCCTCAGTCGTCGATTCGATGCTTGACGCCGCCGAGTCGGTGCCCGACGTCGGCCACGAGTTCGTCGGCCGCGAGGTCGACCCCAGCGACGCCGTCGACGGGATCCTCGCAGCGGCCGAGCGAGCGACGGACGCCATCTCCGAGGCGATGACGACGAAGCGTAACGTCGACCTGTTCGCGGCCTGCGCCGACATGCCCGACGCGGACGTTCGGTGGAGTGGCTCCTTCGAACTCGCGGAGCTGCTCGACCGGCTCGAGTCCGACTCGAACGCGCAGCGCCGCGAGGTGAAGCAGCGCTACGAGGCGGTCGACGGCCTCATCGAGGGACGGCGCGGCGAGCTCTCGGAGATCGCGCCGGCCAGAGAGATGCAACAGCGCGCGTGGGAGCTGACACGCGAGGCCGACCGCGGTTCCGAGGCGGTCGCGATCGGCTACACGTCCCTGCTACTGCTCGACGCGGTCGAGGAGCTGTTCGAGCACGACGCCCTCCGCGAGCGGCTCACACGAACGGTGTTCTGACATGACAGAAACACGCACAACACGCACACGGACAACTCGGACGGCGGCCGCCTGCGCGCTCGCCGCCTTACTCGTCCTCGCGACGATCGCGGCGGGGGGCGTCGGGACGGCTGCCGCACAGGAAGACCCCGAGACCGCGAACGAGTACTTCGAGACGTTCCGTGCGATGGAGGGGACCGAAGCGTATCAGGAGTACGAGGAGTTCGAGACGATGCGCACGTTCGCCGTCTCTCGCGCACAGGAGGTGGGAACGCTTGACGACGCTGACCGTGCCGAGTTCGCCGCGGTGCTCGACACGATGGTGGCGTTCGAACGCGCGTACGAGCGCGCTGGTGCCGGCGAGTACGAGGCGAGTCTCGCCGCGGCTGAGGAGGCCGAGGCAGAGATCGACGAGCTGGAGTCGTACGAGGAGACCCAAGCGACGCTCGCGAGTCTCGCGGTGACTCGTTTCTACGCGAGGCTTGGCGACGGCCTCCGTGATCAGGCGTCGTCCGCCGAGCGGACGCCGGATCGGATCGAGCTGCTCTCTATGACCGCGACCGCTTACGAGCGTGCGAACCGGCCGAACGAGGCCGCGGAGTTCAACCTACAGGCCGAACAGCTCTCGGCTGAGTACGATGCCGCGGTGGAGCGGATGGACGAGGCGGAGGCGACCGCCGGCGCCCTCCTCGATCAGTGTCGTGGGTGCGACACCGTCGCCGGCGCGGTCGGCGGCAACCCTGTCCGAACCTTCGAGCGCTATCAGGCCTCTCAGGAGGCGCTCTCGGAGGTCCAGGCAGCGCAGGCGGACGCGAGTAAAAACGGCCTCGACGACCGTACGGCCGATCTGAGGGCGCTCGCAAGCGACGTGGGTGACGCGCGGTTCTCTCTCGCGGTCGCGTCCACCTCGATCCTCGTCGGGTACGGGCTCGTCGTCGGGCTGATCGGCACGGCAGTACTCAGCCGGGTCTTCCTCTGGCGGCGGACCTACGAGATGGCCCAGATCGGGTCGATCGTCTCCGGAGGTAAAAACGATGTCTAAGCGGCTCTCTGCCGCCCTCGTTGTGGCAGTCGCTCTCGGCCTACTCGCCGCGCCTGCCGTCGGTGCGGCCAACGTCTCGGATGTACAGGCGAGCGACTACACGATGGACGTCCAGACGGACGGGCAGACGGACACCCACGACATTCAGGTGACCAACAGCGGCCAGAACGGGACGAACGCGGACGTGACGATCACGAGTGAGCCGTCCGGCGTATCAGTATCCGGCGCGGACACGTATCTCGCACCGGGCACAACCACTGATGTTCCTCTTGACATCACCGCTGGCTTCGACGCCGAGAGCGGCACCGTCTCCGGGAGCGTCAACGGCGAGCCATTCGAGTTCTACCTGACGGTCACCACCCCCCCGCTCGCCGGCTTCGAGGACGAACCGCTTGACCTCGGCAACGTGCTTGTCGGCGAAACCGCCTCGGGTGAGGCCACGGTCGAGAAGGTCAGCGGCGACGGGTCGCTCGACGGGGTCGAAATCACTGAAGTGCGCGGCGATCAGGACGCGACGCTCGACTTCTCCGGCGGCTTCTCCGTCAGCGGAAGCAGCGGGACCGTCGACTGGACGGTGACTCCGGACTCGAACGCGCCGCAACACGAGGACCTCGAGTGGACCGTTGAGCTGTCGGACTCGCGGTACCCCGACGCGACCCGCGAGGTCGACGTCGAGGCCCGCGTCATCTACCCCGGCTACTTCGGCGAGCTGTCGCTCGACGACGACGAGTTCACGTTCGACGAGCCGCGGGACGAGGGCGACACGCTGACCCGAACGATCGACCTAGAGATCCCCAACGACGGGGACACCCCAATCGAGGTCGGTAGCGTCTCGGCGTCCTCGTCCGACCCGGGCGTCTCCGTGACGGCCTCGAGTACCCCGAACGAAATCGACGGGCAGTCGACCGAGGAGGCCGCCCTCCGAGTTACTGCCGACCGAGACCTCCCGGAGGGGTCGTACGACATCTCTGCGACCGTGGACACGCCGGGATTCGACGGTGACGATGCGAGTCTCGACGAGAGCTTCGAAATCGTCCACGAGACGCGCCTCGTTGCCGACGACACCGACATCGGCGACGTGGCGATCGGCGAGGCCAACAGCCGGACCGTAACGATCAGCGAGGAACTCGGCTACAACGATGTCAACGACATCGAAACGACGCTCACTAACGGACCGGAGGAGTGGCTCACGCTGGAGAGCGCACCGAGTTCGGTGAGTGCGGGCGGCAGCGAAGACGCCTCGTTCTCGCTGGAGTTCGACACGAGCGCGGAGCTCGGCGAGAGCTACGAGTGGGAGTACGACGTCGACGGTGACGGCGACGACGCGAGCATCACGGTCACGGCCTCGCCGGTTCCGCTCGATCTCGAACCGATCCAGAACGAGCTTTCCGGGTACGACACGGCCGTCGCCGACAGTACCCTCGAACTCGTCGACAGGATGGACGAGCGCCTCCGGAGCGGAGAGAGCGCCAATCAGGAGATATCAACCGTGCTGACCTTCGGCGAGGCGGCGACGCTGTACTCCGAGGCGATCGAGGAGGCCGACAGTCACCTGGAGAGTGGCGAGCACACCGAGGCCCAGTCCGCGATCATCCGCGCGGCCGCCGCGTACAACACGATGGGGTTACAGGCCGAGCGGCTCGAAAACGACGAGCTGCGCGGGCTCGCGAATACTGCCCGGTCCGACGCGGAGGGCGACCTCGACCGACTCATTCAGGAACAACGGGCCTACTACGAGGACCGGCTCGAATCGGGCGAGATGTCGCTGATCGAGGAGGCGACCACGCAGCGCCAGCTCGCGCGGATCGCGCTCCTACAGGGCGACGAGCAGCGCGCAAACCAGCTCGAAAACGACGCTGAAGAGGCGTTCAACAGCTACTCCGACTCCGTCTCGACCGGCGAACAGGCGGTACAGGAGGCCGAGAGTACGTGGAGCGAGATGGAAGACGACCAGTTCGTCGTCGTTCTCGGCCAGCCACTCCTGTTGAACCCGGCGGACTACGACGCGTTCATGGCGGGCACGGCGTCGATCGACGACGCCTACCAAGAGGCGATCAGCGCGTTTGAGAGCGCGGGCGAGACCACTCGCGCCGAGGAGGTCACGGCCGAGTACGAGTCACGGACCGCCGCGCTCGGAATCGCACGATACTCGCTCTTCGGCGCGATCGGGGCCTACGCGCTGGTCGCGGTCGGACTGACCGTCCGAACCGCGAAGCGGATGTTTTGGTACGTCCGCGACACGCAGGAATCGGTAAGCGGCGACTTCCTCGTGTAGCTTCAGGAGAGCTCTCCGAGGATTTTTTAGCGGACTGCCTTCGCGACGCCGTTAGTTCTCGCTCCGCGGCGGCGTCGAGAGCCGCGAGGGGAACTCGGGCGACGAGTTCGCGGCGTCGATCCGGTCGATCGACCACGCGGCAAGGAGGTCGTCGGTCCACGCGGACACGTCATCCACGGCGGGACCGGCGGCGCGGGCGACGTACTCCTGCTCGGTCCCGTCGATCGCGTACGAGACGGTGGCCTCGAAGCCGGGCTCCGTGTACCCGGACTCGAGGTCGACGTAGTGCTCGATCCGATCGCCCGGATCGACGCGCTCACGGCGGGCAGGCGAGTAGAACATCGAGTCGATCGGGTCCCCGTCGGCGACCACCGAGACGTCCGTCAGCGGTTCGTCGCCGTCGTTCTCGAACACGAGAACGACAGAGCTGTACTCGCCCGCGACTTGGGTGTCCGAGCTGATACCGGGTGTCAGCGCCGGCTCGCCGCCGGCACTAGCACCCGCCGCGTCGCCGTCGGCCGCCGCCAACACGTCGATCCGACGCTCCTCGCCGTCCGACTCGATCCAGAAGGAAACGGGGACGGCGTCGCCGGGCGCGGGACGTTCGCCGACCGTCGCCGAGACGGTTCCGCTCGCGCCGACGTCTACCGCGGTCGAGAGCGGCGCTCGACTGCCGTCCGGTCCGGGGTCAAGGCCCGTCACGCGACACTGCCAGTCAGTGCCGTTCTCGATCACGGCCGTGAGTGCCCCGTCGTCCGGATCGACTGTTGCCAGCACCCCGATCGCGTCGTCGCTCACCGAGAGCTGCCGGGCGTCGACCTCGCTGACGACCTTCCCGCTCACCTCGACCGCAGCCGACGGGAGGGTGAGTTCGCCCGCCTCGCCTGCGGCGACGAACCGGTCGACGGACGCGGCCGCACCGTGGTCGATGCGGCCGAGAGAGAGGCGATCACCGTCGTCGAAGGCGATCTCGACTGACCCGACCGGCTCGCCCACGTTCTCGACGACGATCCGATCTCGGATCGCGTGGCCGACCCCGGAGGCGCGCTCCGGAGCGCGTCGCGTCGCCGACAGGAACGGTTCGCCCTCGGTCCCGCTCTCCGATCGACCTTCCGTCGGGCCTCTGACCGAGGAATCCATTCGGTCCTCGGCTCTGGTTTCCTCCGAATCACGGCTCGACTCCCTCTCGGCCCGATTCGTCGTCGATGACGACTGTCGGTTCCGGTCACTCGTCCGCTCGTTGGATCGGTTCCGGTTATCCGCCGCGTCGCCCGAGCGGCTCCGACCCTCCGCCATCTCGTCCGACCCGCTCCACACCGAGTCATGAGCGGGGGATAAACTGGTCTCCGACGGATCATCCGTCGAAGCGGTCGACCGGTCGGGTGTCGCCGACTCGCCCGACTCTGTCGAGTTCTGCGACCGGCCCGTCCCTCCGGTTTCGCGGGACGACCGTGAACGATCGCGGTCGCGACCGCCGGTCGACGAGGGGGGTGTGAACGTCCCGTTTCCGGGGACTCGGACGCGCTTCTCGGCGTCGAGCGCGTCGAGCGCGATCCGGGCGACCCCCGACTCGTACTGCGGGACGAGGAGCAGCAGTTCGTCGGCGTCGATCGTCACCGGAGACCGCACACGGCCGGCGCCCGGCATCTCTACCACGAGCCGGTCTTCGACCGGAACGCCGTCAGCGACGACCACGGTCGCCCGTAGTACGTCGCGTTCAACCGCCGCGTCGATCGTCGGCCGGGACGGGAGCGTACACGTGGGGGCGTACTCCCGCCGGCGGTCGCCGCGCGTCACCTCGAGCCCGACAGAGACCCGTGTTTCGGGCTCGTACGGCCGGGTGACCGTTCCCTCCCACGCGTCGCCCGGCGCGATGTCTGTCGCCTCGGTGCCGGCTTCCAGTAGCCGGACCGCGTCGAGGGGGACACCCCCGACGTTCTCGACCCTCACCTCAATCTCGGCGACGCCGTCGTCGATCCGCGCTGCGTGTAGGGCCGTCTCGACCGCTAGTCCGCCGCTCGCCGCGTCTTCGACCTCGACGGTCCCGCGCCCAGCCTCGTCGCCGTCGGCCGCAACGTTCACGTCGGCTCGCCCCTCCCGCCGCACCGACGCGACGGGGAAGTCGGCGACCGCAGAGTCCTCGCCGTCGATCGTCACGGTTCGCTCGGCGGGCGAGAGCGAGCAGCCGTCCACGTCGAGCGAGAGATCGACCGTCCGCTCCTGCTCGGTCGGATTCGACACCTCCACGTCGACCGTGCCGCCAACCCCGACGGAGTCGGTGAGGACCGCCACGTCGAACCGGTCGCGGTCGGGGACGTACGTCGCGATCGTCCCGTCGCGTACCGAGCAGACGACCGCCCCGTCGCCGGAAGCGTACACGTCGCCGGTCGGGAGGTCGGGGACCGTCTCGGTCGCCCCGTCGGCCGCCACGTCGAGCACTCCGTCGGCCGCGCTGACCAGCACCGACCCCTCACCGACCGGTGCGACCTGTCGGGCGTCAAGCTCCGTGCGCCAGCGGTCCTCGCCGCTCCCGCCGTCGAGACCGACGAGGCGGTCGCTCTGGAGCGCCGCGACCACGGTCCCGTCGCAGACGCCGACGCTCCGAACGACCGCCGAGAGATCCCGGTCGAAGGCGATCTCTCCGTCGCCGTCTACCGCGGTGAGGAAGGACCACGTCGCGATCACGAAGCCGGTCGGCGTCGCGAGGAAGGCGTCGTCGGTCGTCCCCGGCCGGGTCCGATCAACCGCGAACCGCTCGCGGCCGCTCGCTACCTCGACGAACCGGAGGGCGTCGGCGCCGAGGACCCCGCAGCACTCCCGGGACTCGGCGCCGGCCACGGCGTACGCGTCTCCCGCGTCGTGGCTCCACACCTGATCTCCGTCAAGCGAGTACGCCGTGAGCGTCTCCGTCGAGAGGACGAGCAGGCGGTCCGCCACCGCCAGATCGAGTATCGGACCGCCGTGGTCGATCGCGGTCCGCTCCCGGCCGGAGACCAGCGTCACCCGGTCGCCGAGCCCGAACGCGATCACGTCGCGACCGAGCCCGATCGCGGCCGGGGGGTCGCTCTCGAAGGAGCCAACCTGCCGGTAGCCATCACTCACGGCCGTCACCTCCGATCTCCGCCTCAGCGGGGCCTTCGGGCGCGGGTTCGTCTCCGGGGCCCTCGCCTCCGGGCGTCGGTTCGCCGTCGCCGCCTCCCGTGCCGCCATCGCCGCTACCGCTTCTGCCGTCCCCGCCGCTTCCGTCATCTCCCCCCTCAGCGCTTCCGTCTCCGTCCCCGCCGAAGAGCTGTTCGAGCGACGAGGGTTCGTTGCCCAGCCGCATGTCCAGCCGCTCGGCCTGCTCTTCGACGTACCGCCGCAGCTCTGGGTATCCTTCGAGGTCGTCGATCTGGGTCCGGACGCTGGCGACGTACTGCCGGACCGTCTTGGGTTCGGTCTTCCCGAGTCGGTCCGCGAAGTAGTCGGTCGTCGGTTCGATCGGCTCCCGATCCGGCAGGTGGACGCTCTCGACGAACTCGCGCTGGAGCTCGCTTCCCAGCACGCGGTCGGCGATCTCCGCCGGTGTGTACCCGGTCGATAGCTCGCCGAGCCGGTCGTAGTCGATCGCGTCGGTCTCGTGCATCGACGCGAGGTGTTTCCGCCACACCTGTGCCATCACCTCCGTCTCCGGCTGCGGGATGAACTGCTGGATAGGGAACCGGCGGGTGGCGGCCGGGTCGATGGTGAACGGCATGTTCGTCGCGCCGATCACCAGCAGGTTGTCCTCGATCTCGTTCATCTCTTGGAGAAACGCGTTGGTCAGCGAGCGCTCGTGGCGCTGGAGCGAGTCGTCGCCGCGGTCGGGGATCAGCGTGTCGACCTCGTCGAAGAAGAGGACGGCGAACCCGTCTTGCGCGATCCCGTGTGCCTTCTCGAAGATCGCCTCCACGCGCTTCTCCGACTCCCCGGAGTACTTCGAGAGCACGTCGCTGCCCTTGATCTCGAGGAACTTCACCTCGCCGTAGCTCTCCTCGATGTTCGAGTTGTACTTCGCCTCGTAGGCGATCGCCTCCGAGACGAGCGTCTTCCCGCAACCGGGGGGCCCGTACAGCAGCATGCTGTTGCCGCGCGAGGCGAACTCGTCGCCGTAGCGGTCGACCACCTCGTCGCGCACGTCGGGGTCGAACAGGGCGAGCAGGTTCTCCGCCGTGCGCTTCACCTCTGGCAGCCCGGCGACGTCCTCCTCGAAGCTGACCGTCGGCTTCTTCGGTTCGAGCGACACCTGGACCGCCTCGTCGTCCTCCTCCTGCCCGCCGCGACCCTGTCTCCCCGTTCCCGGTCCCCTCGGCCGAGAGTCTGCCATCGCCTTTCGCTCTCGGTACTCGCCGGTGTCGACGAACTCGACCTCGGTCTCGTCGGTCACCCGAACGGTGTTGTACCCTGACGGTTCGATCTCGACGGGGTCGAACGTCTCGAGGCGGTCGCCGCGTTCGACCGCTTCTTCGATCGGGTGGAGGAGGTAGTTGCTCTCGCGGAGAAACGTCTCCAGCTCCCCCTCGTCGGTCGCTGCGTGGATCGAGACGGATGTACAGTCGGGGACTTCCGTGATCGAGACGTCGGTGTCGACGAGGAAGTCGCGGCTCCGATCGAACCCGCCGAACAGCCGCTCGACGTTCTCGTGGACGCGGACCTCGTTTCCGATGTCGTTGAAAAGGTCGTCGACGGTGTTGACGTAAAAGTACGCGCCGACCCCCTTGTGTTTCAGCTGTACGACATCGGTCGACGCGCTGATCTTTGAGTCGCCGATCTTGACGTGCGAGGTCGGCTGTCGCGACAGCGCGATCGGCTTGATGTTAAGCATGGGTTCGCTCCGTGATCGTTCCCGCGATCCGACCGATGTCGGTGAGCATCTCGAACGTGTCCCGCCGGGTCGACCGGTAGACGAACTCGCCCATCGTCAGAGCCTCGTCCAACAGCTCCCGGAGCGCGACCAGCCGGTCTAGAAGCGTCCAGAACGCGGTCTCGACGAGGTCGGACCCGCCGGCGTCGGCACGGCGGTGGAGCCGCCGTGCGTCGTCGATCAGCTCCGCGAGCCAGTCGCGCAACTCGTCCGCGAGGAGCCACCAGTTTCGAATCGGTCCAGCCCCCCCGTTGAGGGGAACGAAGACCGTCTCAGCCTCCTCGACGAGGCGGCCGTCGCTCACGGCGCGATCGACGTCCTCGGTGGCGAGGTCGGGGTCGTCCCGATCCGCGATCCGGGCCTCGACGATCGATTCGACGGTGTCATCGGTTTCCCACCGCTCGTATCCTGACAGTTCCGCGCTGGTCACAGCGACCGTCGCCAGCTCGGCGATGTCGTCAACCGCTGCCACCGCCTCGGACCGAATCCGGCGTACTCGGTCCGTCCGGCGGTAGGTGTCGAGCGAGAGTGCGCGCTCGACGGCGCCGTCGACGTTCCTGAACGCCTCGATGAACGATGAGGCGTACATCCTACCGTTTGAACCCCGCGGCCTCCTCAGCGGTCTCGGCGAGATTGGTCGTCTCCGCGGCCTGCTCTTGGACAGCTTCGCCGTGCTTTTCCTCGATCATCTCGGCGAACTCGTCGTCCGCGTAGTCGTCCGCCTGACTCTCCTCCTGGCCGGCGAGTTCGTTTATCAAGCTCCCGGCGTTATCGACGAACTCTAACGCCTCTTCCGGGAATACGGAGCTCTTGAGTGCCGCCTTTCGGGTGTTGGAGTGGAACATGTCGTACGCCTCGCGCGCGGCTTCGAGCCGCTCAATCGCCATCCCGATCTGATCGACGCCGGCGCTCACGTTCTCGACGAAGTTCTCCGATTTTGCCTTCTCGATGTCTTGGAGGTACAGGTAGTGCTCCTTGAGCTGGGTGTACTCCTGCCGATCGTCGTCGCTCAGCGTGTCCGGATCCGGGACGCCCTGTCCGGGGCCGAGGTTCTGTATCCGCTGTGCGGTCTTCGAGAGGCGCTCTTCGGAGTCCTGCTGTTCGACTTCAAGCGTATCGACAGTCTCTTGGAACCGTTCTTTCGCGTCCTCAACCCGTTCGAGGTGTTCGTCGATGCTCTCGATCACCGCTGACATCAGCGCTGCCCAGTTCATCAGCGCCGCGCTGTTGAGGCTCTCCTCGTCGGGGTCTCGGAACAACACGAGCTCTTCGCCCTCGATGTCGACGATGTCCTCGTCCGCGAGGTACTCGACGAGCACGTCGGCCTGCTGCTCGCTCGACACGATCGTCTCCCCGTCTACAGTCGCCCCGGCGAGCGCCTCGACGGCTTCCCGGCGGTTGATCCCGCCGTGCCCCTCGTCGATGTCAATCTGGTCGATGTTCTCCGGCTGGACGATCTGTTTGATCAGGTCCTCCCACTTCCCCTCCATGTCGTCGCTCTCGATCCAGTCGGCTCGGACGCGGATCGGTTCGGAGGACTGGCCGCGCCCCTCTGCGATAACGAACTGCTGGCCGTTGATCGTTTTCGTTTCGAAGGAATATTTGCGAGTCATTCGATAGTCGTTGAGTTTATATCAATCAGCCAATCCACATTATTCCATCGGCTTTCAGAACTCCTCGTCGGCGACGATGGTTTCGTACCGGTCGATCACGGCCTCGCGGACGTGATCGTTGACGCGGTCGTCGTGGGCGACTTGAAGCTCCTCGAACTGTTTCTCGGCACGCTCAGTGAACTCCGACGGAGAGGCGAACACGTCGTACTCTCCCTTCACCTCGCCGAGGATCCGGCGCGCGCGCTCATCGACGAGCCGGTCGAAGGGCTCTTCGACCGTGACGATCTCTGGCCCCTCCGCGAGCCCCAAGCGGTCGACGAGCGTCGACCGCGTCTCCCTGAGGATATCCGTCCGGACGCTCCGCGCCGCCGACAGCACGTCGAACCGGGAGTCGATCGCGTTCTCCACGACCTGTTCGAACTCCCCGACGCGCAGCGCGTGGTTCGACTCCTCGAACTCCGTTTCGACGGTCTCCTCGATCTCGTCCGCGAGGAACTCCGCGTACTCGTCTATCGCCTCCTCGACGAGGTACTCGCCGTTGAGATCGACGATGTAACCCTCCCGGTCGAGGTACCGGATCACGTCAGAGGTGGCGTTCACGTCGATGACGCTCTCGAGGTCGCTGTGGGCGATCTTCCCCTTCGACGCCTCGCGTTCGAGCCGCGCGTCGAGCCCCACGTCGTCGGCGTGCTCCTTGAGCTTCGGACCGATCGTGTAGTAGTCTCGCTTGCCCGCTGTGATGCGGCGGAGGTAGTCGCGCTCGGTGAGCTCGTCGACAAAGAATTCAAGATCGTCGATCGCCAGCGAGAACCGCGAGCGGAGTGTCTCCCCAGTGACCACCAGTCGCTGGCCGAACAGGTTCGTCAACTCTCGCGTAATGTTCATGTTCCCCTTCACGCCGAAGGGATCGACGTAGTACACTCCGTCTCGAAGCTGGTTGAGGTCGACGAACTCGTCGGCTGACATCTCCGAGAGTGCCTTTCGCATATCGCTTGCGGCGAGCGATCCCGCGTTAAGAGTTCCAACGTCCGCGTTCTCGTAGCCGGATTTGATATCCGACTTCTGGTCTGCGACGTACACGAACCCGTAGTTGTCTTGGGCAATATCTCGACAGACGTCCTCGAGGACGTCCATATCCACCGGCAAAATCGTCATTACCCCATACGTGACAGGCTCCCATACTAAAACTTGCGAACACGATAATTGGCGGCCGACCCACATCTCGCGCCGCCACAGTTTTGAGCGCTCAGTCTGCGGGTATCATCTTTTTGTTAACCGCGAGTTGATCCTTGGAAACGGTCGAGATCGGCTCTATGAACTCAGTTGTGAATAGCGACGCGGCTCGGATCAATTCTATATTTCAGGGAATTTACTTACTTCGCATAGTGACCTACCGGTTAAGTGACATCGGACCCCTATTTCGATCGACCATCGCTCCGTTCGATCTTGCTCCACAAAACGACAAGTCGATCCATGCGATACCATCGTTGTGGCGGTCGAATTCCGCTACAGACACTCAAAACTCGTCCGCCTCACCCTCTAACTTAACGCGACCGTCTCCGCTTCCCGAACCCCTTTTCGCCCGCGGTACAAGCGGATCGTATGACCGAGCTACCGGACCGCGTCGTCGGCGACGCGCGGACGAGCGACTTCGGGTGGAGCCTCCTCACGGACCTGACGGACATCGGAGATCGCATGGCGGGGTCGACCGGCGAGCGCCGCGGGGCCGAGCGCGTCGTCGAGGCGTTCGAGGCGGCCGGCCTGCGGAACGCCGGCCTCGACGAGTTCGAGATCCCCGGCTGGTGGCGGGGCGACTCGTCGCTGTCGGTGTCGGGCGCCGTCGAGCGGCGCCACGAGAACTCCCACGAGGTGATCGCGCTGCCCGGCACGCCGAGCGGCGAGGCGACGGCGCCGCTCGTCGACGTCGGGGACGGCACGGACGAGGAGTTCGCGGCCGCGGGCGAGGCGCTGGAGGGAGCGATCGCCATGGCTTCCTCGCGCACCCCCGACTCTCACGACCGGTGGATCCACCGGATGGAGAAGTACGTCGCGGCCGCGGAGCGCGGCGCGGTCGGGTTCGTCTTCCGTAACCACATCGAGGGGGCGCTCCCGCCGACCGGCGAGATCGGCTACCACAACCGACCGGGGCCGATCCCCGCCGTCGGCGTCTCGAAGGAGGTCGGCGAGCGGCTCGCGCGGCTCGCCGAGGCGGCCGATGGCGACGGCGACGAGTCGGAACGCGGCGGCGCCGACCGCCCGATCGTCTCGCTCGACGTCGACTGCCGGAACGAGCCGACGACCTCGGTGAACGCCGTCGCGGAGGTCGGGCCGGACACCGAGGAGGCGGTGTACCTCACCGCCCACGTCGACGCCCACGACGTGAGCGACGGGGCCAACGACAACGGTGCGGGGTCGGCGCTCGTCGCGGAGGTCGGGCGCCTGCTCGCGAGCGTCGAGGACGACCTCGACACGCGGGTACGACTCGTCACCTTCGGCTCCGAGGAGATCGGGCTGTGGGGGGCGTATCACGCCGCGGAGACGACGCCCGAGGAGGAGATCGCCTGCGTGGTCAACCTCGACGGCGCCTGTAGCTCGCGGAACCTC
Source organism: Halorubrum distributum JCM 13561 (assembly GCF_000337395.1). Lineage (NCBI taxonomy): Archaea > Methanobacteriati > Methanobacteriota > Halobacteria > Halobacteriales > Haloferacaceae > Halorubrum > Halorubrum distributum. The sequence goes on from NZ_AOJF01000053.1 coordinate 49,362, forward strand.
CGCGTCGGGACGAACGGGTTCGAGGGGATGCGCTCGACGTTCGAGGCCGTCGCGGACGCGTTCGACGCGCCCCTGACGACCGGCGAGACGATCTCGCCGCACGGCGACCAGTGGGCGTTCGTCCAAGAGGGGATCCCGGCCGTGATGGCCTCGACGACCAGCGACCAGTCCGGGCGCGGTTGGGGGCACACCCACGCCGACACCCTCGACAAGCTCGACTCCCGGGACCTCCGCGAGGTGGCCACGCTCGTGACCGCGGCCGTCTACCGGTTCGCGACGGGGGAGGTCGAGGCCGAACACCGCTCGCGGGAGTCGATCCGCGACGCGATCGACGAGGGGTACGTCGAGGAGCTGAAGACGGGCGGGCGGTGGCCCTACGAGGAGTGAGGGCGGCGGCGGAGTTCGAACCGAAACGGGGGCGAGAACGCGTCCGAACGAGTCCGGCGCGGCGGCTCACGGACCGCTCGCCGGTCCCGCACCCGACTCACTCCTCGTCGGAGCCGTCGCAGACGCCGAGCGGGAGCGACTCGGGGGCGTCCCCCTCGCCGTCGAGGCCGGCGTACGCGTCGTCGATGAGCCGGGCCAGTTGCGTCTCGGGGCTCACGCCGCGGGCGGCGGCGAGGGCAGCGAGGCGCTCGTACTGCTCGTCCGGCACGGAGACGGTTCCGTCGTCCATACGCGCCGCTCCGTCCCGAAGCACCAAAAGCGTTGGTCCGAGTCGATTTTTCGCCTAATTCGACCGTTTCACGCCGAGTCCGTCCGGTCTCGCTCCCGGACGGCCCCGACCGGCTCCCCGTCCGCGAACCGGTCGAACAGCGCGTTCATCACCGTCGACTCCGCGCGCGAGAGATGTTCCCACACCGTCGTCGAGCCGAGGCCCAGCTCCGCGGCGACCTCCTCGACGCCGACGCCCCCGCCGTGGTCGTAGTAGCCCGCGGCGATCGCGGTCGCGAGGACCTCCCGCTGCCGGTCGGTGAGCCCGTTGAGGAGGCCGGACGCGGGGAGCTGCGGGGACCGCTCGATCGACGCCAGCTCCACGTTCCGTGCGAGCTCCACCTCGTTGCCGCCGCGCTCCAGTTCGCGCATCACCGCCGAGAGGTCGTCGTCGTCCTCCAGGTACGCCGTCCATCGCTCGACGCCGCCGGAGATGGTCGTCCCCGTCCGGTAGTGGATCCCCATCTGAGAGAACCGCTCGCCGATCCCGTCCCAGTCGGCCGCCGCGACGTCGATCGTCAGCGCGACGTAGGCGTGCGTCCCCTCGATCGGTGCGAGCGGCTCCGCGGAGACGATCAGGTCGAACTCGCGGAACTCCTCGACGAACGCCTCGATCTCCGCCGACGGCCCGGTGAGCTCGGCGATCCGCTTGTGCTCGGGGCCGCTGCCGGTCATCGAAGAGACCGACCGGTAGCGCACCTCCGGGTGGCGCGCGCTCACCTCGCACTCCGGCTCCCCCGCGTGGTGGATCCGGAACGTCACTTCCCGCATGGGAGTTCCGAGGACGCCCGGGTTCAAACGGGTTCCGGAGCGTCGCGAGCCATTTATACCGGTGACCGCGCAATCGTCGGTGTGGTGGCCATGACGATCCGTTACCCCCTCTAAGCCCCTTGTGACGAAAGACTTCAACCGAGCCACCACTTCTACGTGCCGAGTTACAACACTCGACACGCTCGCCACGGTCGCTTAGTAGTTCTCGATTTTCTCCACCGAGCCCCTCGTCAGTGGCCCACGACTGAAGCCGGGGGCTTCCTCCTCGTTACTCTGTGACGACGGGGTTCGACCGAGCCACCGTTTCCGCGCTCGCCAGCGGCGCGGCCGATCCGGGGCGGGGTGAAAGTGGTTCTTTTCGGGAAGAACCGTTCTCTGTCTGGCGCTTTCGAGGCGAAAGAAGCGGGTCGGCGGGACGCCGGGAGGGACGGAGCCGGTCGCCGCTCAGTACGAGGCCGCGCGCTTGTCGAGGCCGGCGGCCTCGATGTCCTCGCCGTCGACGGAGGTGCGGAGGACGTCCATCCCGTCGTCGCGGTCGATATCGAAGTTCCGGGCGTACAGCTCTTCGAGGCGGTCGTACTCGCTGTCGGAGATCGGCGGCACGTCCGCCGCGGCGCTCCACTCGGCGATGTCGTCGCCGTCGCGGAACGTCGGCGTGACGGAGGCGACCTCGTCGTGCGCGAGCAGCCAGCGGATCGCGGCCTGCGCCATCGTGCGCGTCCCCCCGCTGTGCTCCGGATCTTCGAGGAAGCGGATCGCCTCGACCTTCTCCCAGCCCGTCTCGTACCACTCCTTCGGGCGGTGCGAGCGGTGGTCGCCGTCCTCGAGGACGGTGTCGGGCGTCACCTGCTCGTTGAGCAGGCCGGAGGAGTGCGGGACGCGGGCGATGACGGAGGTGTCCGAGCCGGACTCGCGGACACTGTCGACGAAGTGGCGACCGGGCTCCTGCTCGAAGAGGTTGAAGACGGTCTGGACAGCGTCGAACTCCTCGTACTCGACGGCGGCGTCGCCCTCGGCGAGCCAGCCGATCGAGGGGCCGAGCGCCCAGCCGAGCGCGCGGACGCGCCCCGACTCCTTCCACTCGCGGAGGAGGTCGCGCACCTCGGGCGTGACGTCGTCGACGTTCGCGTTGTGCAGCTGGAGCAGGTCGACGTGGTCGGTGTCGAGCCGGTCGAGCGAGCGTTCGAAGGCGGTTTCGAGGTACTCGCGGTTGAGCTCTTTCGGAAGCTCGCCGTGACCGGCCTGCGGGTTGTTGTAGAAGTCGTAGCCGATCTTCGTCGCGAGCGTCACCTCGTCTCGGCGGCCGTCGATCGCCTTCCCGATTATCTCCTCGCTGTCGCCGTGGCCGTACACGTCGCCGGTGTCGACGTAGGTGACGCCCGCGTCGAGCGCCTCCTCGACCATCCCGACCGCCTGGTCGTCCGAGCGGTCGCCCCACCAGTCGGTGCCGACGACCCACGCGCCGAAGCCGATTTCGGAGACCTCGACGCCCGAGTTCCCGAGTTCGCGGTGTTGCATGGCCACTGATTGGCGGTGGGGACACTTATCGGACGCGGTCGCTCCCGCGCCGGTGGAATCGGCGGGCCGCGGTCGCGGGGAATCGGCGGGCCGCGGTCGCGAGGAATCACGGCGCAGCGTCGCGGTCTGAACCGGTATTTACTACTCGCCTCTCGCCGATCCGACGCCCATGGACGACGCCCTCCGCCGTCGGCTCGACGCCGTCGTCGCCCTGCTCGCGGTCATCGCCGTGGTCTCGGTCGCCGCCTTGTTGCTGTCGTTCAGGGTCGCCGGAATCGTCGTGGCCTTCGTCGTGCTGTTCGTCGGGCTGGTTGTCGCCCTGTTCGTCCGCGCCGAACTCCGCTGACCGGATCGGGCGTCGCGTTCGCACAACCGAATCCCTTTGAGTGACGGCGACGAAGGTGGCCCGATGACAAAGCGACACGTGTCCCTGCCCGACGGCGCCGAGGCCGGGGTCCGAGGGTTCATCGACGAGGTGGACGAGCGGCTCGCCTCGGACGAGGACACCTGCGAGGTCGTCCGCGACGTGCTGATCGACCTCCACGGCGACCGCGAGGCGTGGGAGGCGTGGCAGAGCGGCGAGTCGGTGTCGCGCGCCGAGCGCGTCCGCCTCCAGGGGTACGACCCGTGTAACGCGACGCTGGAGTCGGAGTACTACGCCGAGAAGGACGAGGACCGCTTCCAGCGCTCGAAACACCTCCAGTGGCTCTGGCGGCAGTTCGACGCCACCCCGATGGCCGACAACGTCGAGTTCGCGCTCCGCTTCCGGCAGATGCTCGGCAACCACCTGTTCGCCGAGTGCGGGGAGAACTGCCGCTTCTTCAAGGGCATCTCCGTCACCTACGGCCACAACATCGAGGTCGGCGACAACGTCGTGATCCACGACGACGTCCACCTCGACGACCGCGGGAAGCTGACGATCGGCGACCGCGCCTCCATCTCCGACGGCGTCCACCTCTACAGCCACGACCACGATATCGTCGACCAGACCGAGGTCCGGAACTTCCACACGATCGTCGAGGACGACGCCCGCGTCACCTACGACGCGATGGTCCGAGCCGGCTGCCGCGTCGGCGAGAACAGCGTCGTCGGCGCGCGCTCCGTGGTCCAGGGCGACGTGCCCGCCCATCACGTGGTCGTCGGATCGCCCGCCCGCAGTGTCCGCGTGAAGCCGGGGTGGGAGGAGGCCGCCGAGGAGATCGAGGACGGGCGGCTCCCCGACAACCAAGACGACCGCGAGATCGAGTACGAGCTCCCGGACGACCTCGAGCAGTTCGACGAGTTTCAGCGGGACCTCCAGCCGCCGAGCCCGCCGCGCTGAGGGCGCCGTGCGGCCGACGCGTCAGTGATCGAAAGCGGCTTGTTCGTGGTATGGTATCGCACGCCAGTATCGTTATTGGCCAGCAGCGCGTACGCATAGATGGTGTCGCACACATGACAGGACAACGGATACTGCTGATCGTCGGCGACTTCGGCGAGGACTACGAGATAATGGTGCCGTACCAGGCGCTCCAGGCGGTCGGCCACGAGGTTCACGCCGTCTGTCCGGACAGGGAGGGCGGCGAGACGGTCAAGACCGCGATCCACGACTTCCGCGGCGACCAGACGTACCTCGAGACCCGAGGGCACGACTTCGAGCTCACCCACGGCTTCGACGAGATCGACCCGAGCGACTACGACGCCCTGGTCGTCCCCGGCGGACGCGCGCCGGAGTACCTCCGCGGCTACGACGAGGTGCTCGACGCGGTCCGGCACTTCTTCGAGGCCGACAAGCCCGTCGCGTCGATCTGTCACGGCCCGCAGATCCTCGCGGCGGCGGGCGTGCTCGACGGCTACGAGATGACGGCGTACCCGGCCGTCAAGCCGGAGGTCGAGGCCGCCGGCTGCTCGTGGGTCGACGGCGTGACGACCGACGGCAACCTCGTCACCGGGCAGGCGTGGCCCGACCACCCCGAGTGGATCGCGCAGTTCCTCGACCTCCTCGGGACCGAGATCGAACACGAAGGGGCCGCCGCGACGGCGGACTGAGTCCCCGCTTTTTTTCGTCATGCCCGGTCCCCGCGCCGTCGCCGTCAACGTCGCCGCCAACACGAACGAACCGGGATTCCGCGGCCCCGTCTACCCCGACGGCTCCTTCGCGTACGTCCCGATCCCGGAGTCGGCGGCGACGCTCCCGCGGGACCGGTTCCCCGTCGACGAGCCGCTCCCGACGTACGGCGACCTCGACCTCCCGTTCGCCGTCCCGGCGGACCTGCGCGAGACGGCGGTCCACGCCGACCCCGAGTTCCCGGGCGTCCACGGCCGCGAGTGCGCCACCTACGGCGACCCGCACGGCGTGAAGGCCGCCCGGATCGCCGACCTCGGCCCCGGAGACTGGCTCCTATTCTACGCGACCCTCACGCTGCGACCGCACGGGTGGGCGGGACCGGGCGGCGGGCAGGTCGGCGACGCCGCCGAGCGCACAGGCGGCGGCAGCGCGGGCGACGCGGGCGCCGACGAGCGCGACGGCGCGTGGCTCCGCGAGCGCGGGGTCGCCGTCGACGACGACCTCGCGCCCGACTGGGGCGCGTACCTCTTCGCCGGGATGCGGGTCGAGCGAGTGCTCTCGGCGGCGGACGGCGACGGGGACGGCGGGGCCGTCGACCGCGCGGCCGCCGCCGCGGCCGCGCCGACGAACGCGCACCTGAAACGGGACCCGTTCGACGCCCGCGTCGTCGCGGTCGGCGATCCCGATGCGTCCGGGCTCTTCGACCGCGTCGCCCCGCTGAGCGCGCCCGACGCCGGGAGCGAAGCGAACCCGATCGTCACCGACCTGTCGAGCGACTCCGGGAAGGGCCCGTGGTGGCGCCGCCCGATGGCCTTCGACGCGGCGGCGACGAGCCGGTTGCTGGCGCGGATCGACGGGATCTGACGAAGCGTACCGCTCCCGGCGCCACCGCGATTTATGAGGCGCGGCCGCGTTGTACGGCGTATGAGCGACGAATCCACGGAGACGACGGACGAGGCGGTCGGCCGCGGCGCGCCGTCGCGGCTCGGCCGCGTCCTGCTCGGGGTCGGCCTCGCCGCGCAGGCCTCGGAGGACTTCCGCGACATGGAGGACACGATCGAGTACGCCGAGTCGGCCGGCGTCCCGATGCCGGACGTCGCCGCGCCGTTCGCTTCCGGTATGATGGTGGTCGCCGGCCTCGGGATCGCGCTCTGGCGACTCCCCAAGATCGCGACCGGGGCGGCGGTCGCGTTCCTGACCGTCGTGACCGGGACGATGCACGACTTCTGGAACGCCGACGAGGACGACAGGAGCGGCGAGCGGCTCGCCTTCTTCGGCAACCTCGCGATGCTGGGCGGGGCCTTGGTGTTCCTTCGCGAGGCGTACAAGAAGTGACCGACTAAGGCGAGCGCAGCGGCTCGCCCGCCGCGAAAAAACGGGAAAAGGTCGGCGAGTTCCCTACTCGTTCAGCACGCTCGACCACTGGCTGGTGTACGTCGCCTGGTTCGGCTCGAAGGAGACGCGCTGGTCGATCGTCCCGTCGCGCTCCTCGAAGGCGTTCACGTACGCCTCCTCCAGCGACTGCCCGTAGGCGTCGTTGAGGTACAGCGTGCCGGAGCTCTCGGCGCCGACGTTGTCGCCCACGGCGAGGTCCGCCATCGCGGGTCCCTGGAGCAGGTCGGAGGGCGCGGTCCGGAAGATGTAGCCGTTGTCCTCGAGGTCCGTGACGTTCGGGTCGGTCGAGGACGGCGAGATGCCGACGACGCCGTTGGGGATGAACACCTGTTCGGAGACCTGGAGGTTGACGTTCGACGACGCCGGGCCGACGACCGCGCCGTAGCCGGCGTTGACGATGGCGTTCGCCCCCGAGATGCCGGCCTGCGGGTCGGTCTGTGTGTCCTCGACTCTGGTCTCGACGTCGACGTTGATGCCGGCGTCGTTGACCTGCGTGGCCGCGAGCAGCGCGCCGTCGCGGATCGGCACGCCGAGCGGGCCGAGGTCGCCCGTCTCCGGCATCAGAACGCCGATCCGAGCGGTGAACGAGTCGACGCCGACCGGAGCCGCGGCGGTCGCGTTCAGGTCCTCCTCCGAGAGCTCGTTCCCGAACTCGACGGTGTCGAGGGTGACGAGCTCGCCGTCTTGGAAGTCGATGACGTCGTAGGCCGCGGTGGCCATGTCGCCGTTGACGTCGAAGTTGACGCTCGAGGACGCGCCCACGTAGTGGACCGGGTCGCCCCCGGCGACCGTCTCGACGGCCTCGGGGAGGTCCGCGGGACCGAACTCCTCGCCGCCGGGGTTGGCGACGGTCCGGACGCGGTCGCGGATCGCCTCGCCGTCGTTCTCGCCCGCCGCGGTCGCCGCGAGTATTTCGACCGCCATCGCGTCGTACGCCTGCGCGGTGAACACGCCCGGCTCCTCGCCGTACTCCTCCTGATACGACTCGGTGAAGAACTCCGCGCCGGGACCGCCCGCGGAGGGCGCGGTGCCGATGACGTTGTTCATGTCGTTGTCCACCTCTGCGGGGAGGTCGCCGTCGATCAGGCCGTCGGGGACGATGATGTCCAGGTCCGGCGCGCTGTCGGCGAACTCCGAGTAGAAGTCGCGGAACAGCTGGATACCGGACTGCGGGAAGCCGACGACCATCACGGCGTCGGGGACGTTGTTGGCGTCGCCGCCGTCGCTCCCGTCGCCGCCGTCGCTTCCGTCGGAGCCGTCGCCGCCGTCGGAGCCGTCGGAGCCGTCGCTCCCGTCGCCGCTCTCCGTCGAACAGCCGGCGAGCCCCGCGATGCCGACCGCGCCGGCGCCTCTGAGCACGTCTCGTCGCTGGATTCTTCGCGTCATCCTGTGAGCGTATACCATACGAGCCGTTATAAGTGTATCCACGACCACAAATACGACGCCGGTCGAATTCGAACCCATCAGGCGCGTTCTATTCCGCACAGGCACTCTCTACCGACCGTTCGTCGATCGGCGGTCGAGCGCGAAAGCGGCGTCGTTCCCGCTCGCTGATAGGATATTTGGCCGGCGCCACGAACGCGGTCGTCCCCGGCTCAGTACCCCTGTGCGTTCCCGTCCTTCCGGGGCTCCGTGGCGGCCGACAGCACTCCGTCTTCGTTCCGGGCGATCTGTGCGCCGCCGAACATCACCGGCGAGAGCGTCCGCACGTCGTGGTCCTTCCGGACCAGCTTCGCCGCGGCGTCGTCGTCGAAGTGCGGTTCGAGTCCCAGTTCGCCGCTCTCGCGGTAGCGCCACCGCGGCTCGTCGAGCGCGCGCTGGAGCGGCATGTCGTAGTCGACGATGTTCGAGATCACCTGGACGTGGCCCTGCGGCTGCATGTAGCCCCCCATCACGCCGAAGGCGGCCCAGTCGTCCTCGTCGAATCGGACGACGCCCGGGATGAGCGTGTGGAACGGGCGCTTGCCGGGTTCGAGCGCGTTCGGGTGGTCCGGGTCGAGCGAGAACGACGCGCCGCGGTTCTGTAAGGCGATGCCGGTGTCGCCGGCGACCAGTCCGGAGCCGAAGCCGGCGAACCGAGAGTTGATGTACGAGACGACGTTGCCCGCCTCGTCGGCGACGGTGAGGAGGACGGTGTCGGCGTCCTCGGCGTTCGCGTTCGGCACGCCGAAGGAGACGTCGTGCGAGGCGGTCGCGCCGACGCCGGCGGCGCGCTCGCTGGCCCATTCGCTCGACGCCAGCGGCGGAATCTCCTCGTACTCGGGGTCGGTGATGTAGCGGTGGCCGTCGTGGAACGCCCGCTTCATGGCCTCCGCGAAGTAGTGGACCCGCTCCGGCGAGTCGTAGTCGTACTCGCCCGCGCCGAGCTCGCTCGCGACGTTGAGCGCCTCCAAGGCGATCAGCCCCTGGTTGTTCGGCGGCAGCTCGTACACCTCGGCGCCGTTGTAGGTCGTCGACACCGGGTCGGGCCACTCGACCTCGAAGTCGGCGAGGTCGTCGACGGTCATGAACCCGCCCTGCGACTGGACCTCGTCGGCGATCGCCTCGGCGATCTCGCCCTCGTAGACCACGTCGGCGCCCTCCTCGGCGATCGTCCGCATCGACTCGCCGAGCCGCGGGAGCGTCACCGTCTGCCCGACGTCCGGCGGCTCGCCGTCGAACAGGAACGCCTCGCGGGCGTGGTCGTCGGTGAACAGCGCGTCGGCGCTCGCCCAGTAGGAGGCGATGACCTCCGACACCGGGTACCCCTCCGTCGCGTAGCGGATGGCCGGCGCGAGCGCGTCCGCGAGGCTGAGCCGCCCTAGCTCCTCGACGGTCGCCTCCCAGCCCCGCGCCGTCCCGGGGACCGTGACCGCGTGCGGGCCGTAAAACGGCATCCCGGCCTCGCCCGCGTCGTCGACCGCGTAGCCGCCGTCGTCCGGGTAGTAGGCGCCCGCGTCGTCGTCTTCGGCGAGCGCCGCCCTGACGTTCTCGATCGTCGCGTCGGCGGGGGCGCCGCCGCACGAGCGCATCGCGCCGACCTCGCCGTCCGCGGTCCGGTACAGCGCGAACACGTCCCCGCCGAGCCCGGTCGAGGTCGGCTCGACGACGTTGAGCGCGGCCGCGGTCGCGACCGCCGCGTCGAACGCGTTGCCGCCCTCGCGTAACACTTCGATGCCCGCCTCGCTGGCGAGCGGCTGACTGGTCGCCACCACGCCGCGCTGGCCGTACACGGTCGACCGGCGCGACGTGAATCGGTCCAGGTCTGGCTCCATACGCACCCCTCCGGCGCGGGGGAGAATAAAGGCCCGACCGGAACTGTCCGGTGTCGGTCGCGTGCGGTCGACGGTGCGGCGATCGACGCCGTCACTCCTCGAACTCGGCGTAGTGCCGGACCAGCCCGCACTCGGGACACATCACCGTCGTCAGCTCCTTGCGCTCGTTCATCCCGAGCTTCCCGAGGAGCCCTGACCGCTTCTCGCCGGTCCTGACGTGCGCGTTCCACGCGTCGCCCATGCTGAACTCGACCTCCTCCATCGTCACGGCGCAATCGGGACAGCGGTGGTCCATGGGCATCGGAACGCGCGGCGGCGTGAAAACGGTTAGTCCGTGGCGATACTCCTCAGTTACGCGTTCAAAACCAGTCGACGTCTCCCTCGACGACCTTCCGCTCTCGCTCCCTCGACTTTCGTCCGACCGACACGTTCGATTGCTTCCTCGCGGTCGAGTTCTCCGTCGAGGTCCCGCGCGAGAACGAGGTTCTCCCACAGGTCTTCAAGCATGCGTTCGAGTGCCCGCTCGAAGACTTCCGACTCCGGAAGGCCACGGGATTCAGCGACTTCTCGAACCTAGTCGGAGGTCTCGGCGGCCATACCGCACGATCGCTCGACAGCGTTCTTAAATCCGTGTCTGCCTGCTCGGTGGGGATCCGACCGGGACCTATTCTACTGTTAAAATTAGCGGCCTCGGCACTCATAGGGCTCGTCGTCGCCGGGTGCCGAGTCCGGCTCGGAGCGGTGGTTCGTCATCGGCCGCTCGTCGGTAGTCGCGCCGTCGAATAAAAGGATCCGGCCGCGTCGTCAGTGCGACGAGCCGGCGTACTCGTTCCAGCGGTCGGTGCCGTTCGCGATCCGCCGGGTGTCGGACGGATCGAACGTCGCCGCCGCCTGCGCGACCGCCTCGGCGGCGGTCGGCAGGTCTTGGATTCCGTCGTCGGCATCGGTCGCACCGTCGTCGGCCGGGTTCGTCGATGGACCCGATCGGTCGGTCGTCGGTTCGGTCTCGGTCGCCTCGCGCGTGCTCGGACCGCCGGGACCGGTCGTCGTCCCCGCCGTCGAGCGTGCGTCAGTCGTGTACTACGGGTGGCACGACTACGTCCACGGGCGTATCCTTCATAATTGTTTATGTTAGTATGAGGCTCGCCGGGCGCGTACGGGTCGACCGGGTCGACCGTGGCGGGCGCGCGGGCGTGGCGAGACGCGCGGCCGCCGTGCCTACCAGGCCGACCACGCGGTGAGCGTCTCGTCGCGGGCGTACACCCGCTTGAGGTCCTTCGCGTAGGCGAGGTCGCCGGGGTGGTCGAGCTTCTCGTGGCGGTACTCGGGGGCGTCCTCGCGGATCTGGAGCCCCTCGACGGTGAACTCCTCCTCGCCGAACTCCACCGTCTCGTCGACGGTGAACTCGTAGTCGCCGGGGACGTTCACGCGCAGCGAGCGCGTCTGGTCCGCCTCCCCGTCCTTCGGGTGGAGCGTGACGGGGACCGCGACGTTGTCGACCGCGCGGGTCCACAGCGTCGCCACGTCGGTGATGTCGGCCTCCTCGACGCGGTTCTCCGGGCCGAGCTCGATCCCCGTGATCCGCACCTGCATCAGCGCGTCGTCGGTGTCGACGACGAACTCCTCGCCGGTGCCGACGTCGCCGTCCGCGGGAACGTCCATCGTCGTCGTGAACGAGTCGCCGTCCTGCGAGACGACGATCGTGACGGCGACGGTCTCCTCCTCGGGGATCTCGGTCTTGTGGGTGTGGTCGCACTCGGTACAGCGCACGGTGGCCTGCCCGCCAGGGCTGAGGACCTCGTGGACGGTCGGCTCGTCGGGCGAACACGACGGACAGGGGAGTCCGACGCGCGCGCCGGCTTCGGTGTCGCTCATTGGGCGCTCGTACCCGCCGCGCCCGTAAATATCCGCCCCTGTGGGGCCGGTGTGGGTCGCGCTCGCGTGGCGCGCGGCGGCGCCGAGGGCGTTTCCGGTGGCCGGGGCCGCCGGCGGGGCCGCGCGGTAAGGAAACTGGTTTACCGGTGTCCGCGGAACGGTCGCCCATGATCGTACCCGGGTCCAGCTCGCAGCAGCTCGCGGCCGCGCTCGCCGCGGAGACGGGCCGGGCGCTCGCGACCCCGACATACGACCGGTTCCCCGACGGGGAGGGGCTCGCCGCGGTGCCCGACTTCGACGCCGACGAGGCCGTGATCGTCGCCGCGACCGACTCAGACGAGGCGTGGGTGGAACTGCTCCAGCTCCAGGACGCCGTCCGCGAGGCCGGCGCGACGGACGTGACCACCGTTGTCCCCTATATGGGGTACGCCCGCCAGGACGACTCGTTCGGCGACGGCGAGCCGGTCTCGGCCCGCGCGATGGCGCGGGCGATCTCGACCGGGACCGACCGCGTCCTGCTCGTCAACCCCCACGAGGCGACCGTCGCCGACTTCTTCGACGTCCCCGCCGAGGCGGTCGACGCCGCGGGCGTCCTCGCGGACCCGCTTCCCGCCGACCTCGACGATCCGCTCTTCCTCGCCCCCGACGAGGGGGCGATCGACGCGGCCGCCACCGTCCGCGACGCCTACGGCGCCGGCGAGACGGACTACTTCGAGAAGCACCGCGACCGCGAGACGGGCGCCGTCGCGGTGTCGCCCTCCGACGCGCCGGTCGCCGACCGGGACGTGGTCGTCGTCGACGACATCATCGCCACCGGCTCCACGATGAGCGAGTCGGTCGCCGTCCTCACCGACCGCGGCGCCGCGCGCGTGCTGACGGCCTGCGTTCACCCCGTCCTCGCGGCCAACGCGGTGACGAAGCTCCGCGCCGCCGGCGTCGACCGGATCGTGGGCACCGACACCGTCGAGCGGGGCTGTAGCGTCGTCAGCGTCGCGCCCGCGGTGGCCGACGCGCTGGACTCGCGGTAGAGGTCACTCGTCGTCGACTTCTCGGATCACCTCGGCCGGGTTGCCGCCGACCATCGTCCGCGCCGGCACGTCGTCGACCACGACGGCGCCGGCCGCGACGACCGCGCCGTCGCCGACCTCGACCCCGGGCGTGAGCACCGCCCGTCCCCCGATCCAGACGTCGTCGCCGACCGTGACGGGGTCGCCGAACTCGCGCCCGGCCGCGCGTTCCTCGGGGCCGAGCGGGTGCGTCGGGGTGTAGACGTGGACGCCCGGCCCGAGCATGCAGTTGTCGCCGAACGCGATCGGCCCGGCGTCGAGGAGGACGCAGCCGAAGTTCGCGAAGAAGTCGTCGCCGACGCCGACGTTGTACCCGTAGTCGCAGTGGAACGGCGGCAGGACCGTCGCGTCGTCCCCGACGGCCCCGAACAGCTCGCGAAGGAGTCGGTCCCGGCGGTCGGTCTCCGTCTGGGCGGTCTCGTTGTACCGCCGGCAGCGGTCCCGAGCGCGCTCTCGCTCGTGCCTGAGTTCCGGATCGGTCGGGTCGTACGCCTCGCCGGCGAGCATGCGCTCCTTCTCGCGTCCCATACGATTCCCGGCGCTGCGAGCGACAAAGGCCTGTCCGTCGGCGGCGCCAACGGTCGGCGTTTATAAATTGAATCGCGTGTGGTCGGCCGATGTTTATGATCTACCGCCATCTCGTGACGGCGTCTCACCGGGGAGATGCGAAGCTCGGGGCCGCCGAACTGATCGGCCTACGCCTCGTCGACCGAGACACGAACAATGGCTCCCTCAGATACTCTGGTAGCCGTGTCGTCCTCGGAATCAACAAGGCAGAGTGCCCCCAAGATCGCGGGGGGACCAAACGCTTTTTATCCGGCTTCGTTGAAATCTGCGGTAGCCGATAGCATCCCTGTGCTGAACACAGATCCCCACCCCGCATCGACGGTTTCGTCAGGAAATCATCCCGCATCGCCGGGCTGAAATCCCGCAGTAGTCTCTTTTAAATGAACGCACTCGTTTTTGATCACGCGACCCTCGTCACGTTTATTTCGGCGGCGATAGTGGTCATTATTTCCCCCGGCCCGGATACGATATACACCTTGACGGAGAGCCTCCGTCGCGGGCGCTATGCCGGGGCGGCCGCCGCGTGCGGAACGGCCACAGGAATCCTCGTTCACACGACGGCAGCGGTACTCGGATTAGCCGCGATCCTCCGAACCTCGGCGCTTACATACACCGTCGTGAAGTATCTCGGCGCCGCCTATCTCGTCTACTTGGGCGTTCAGACGTTCCGACACGACGAGGAGTTCGAGGTTCGGAACACCATCACAGAAACGAACACCTCGCTCAGACGGTCATACGGGCAAGCAGTGACGATCAACGTCTCCAATCCGAAGGTTGCCGTCTTCGTCCTCGCGTTCTTCCCGCAGTTCATCTCCCGGACCGCGAGCGTATCTCTCCAGATGTCGATTCTGGGGCTGACCTACGCCGCTCTCAGCGTCCTCTACCTCCTGGCCGTGGTCGCGTTCGCCAGTCGGGTCCGGCACATTATCGTCGACTCGGAGATGGTTTCCAGATTCATCCAGTACGCGAGCGGTAGCGTACTGATCGGGTTCGGGCTGAAACTGCTAACCGAGAAGCAGCCTGGTACGTGACCCCGGAACTCTTAAGAATCCTACTGTACGGCCCCAGCGCGCGATATCTACGCCCAGTCTCTCGCACGGCCAGAGCGAACTGCGGATTATTGGTAGACACACCACACGCGATGTGGACGTGTCCACGGAGCGATATAAATGGCACCTGTGAGACGTAACTGATCCGGCTGTTTAGCGAACACTACTTATGATGTATTTCGACCGAGGAGAGTTCAGAATATTCCGGTATCCCACGGGAGCCGTTGTAGATATATACAAATATTTTTGATGGACCAATATTCAATCATGTCTGTGACCACCACAACCTACGGTCTGTTGGCGTTGGCACCGCCACTTCTCGCAATCGTACTGGCGATGACGACACGGCAGGTGTTAGTGTCCCTGTTCGCCGGCGTCTGGATCGGTGCGATGATCGTGGCCGGGTGGAATCCTATCGCCGCGACAGCACTCACTATGGACTGGCTCGTCGAGGTGTTTCGGTCGCCGTTCAACACGAAGTTCATTATCCTCATCATGTTCATGGGGGCGGGCGCGGCGTTCATTCACCGCTCCGGCGGCATTCTGGCACTGGAGCAGTGGATCGGTGACCGGGTCGACAGCGCCCGCGAGTCGCAGATCCTCACCTGGCTCATCGGGGTGTTCATCTTCTTCAGCTCGTACACCAGCACGATCGTCACGGGCAACGCCACGCGGGACCTCGCTCAGGAGAACCGCTCCTCCCGAGAGATGCACGCCTACGCGCTCGACTCGACGACCTCGCCCGTGGCGACGTTCGGGCCGGTGTCGTCTTGGATCGGGTATCAGGTATCGATGATTATCGCCGGCTTCGAGGCTGCCACGGTCACCGCCTCGGAACTCGGGATGACTCCCTTCGGACTGTTCCTCCAGAGCATCCCGTGGAACATCTACTGTTTCATGGCGTTCTTCATGGTCGGGTTCATCGCGATCACCCAGCGGTTCTTCGGTCCGATGCTCGACGCCGAGTGGCGGGCGCGTTCCACCGGTCGGACCATTCGCGAGGACGCGACGCCGCTGTCGGACGTCTCGCAGGACGTCGGCGAACCCAGCGATAAGAATCCGACGCTCGTGAATTTCTTCGGCCCTATCTTGGTGCTGCTCGTCGTTAGCCTGGTCTCGATGTGGTGGCTCGGTGGTGGCCACAACCCTGGCGTCAGCGTCTCGGAGGCGTTCCAGGAGACCGACGTGGCCCTCGGCCTGCTGTACGGTTCCTTCGCGTTCATGGTGTCCGGCTTTATCGGCGCGCTCGGCTACCGGACGATGGACCTCGAAACGGCCAGCGACACCATCATCCAGGGATTCAAAACGATGAACATCGCCATCGCGATCATCGTGCTGGCGTGGTCGATCGGCTTAGCCGCCGAGAAGGTCGGCACCGCGCAGGTCATCGTCGACGCGATGGTCGGCAGCGGCATCCCCGGGACCTTCCTCCCGGTGATTATCTTCCTCGCGGCGATGTTCGTCGCCTTCACGACCGGCACTTCCTGGGGAACCATGGCCATCCTGACTCCACTGGCAATCCCGCTGGGGTACGAGCTGGTCGGTCCCTCGATCCTCCCCGTGCTCGTCGGGGTGCTGTTCGGCGGCGCCATCTACGGCGATCACAGCTCGCCAATTAGCGACACGACGGTCATGTCGTCGATCTTCTCGGGCTCTGATCACATCGACCACGTTAATACCCAGATTCCGTTCGCGGGAACTGCCGCGGTGGTCACGGTGTTCGTGCTCATACTATACGGTCTGGGCCTCCAGACGGCCTACATCGCCTTGCCGCTGGCGCTCGTTCTGACGACGGTCGCAGTGCTCGCCCTGAATAAGTTCGACGCCAGACGCAAGGGACTCCCCGAGGTAATGCCTTCTGCCGACGCCATCGAATCCGGCGAAGTCGACGTTGACGCCGTCGAGCGTGGTGAGGTCGACGGCAATAACGGGAGCCACAACCACTTCACGCTGGTCCCGGTGTTGGCGGTCGTCATCGTCGCCGCGTACCTCGCGGTCGTGTTCACGTTCGCGGCGATAGGCGCCTAAACCGAGCTCGACCCCCGACCGTTTTCCGCGTTCCCGCCGCCTTCCAACACCGGCTTCGCGTCCACGTCTTCGATTACGTCGGCGAGCGATCGTCCGGCAGGTGCGTCCTCGCTGCGGGCACGAGTCGGACGAACTACCCTCTCGTCGAAGCCGTTCCGTCCGCCTGCCCGCCGCACAGCCGTCTCGGTGCGTTGTCCGCCCGAAGCGGCTCCGACGGGAGACGACACGGCCCGGTCAAACGATCTTCATCATCCGCGTCTCGAACTTCCCGACGCGGACGCGGACCCAGCCCGCGAGCTCCGCGTCGAGGTCGGGGTCGTCGGTGTCGACGCGGAGGGCGCGCACGTCGTCGAGCTTGGCGCGCGAGGCGACGATCCGGAGGTCACAGCGCCGGATCACCGCCGGCGAGATCTGGGGGTTGCCGCGGCCGAAGACGAACCCCTGCCCGCCGATGGGGGAGACGACGATCACGTTCTCCTCGCCGAGCGCGTCGAGGATTTCCGCCTCCGTCGCGTCCCGGACGATCACCTCGCCGTCGCGCCAGACGTCGACGCCGATCGGCGACGGCTCGAAGCCGAGCTCGTCTTTGATCGCGCCCACGGTCGACCCCGGGCCGAGGACGAAGGTGACGCCCTCGCCGTCGCGCTCGCGGATGTCCGCCGCGACGCCCTCAGCCAGCGACTCGACGGTCCCGCTCGCGGTCTGCTTCGACGACTGGAGGTCGTCCGCGACCGGGACGTGCGCGACCCCTCTGAGCTCCGGGTGGACCTCCCCCTCGCGGTAGGCGTCCTCGTCGATGTCCATCACCTCGCGGCGCTCGGTCCGCGAGAACGAGGCCGCGACCTCGGCGGCGTCCTCCGGCGACACCGCGAACACCGACGAGTACACCTTCACGCCGGCCGGGACGCCGAGCATTGGCACGTCGGTACCCTCCAGCGCTTCCGCGACGTCCGCGGCGGTGCCGTCGCCGCCGACGAACAGGACGAGCTCGACGGGGTCGGCGGTCTCACCGGCGTCGCTCCCGCCTTCTTTCCCGTCGGTTCCCGCGAACGCTCGGACGACGGCGGCGGTGTGGGCCGCGGTCGTCTCCGTCGGCTCGGGCGGCCCTCCGTCGAACGGGTCGACGACCCGGACTGGGTCGAAGCCCGCCTCGCGGACGATGGACTCGCCCATCGGGTCCGCGGCCACCGAGACGGTCGTCTCCGGGGCGACCGCGGCCAGCCGGTCGACCATCCGCCGCGCTCGATCCGGTGCCCGCGGCTCGGCGCCGCGCTCGACCGCCTCGGCCACCTTCCCGTCGGTCCCCTTCAGTCCGACGCGGCCGCCCATCCCGGCGACCGGGTTCACCGCGATCCCCACGTGCATGCCCGACGTTCACCGCGCCGGCCCCTTAAGCGAGCCGCGTCCGGCCGAGCCGCTGCGGTTCCCGAGAGCGGCGGCCCGTCCGACCGAGTTTAAAACTCCTCAACAACGAGGCACGGGAACCAACTGGTGTCTCCCCGTAGGACCGAACGCCGATGGAGTGAGCCCGCCATCGGCGAACCCATCTGCTCGTCTCACCGGGACTGGATCCCTCTCGCGGTAGCTGCCACACGCCCACGCCGCCCGGTCCCGTTTTCGCGTCGCGCGGCGGTACTCGTCCGTCGGATAGCTCCCTCCTCGCCCGAGAATCAATACTTAAGATGCCCCCAGAACAACCCCGAGATATGATCCTCGAAGCCGCCGTGACGGAGCCGCTGCCGATCAGCGCGACCGCGGGCGCGGTCCTGCTCGCGAGCCTCGCGCTCGTCGCCGTGTGGGTCGCGTACCTGTACCGGTAGGAACCGCTTTTTCCGGCCCCCTCCCGCCTCGCCGACCGACCGCTCAGGCGGACTCCTCCTCGACCGCGTCCGCGTGCTCGCGGACCCACGCCGCCGCGCGCTCGGCTTCCGCCTCGCTCTCGGCGGTGATCTTCACCGTCACGACCTCGCCCGGATAGGAGCCGACGCGCACGTCGAACCGCTCGCGCAGCGTCGCGACCCGGTCGAGCAGCTCGCTCTCCGGCTCGTCGACGTCGACCGTGACCACGTGGGTGAGCGTCCCCGCGAACTCGTCTTCGATCAGTTCGAACATCGCCTTCATCTCCGTCGGCACGCCGGGCAGGACGTAGACGGACTCGACGACCGCGCCCGGCGCGACCCCGGCCTCGTTCGGCAGCGGCCGGCAGTCGGCCGGGAGGTGCGTCGTCTCCGCCGCGAGGTCGCTCCCGCTGTACCCCCGCTCGGCGAGCCACGCGGCCGCCTCCTCGTTCTCGGCGAGGTCGCGGCCGAACGCGGCCGCGACCCCCTCCATCGTCACGTCGTCGTGCGTCGGGCCGAGGCCGCCGGTGACGATCACGGCGTCGTACTCGGCGTGGTGCTCGTTGACGACGCGCGCGATCTCGCTCACCTCGTCCGGCACGACGGTCACCCGCCTGACCGTGACGCCCCGCTCGTCGAGGCGGTCGCAGAGCCAGGTGGCGTTCGTGTTCTCGGTGTCCCCGACGAGGAGCTCGTCCCCGACGGTGACGACGGCGGCGTTCATACCGAACGCAAGCGCCGCGCGGTAGAAAAGGACCGCGGCGCGGCCGTCGCGGGAAACTCGGTTCGGTCCCGCCCGCTACAGCCAGCCGTCGTCGTCGTCCTCGTTGACGCTCAAGCCGAGGTCGCGCCGGCGCTCGCGGAGCGCCTCCAGCTGCCGCCGGAAGTAGACCGTCCCGATGACCGCGGCGATCGCCGCGATGACGAGGATGACGCCGAACACCACGAGGTCGCCCTCGCGGTACGACTGGACGACGATCGAGCCGCCCGACACCTCCTCCCAGACGATCCGGTCGCGGTCGCCGACGGTCTCGACCTCGTGGTCGCGCGGCGACACGTGGCCGACGATCGGCACCTCCGTGCTGAACTGGGGCGGGAGCGTCACGGCGTACGACCCCTCGACGTACGCGCGCATGGTGAACCGGCGCGGTGACCCCGCGCCCGAGAACGCCGCCTTACCGCCGGCCATGTCGTCGGCGAAGCGGATCCACGTCTCGTCGGTCGTCCGCTCGATCTCGCCGCCGCGCGCGCGGAACTCGCTGCCCGTGATCACCTCGCCGTCGGGGTACTGATACCGGAACGCCTCGAACTCCAGGGGCTGGTCGCCCGCGTACGGCGTCTGCTCGTACAGCCGGATCTCCTCCCGGTCGCCGACCGCGTACACGGCGGTGTACCTCGCGTCCGTCGAGAGGGTGAACGCGGCGTCGCGGTCCGTGTCGAACTCGTACTCGCGGGGCGGCTCGGCGTCGAGCGTCTCGTTCGTCACCTCGCCCCCGCCCGTCGCGTAGCCGAGACAGCCGGCGCTGACCGCGAGGAGGGCGACCGCCGCAACCGCGAGCGCGAAGCGTCTGTTCACGTGCGTAGGTTCAGTTAGACGACACAGCGCATCTCGGCCGGGAGGTACGAGCCGATGGCGGCGAGTAACCCCGGCGGGTCGGTGCCTTCCGCGCAGACGATGCTCTGTTCGAGGAGGCCCAGCCGCTCGACGGTGACGATGTCCTGCGCGTGGCCCGCGCGGTTCACCGTCGCGCGCGTCTCGCCGCGCGTCGCCGAGTTGACGTTCACCCGGCCGTCGCCGCGCTGCCAGTCGTACAGCCGGTCGCGCTCCGCGTCGGCGAGCCGGCTCGGCTCCGCGTCCGGGTCGCCGGCGTCGCCGCCGTAGACGAACCGCATCGGGAGGTGCTGGACGAGGCCGAACCGCTCGACGACCTGCTCCGGCGAGCCGACGCCGAGCCCGAGCTCGTCGGCGGGGACGAACACGTCGACGCCGGCGTCGAGGGTGAACCCGACGTCGTCCCACGACTCGAGGGTGCCGACGTACTCCTCGCCCGCCTCCAGCCCGCCGTCGTGGGCGACGATCTCGCCCCACGTCTCCGCGAGGACGTTGCGCGCGACCGGCGCGTCCTCGCCGCTCACGTCGACCTGGACGAACTCGTCGTCGCGGACGCCCACCTGCCAGTCGGCGTCGAGCTCACCGACGTCGTTGGCGACGAGCGAGTCCATCCCGTCGAGCGCTCGCTCGCGGGCGTCTCCCTCCACGTAGCACTTGGTTGCGAGGACGACCATCAGCCGGTCACGTCCACGTTGAGCTCGTCGCGGAGCGCCTCGATGCGCTGGTCCATCGCGTCGCGGAGCCGGTCGTTGTCCATCGCCTCCAGCGGGGAGCCGCACTCGGGGCACTCGAAGCCGAAGTCCATCGCCTCGCCGAACTCGAAGCGGATGGAACACACCTCACAGAGGTAGAACTCGTGGGTGCGCTCGTACTCCTCGCGCTCCTCTAAGGCGTCGAGCAGCCGGTACATCTCCTCCTGAAGGTTCTCCGGGATGTTGTCGTAGTGGAACGTCCACAGGTACGTGAGCCACCCGGAGTCCTCGTCGCGGACGCGGCGGTACGTCGCCAGGTCGTTCTCGTACAGGATGAACAGCGCGCGTCGGACGTCGTTGAGCTCCAAGCCGAGTTCCTCGGCCAGCTCCTCGTCGGTGACCTCGCCGTCGGGCGGCGCGGCCGCGACCGGCATCCCCGTCGGCCCCACCAGCTCGTGGAGGTACTTCTGGATGACGGGGTCGTTCAGTAGATCCTCAAAAGCCATTACGGGAAACTGGTGGTGGAATCCGGTTAAAACCTCCGAAAGGAGCGGTCGCGACGCCCCCGATTCGCCGCCGGCCCGCCGGCCCGAACCCCTGCCGATGGACTGAACCCCTGCCGCCGGCCCGAACCCCTGCCGCCGGCCCGAAAGCCCGAACCCCAGTCGATCACCCCGCGGGTCCGGCAGAGCTTTACGCGCCGTGGCTCACACTCGCCCGTATGGCAGACTCGGTCGACGGACGGGGGCGACGCGCGCTCGGCGCCCTCGCGCTCCTCGCGGTCCCGGCGGTGCTGGCTGCGGTTCCGCTGGTCCCGCTCGCCGCGCTGCTCGGCCCCGGCGGGCTCGGGCTCGTCCCGCTCGGCGCGCTCGGGGGACTGCTCGCGGCCGTCCTCGTCGGCCCGGCGGCCTCCGCGCTCCTCGGTCCGGTCCTCGCCGACAGGCGGATCGCCCGGCTCCCGGACGCCGACCTCGACGACCGCCGCGCCGACTTCGTCGCTGACCGCGTCGAGGCGCTCGCGGGCGAGGTCGGGGTCGACGTTCCCGAGGTCACGGCGGTCCGCGCCGACGCCGCGAACGTCGCCGTCGTGGACGGGTACCGCGGGTCGCGGCTGGTGGCCTCGACGCGGCTGCTCGCCCTCCCGAAGGCCGACCGCGACGCCGCGCTGCGCCACGCGCTCGTCAGGCTCCGGACGCGGCAGGCGCTGCTCACGACGGCGACCCTCCCGGCGCTGGCGGCCGTCGAGACCGCGGCGCTGCTCGCGACGCTGCTCGTGGGGCGCCGCGGGGACCGAACCGCCGCCGACCGGCGCGTCAACCGGATCCACGGGTACGAGCCGGACCGCGAGCGCGTCCCCTCCTGGGCGTACGCGGCCGCCGGCGTCCTCTGCTGGCTCTTGCTCCTCCCGGCGTGGGTCCCCGCGACGGCCGGCGACCGGCTCTCCGTCGCCGGCGGGCGCCGCGCCGCGGACGCGCTGGTCGCGCGGGCCGGGAGCGAGGAGCGGAACGGGCTCGGCAACGCGGTCGCGTTCGCCAGCGACGCCGCGGGCGCCGGCGACTGGCCGCCGCTCCTCGACCGGCTCTCCTTCGTCTCCATGGCAGACGCCGAGACGGGCCGCGTGCGCGGGACGAGCAGGCAGGAGGCGCGGACGCGGCTCGCGCGGCTCCGCTCGAAGCGGGCCTTGTAGCGGGCAGCACCATCCGGGACGCCCGGACTCGGTCAGGGGTGCGCCGGGACCTCCAGTCGGATCGTCGTCCCGTCCTCGCCGGTGTCGATGTCGAACTCACCGCCCGCCTTGGCCACGACCCAGTATATGAGCCAGATGCCGAGCCGGTCGGCGTGGGTCAGCGACGTCTCGCCGGACTCCAACACCTGCGTCTCGTGGTCCGGGATTCCGGGGCCGTCGTCCTCGACGCCGATCGTGACCCACCCCTCGGAGTCCTGTTCGACCCGCACCTCGACCGACGGTGAGGGGTCGTCGTTGTGTTTCACGGCGTTTTCGACCGCCTCCGAGATGGCGGCGGGGAGGCCGACGACCGTCACCTCGATCGGGTCGTCGCCCGGGATCGACAAGGCGATTTCGGCGTCCGGATAGCTGCTGCGGATCCGGTTCCGGAGCTCGATCAGCTCGTCGCGGAGGTCGATCGGAGCGGCGAGCGGGGGCGCGGAGGCCGTCTCGTCGACTTTCTGGACGGCGGTCGCGATGCCCGTGAGGTCCGAGGCCGTCTCGGAGATCACGTCGAGCGCGCGGCGTTGCGACTCCTCGTCTGGTGCGTCTCGGAGCAGGTCCGCGTACCCCGAAATGAGGTTCATCTTGTTCCGGAGGTTGTGGTTGAGTACCCGGGCCATCACCTCCAGTCGGCGTTCGCGGATCTTCCGCTCGGTGATATCCGTCTGGAACCCGACGAAGTGCGTGGTCTCGTCCGCCTCGTTCCGCAGGGGCTCGATCTGGAGCCGGTTCCAGAACTTCTGTCCGTTCGCTCGGTAGTTGAGGATGTCCACGTCGACCGACCGCTCCTCGTCGAGTCCTGCCCGGATCTCGTCGGTCGTCTCCTCGGCCGTGTCGGGACCTTGGAGGAAGCGGCAGTCCTCGCCGAGCCGCTCCTCGCCGTAGCCGGTCAGCGCCTCGAACTCCTCGTTGAGGTACGCGAGCGGGTTGTCGTCGCCGTCCGTCGCCCGCGCGAGGGTGATCCCGACCGGCGCCTCGTCCATCGCCCGCTCCTTGAGCCGTAGGTCCGCGACGGTCCGCCTGAGGCGGAGCGAGGTGGCCCGGCGCTCGATCAGGTTCGAGACCCGCGTGAGGAGCGCCCGCCGGGCGACCGGCAGCTCGATGACGTCGTCGACGCGATCCCACGCGCGGTCGGCCGGCCGCCCCCGAGACTCCTCGCTCACCAACAGCACGAACGGAAGGAACGCGGGATCCGCGCGCTCGCGCCGGGAGTCCAGCGCGTCGCCGGCGGCGTCGAAGGCCTTCGCGTCGAGGACGCAGCAGTCGAACTTGCCGTCGAGCGCGGACGGGTCGCTCCCGGTTCGGATCCGATAGCGCTCGCCCAGCGCCTCGGCGAGCAGGTCGCGGTCGCGGTCGGCGTCCATCTGGAGCAGCACGGTCGCCTCGGCGTCCGCGTCGGGGGTGGCGGCGCCGCTCCGTTCCGGGTCGGGCACCGCCCCGCGCTCCGCGGACTCGTCGCCGTCGGCGGCATGGTATGTCCGGTCCGGCCCAGAGTCCATCGTCAATGTACCGACGGGCGGTGCCCACTAAGAACTACCCCATATATATGACAACCCCGCCCGATTGATAAGGCATGACACCACCGCTATCCGAGCGCGCGTCGACCGGCGTCGCCGGGCTCGACGAAGTGTTGTCCGGCGGGTTCGTCCCCACGCGGAGCTACATGATCCGCGGGCAGGCCGGCAGCGGCAAGACGATCTTGAGCTTCCACTTCCTCCAGCAGGGGATAGCGGAGGGTGAGACGGCGCTCTTCATCAACCTCGAGGAGGACGTCCGCGACCTGAAAGCGAACGCGGCCGCGCTCGGCTTCGACACCGACGCCATCGAGTTCCTCGATCTGAGCCCGAGCGCGGATGCGTTCGTCGAGGACGAGTCGTACGAGGTGTTCGCGCCCTCGGAGGTCGAACGCGAACCGCTGACCGACCGCATCGTCGAGGGCGTCACCGCGGTCGACCCGGACCGCGTCGTCGTCGACCCGCTGACCCAGCTCCGCTTCCTGCTGTCCGACGACTACCAGTTCCGGAAGCAGGTGGTCGGGTTCATGCGCTTCTTAAAAGACCGCGGGGCGACGGTGCTGTTCACCGTCCAGAACACCGAGTCGCTGCCGACCGACGACCTCGAGTTCATCACGGACGGGACGATTCGGCTCGACGCCGCGTCGTACGGCAAGACGGTCCGCGTTCCGAAGTTCCGCGGCTCGGCGACGCAGAGCGGCGACCACGCCTACCGGGTCACCGACTCGGGGATCGAGGTGTATCCGGCGCTCCAGCCCGGCGCTCATCGCGGCGAGGACGTCGCGTTCGAGCAGATGTCGTCCGGCATTCCCGAGATCGACGAGCTGCTCGGCGGCGGGCTCGAGCGCGGCACCGTCACCATCGTGAGCGGGCCGACCGGGGTCGGGAAGACGACCCTCAGCACCCAGTTCATGAAGGCGGGCGCGGACCGCGGAGAGCGCTCGGTCATCTACCTGTTCGAGGAGAACAAGGGGACGTTCCTCACACGGTCGCGCGCTATCGGCATCCCGGTCGACGAGATGATCGAGCGGGGGACGCTTCAGGTGAACGAGGTCGAGGCATTGGAGCGCTCGCCACAGGAGTTCGCGCGGATGGTCCGCGAGGAGGTCGAGGAGCGGGGCGCCGACATCGTCATGATCGACGGCATCTCCGGGTACCGGCTGACGCTCCGCGGCGGGGACGAGCAGATGCTCCAGCAGATGCACGCCCTCGGGCGCTACCTCAAGAACGCGGGCGTGACGTCGATCCTCGTCGACGAGACGCGGAACGTCACGGGGGAGTTCCGGGCGACGATGGAGAACGTGAGCTACCTCGCCGACAACATCGTCTTCCTCCGGCACCTCGAGGTCGGGGGCGAGCTCCGCAAGGCGATCGGCGTCTTGAAAAAGCGGACGAGCGACTTCGAGCGGACGATCCGCGAGTTCGAGATGACCGACCAGGGGATCACCGTCGGCGAGCCGATGTCGAACCTCCGGGGCATCCTGAGCGGCACGCCGGAGGTCGTCGACGGAGGGTCGAAGGAAGACTGCGACGAGTAGCGCGGGTCAGTCGCGCTCGGTGTTCTCGCCGGCGTCGTCGTCGGATTCCCCCTCGGCGTCGACCACCGTCTTCCCGGTCGCTTCCGGCACCACGCGTCGGTCGGCGTTCTCCCACTCGCGGTCGAGTTCGGCCCCCTCGAACAGGCGGTCGAGGAACACCGCGAGCCCGGCGACCTCGGAGTGCGGCTGGTTCGTCACGCCCACGTTGAAGTCGGCGCGCTCGTACAGCGCCCACGGCACCTTCTCGCCGCCGACGACGACGAGGAGGTCGCGCGGCGGCGACGCCTCCCCGATCACCTCGGGCTCGTCGAGGCCGACCGCCTCGCGGACCTCCGCCTCGACGTCTTGGACGCGCTCGCCGTACATCGTGAGGTGGACGACGACGCCCTCGAAGTTCTTGACGATCGCCTTCTGGTCGCCCCGGAGCTCGACCGCGAACGGCCCGCCGAAACGGCCGGTGATGTCGCGGACCGTCTCCGCGGACTGCCCGGCGTTGTCGGGGAGTATCACCCGGTCGGCGCCGAGCGCCCGCGCCGTGAGCCCGACGTGCGTCGTCATGCGGTCGTCGCGCCCCGGCCGGTGACCGTACCGGAGGACGACGACCTCGCGCGCATCGTTCATGCCACTGGGTGCGAGGGCGAGCCCGGTGTCGCTTTCGATGCGAGCGCGGGCTCGGGGAACGTTACGCCGCCCAGAATGATGCGCATACGTGGATCAAAATGACTCAAAAATAACCGAGGTGACCACGTAACTGAAAGTTTCATGTGGGAGGCGGTCGCGGTATCCGCCATGACGAGCGTCAAGGAGTTCCGGGTCGACGAGCCGGCGACCGCAGAGGGGCTCGGTCGGGGGCGGTTCGTCTTCACGGACGCCTACTCGGTGTTCGACTGGGGGCAGATGCCCGACGCGATCCCGAACAAGGGCGCGAGCCTCTGCGCGATGGGCGCGTTCAACTTCGAACTGCTGGAGCGCGAGGGGGTTCCGACCCACTACCGAGGGGTCGAAGACACCGACTCCGGGGATGTCGTCCCGCTCGACGAGGCGACCGCTCCGCCGACCGAGATGGCGATCGACCTGACGCAGGTACCCGACCTCCCGTACGAGGGCCCGCACGCCGGCTACGACTACGAGTCCTTCCACGCCGCGGGCGGCGAGAACTACCTCGTCCCGCTCGAAGTGGTCTTCCGCAACCGGGTCCCGGTCGGCTCCAGCCTGCGGACGCGCGCGGCTCCCGCCGACTTCGGGCTCGACGACCTCGCCGGCGCCGACGGCGAGTGGCCGGACGAGCCGGTCGACCTCCCCGAGCCGGTCGTGGAGTTCTCGACGAAGTACGAGCAGCAGGACCGCTACCTCGCCCGTGCCGAGGCCGACGAGGTCGCGGGCGTCGCCGACGTCGACGCCCTCGAATCGCTCGCGCGCGACGTGAACCGCGTCGTCACCGAGCGCGCCGAGGCCGCCGGCTTCGTCCACGAGGACGGGAAGATCGAGTGCCTCTACGTCGACGGCGAGCTCCGCGTCGCCGACGTGGTCGGCACGTTCGACGAGAACCGGTTCTCCCACGGCGGTCGGGGTATCTCGAAGGAGGTCGTCCGCCAGTGGTACAAGGCGAACGACCCCGACTGGGTCGCGGCCGTGAAGGCGGCGAAGGAGTCGGTCGCGGGCCGCGACATCGACGACTGGCGCGAGCTCTGCGACGAGTCGCCCGATCCCCTTCCAGCGGACGTCGTCGAGGCCGTCTCGGACCTGTACGCCGCTGGGACGAACGCCTACACCGACCGCGAGTGGTTCGACGTTCCCGACGTCGAGGCGGCGCTGGACTCGGTCGACGCGCTGTAGGACGGCGCCGGCGAATCTCCGGCGAGCGGCCGTCAAATCTTCACGATCGACGAAACGCGAGGGAACCTCTTTACCGCCGACGCGCGTGATTCCGCCCATGGCCACCGACGCCGACTTCGGGGAACGGCTCGAGACCCGGACGGTCGCGTACCTCGACCGAATCGACGACTGCGTCGCGCTCCTCCCGCGAGCGCTCGACCAGTTCGCGACCGAGGGCGGGTTCGACGAGACGGTCGACGAGATCGCCGCGGTCGAAAGCGAGTGCGACGACCTCGTCCGGGAGCTCACGGCGCTGATCACCGACGCCGGGCCGGACGACATCGGGCTGTTGAACACGCGGATCAACTTCAACGAGTCCGCGCTGCTGGACTTCTACAACGAGCTCGACGTGGTCGCGAACCACACCGAGCGGATCGTCCAAGAGGTGGCGATGATGCGTCCCGCGGCCGACGTCGACCCGTTCGACGACATGCGCGAGATGGCCGACCGGATCGCCGAGATGACCGACGTCCTCGCGGACGTCGTCGAGGGGTTCGTCCGAGGCCTCGCGCGCGCCGACGCCACGGAGACGCTCGCCGAGGGGATCGAGTCGATCCGCGCGCTCGAAAGCGAGTGCGACGACCTCCGCAACGACGCCATCGAGACGGCGTTCGCCGACGGCTCGATCGACCAGCCGCTCGTCTACCGCGAGCTCGCGATCCTGTTGGACGAGCTCGCGAACACGATCGAGGACCTCACCGACCGGATCGTCGTGATCGCGAGCAAGGAACCGGGGATCGTCACCGACGCGGACGGCGAGTAGCGCGCGCCGCGCACCCCTCCCGCAGACGCGCCCCGAGGCGCGGCGGGCTCCCCGCCACGTGCCGATCGCGGCGTGTCGGCCACGCCGCCGCTACTCACCGGGCCGCCACCGACCGCCGATCTCCTCGCGGGGGTAGTCCTGATACGTGCCGTCGAGATACGTGGTGACGCGGCCGTCCTCCTCGCTGAGCGTGACCGCCCACAGGACGTTCTGCCGGAGCGACGTCTCCAGGGCGCTCATGTGTTTGGTCCCCATCCAGTCGGGGTATTCGAGCTCCGCGACCCCCGGCACTTCCGCGTGGTGAGGGCTCCGGACACGGACCATCTGCTGCTGGATCGTCCCGTCTCCCGTCACGATGATCGCGCCGTCACGGCTGAACCCGACGTCCTCGGCGACCCGCCGGAACGCCTCGGGCGAGTCGAGCACGATCTTACACCGGTCGGTCGGCCAGACGTTCTCTCCCAGCGGGTCGGTGTACGCCTCGAAGTCGGTCTCGGCGACGACGAGGAAGTACAGGCTCGGACCGCTCACGTACTGGTCGTCCCACTTGTCGAACTCCATGCTCAACGTCTCGGCCACGTATCGGATCCGGTCCATGAGATCCTGGCTGGTGGCGTACTTCTTCAACACCCGATCGAGTTCTTCCATTCGGCTCTACCGCCCGTAGCGGCGGGAGCGTGTTAAACGCTCTCCAGGCCGAATTCCTCCCGTGTCCGCCTACCGTCGCGCCCAGTCGAGCATCCGCGCGTAGAAGGGGTCGGAGCCGAGCGCGTCGGCGTCGCCCACGATCGTCAGCTGCTTTTTCGCTCGGGTGAGCGCGACGTTCACGCGGCGGTGGTCCTCGAAGATGGGGCCGTCGAGGTCGCCGGTCGCCACGAACGAGACGAGTATCACCTCCTTCGAGGAGCCCTGGAAGCGGTCGACGGTGTCCACTGTCACGTCGGTTCGACGGCCGATCTCCGCGACCTGCGCGCGGAAGGGCGCGATCACGCCGACGTCGTCCGGGTCGACGCCGGCGGCGACGTAGGCGTCGACGACCGCGGCGACGCGCTCGGCCTCGCGGACGTTCCGGTTCCCGTCGCGCTCGCCGTCGGGGTCGACGAACCCCACGCCGCCGGTCAGCTCCGGGGCGAGCGCGTCGGGATCGACCCCGAGGTCCGCGAGCGTCTGCCCCGCGACCTCGGGCGTGGCGGGCCGGAGCGCGCCGTCGTAGAACTCCGCGGAGGCGAACGCCTGGATGCGCTGGCTCATCCGGTACTGGCGGTCGAGCATGACGCTCGCGTCGGGGTATCGCTCGATGAGCCGCTGGAAGAGGGAGGTCTGAAGGTCGTTCTCGGCCCGGACGACCGGCGGCAGCTGCTCGTGGTCGCCGACGAGGACGAACCGGTCCGCGCGGTTGATCGCGGCGTGGGTGCCCGGCTCCGTGAGCTGGGAGGCCTCGTCCACGAGGGCCACGTCGAACTCGCACTCCCGCATGACCCGGGAGCCGCAGGCGGCGGTGGTGGCGGCGACGACCGGCGTGTCCCGCAGCTCGGCCGCCTTCGCATTCGGCTCGCCGCGCTGGACGAGCCGCACGTCCTGCATGTCGCCGCGGACCCCGGTCTCGGTCCCGACCCGCAGCACGTCGTCGAACCCCTGGTCGCGCAGCGCTTCGAGCGCGTTGTCGACCGCGCGGTTCGTGAACGCCGACAGCAGCACCCGGTTCCCCTCCGCGACCAAGGCGCGGATCGTCCGGGCGATGGTGTACGTCTTCCCGGTTCCCGGCGGCCCGTGGATCAGCGCGAGGTCCTCGGCGTCGACCGCGAGCTCGACCGCCTCGTTCTGGGACGCGTTGTTGTCGATGTACGCGCCGGGGGCGTCTGCGGGGCGGTCAGCGGCGTCCCGGAACTCGGGCTCTCGGCGGCCGAACAGCACGTCCTTCCGGTCGGGCTCGCCTTTTAAGACGGCGTCGTGGAGCGCGGTGAGCGAGCGATCGACGGAGATCTCCGAGGGGTAGACGTCGAGCCGGCGCAGCTCGACCGGCTCGTCCGTCTCGACGACGACCTCGTCTTTCCCGAGTTCGGTGATCCGGCCGAGTTCGGCGTGTCCGGAAACGGGGTCACCGTCGCTCGCGAGCGCCACGTCGCCCTCGCGGAGCTTCGAGACGGCGTCCCCCGGCTTCCGGGCGCGGAGCTCCCACCGGGCGTCGTCGATCTCGGTCTGGGCGACGGGTTCGAGGTCGATCAGCGCGCGGTCGTCCGCGGCGCGCTCCGCGGGCGTCTGCTCCCACAGCTTCCGGTACTCGGCGTGGGTCTCGCGGCGCTCCTCCTCCAGGGCCGTATAAAAGCGGTCGAAGTAGTCGCGCTCCGCGTCGGGCACCGGCGTCCCGACCTGCCCCGCCTTCGACTCCTGGTCGAGCCGACCGGAGACGACCATACACGTGTCCTGTTCGAAGCAGTAGCTACAGGTCGCGTCCGCCTCGTACCCCGTCGGGACCGTGGGGCGCTCGCCGGGGTCGTTGAGCGCGCGCCACTCCATCGCGGCGAGGGCGTTGCGCTCGCGCACGACGAACTCCAGGAAGCCGCGCCCGACGGTGAACTCCTTGGCCGGCGCGAGATCGCCCGACTCTTCATTGCGGTCGAGGGCGGTGTTCTTCGTGTACAGCAGCGTCCCGATGTCCGGGTCGACGCCGCGCTCGTCGAGCATCAGCGCGTAGCAGGCCGCCTGAACCTTGTCGTGGAAGCGCGGCTCCCGCTTGGTGTTCTTCCCCGTCTTCAGCTCGACCGGGGTGCCGCGTCGGAGCGCGTCGGCGCGCCCTTTTAAACCGAACGTGGGCGAGATGAGGGTGAACTCCGAGCGCCACGTGTCCTCGTCGGCGAGCGTCCCCTGCGCGAGCCACCCCTCGACCGCCGCGGCGTTGCGGCGCACCTCGTCTTCGACTTCGTCGGTCTCGTAGCCGAGCAGCCCGAGTTCGAGGCCGGCCTCCGCGACGCGGTCCGCCACGGACGCCTCCAGCTCCATCCCGCGGAGCAGGTCGCCGAACACCTCGTGGACGATCGTCCCCTTGACGACCGGATAGTTGAGCGGGATCCCCGAGAGTTTATTTAAATAGTACATCCGCGGGCACTGGACCCACGAGCGGATCCCCGTCACGTCGACGAGGAAGTCGGGCTCGAGGACGACCCACGACTCGTCGGTCGTCGCGTACCCCGTCTCCCCGCGGTACTCGTCCTCCTCGGGGTCGGTGACGAGCAGTTCCATCCCGGGCTCCGCGTGTTCCGCCGTCTCCGTCCACTTCCCCCACAGCGTCACGTCGACCGGGTCGCCCGCGCCGCGGTCGGGCCGGACCCGCACCTCGCGGAGGTCGCGCTCGCCGTACGACGTCGACACCGTCCGCGCCTCCCCGACGGAGACGATCGGCCCGCGAACGTTCACGTCCCCGCTCGGCGGCGGCACCGAAAAACGCTGTCGGTGGGGGCGGTCGGCCGTCGCCCCCGGGCGCGACTCCGTCCCTCCGATCCGCCGCCACCGACACGCTCTTGCGCTCGCGCGACCGAGGAGTCGACCGACATGCGCGTACGAGACTGGGACGACATCCTCGCGGACGTCGCGAGCGACTCGACCGACCCCGACGGCTGGCGCGCGGTCGCCGGCTCCCGCCGCGGCGGCCTCGGCGAGGACCTCTACTTCGGCCACCCGAGCGTCGGCCTCTACCACCTGAAGACGTACGCGAAGAACCCCCGCGACCTCCGCGGCGTCGGGGCGCGGGTCGCCCGGAAGGTCGACGACGAGCTCGACCCGCTCCTCCCGGACGCGGAAAGCGACGGGCGGTTCGCGGTCCAGTCGGCGCCCGAAGACGAGGACCACGCCGAGGAGATGGCCACGCGGCTCACGGAGACGCTGAAGGTCCACGCCGAGGCGCCCACCGACCCCGACCACCTCTTCGAGGACGTGATGGAGGCCGTCGAGTCGCCCGCGTTCGGGCCGATGGAGTACGAGTTCGACGGCCGACCCGACGAGCTCGACGAGCTCTCGGACACCTTCGAGGAGGCCGAGGAGCTGCTCACGGGCGAGCTCGACGACCTGATCGAAGACGACGACGTCGACCGCGGCTTCCACTAGGACGCGCTGGTCTCGTCGCGGTCGACCGTTCGCCGGGACGAGGGCGAGCACCGCCGCATCGGTTTTGTCGCTGCGCCGTCAACAACCGGGTATGGGACTCAAAGAAGACACGGCGAACGGCGTCATCTCGCTCGGCATCGGCGTCGCAGTCACCTGGCTCACCGCCGGCGACGGCGACCACGACACGACGGACCTCCTCGTCGCGGTCGCGATCAGCTCGTTCCTCTCGGGATTCTTCACGAGCTACTTCGCGAAGTAGCGCGCGGAGCGGCGACGCGCGAGTCGCCGCCGGCGACCCGCCCGGTCGGCGTCAGATCGCCGTCACCCACGCCCGGTACTCCGCGTCGAGCTCGTACACCTCGCGGAAGGCGCGCTCGACGAACCCGGCGACGCGGTTCGCGTCCGAGCGGGCGGTGACGACGGCGTTCGTCCCCTCGGCCTCCTCCGGGCTGACGAGCTCGTCGATCCGGAACTCGGGGAACTCCGAGAGCAGGCCCTTCAGGCGGTCCAGCTCCTCGTCGGTACAGTCCATGATGAGCTCGGTGCCCGCCAGCTGGATCCACGGCGGCACCTCGCCGCCCTCGGTGTCGTCGCTGTCGGGGTCGACGTCGACGGTCATCACGTCGCCGGAGCGCGCGCGGTGCGCGGCCGCCGCGTCGGCGAACAGCTTCAGCCGCTCGTCTTCGGTCGCGGCGTCGAATCTGGTCATACCACCGCTCGGCCGCGACGCGGCTTAAAAATCCGCACTCCGCGGCGGCGGGCGTCCCGTCACCGAGCGCGCCGGGTCGGACCTACTCCCGCTCCGTCTCCGTCAGCACGTCGTCGACGAGCGAGCGCGTCCGCTCGGCCTCGGCGACGCGCTCGTCGGCCTCACCGCGCTCGATCAGGGCGAGGTCGTCGCCGTCGAGCGCGTCGCGCACCTCGGCCGCGCGGCGGAGCCGCTCGTATCCGTCGCCGCGCGCGAGCTCCCGGACCGAGCGCAGGGTCGCGACGACGTCGTCGTCGGCG
The DNA here is from genome assembly GCF_000337395.1 of Halorubrum distributum JCM 13561. NCBI lineage: Archaea > Methanobacteriati > Methanobacteriota > Halobacteria > Halobacteriales > Haloferacaceae > Halorubrum > Halorubrum distributum. Next base: position 82,317 of record NZ_AOJF01000053.1, read on the forward strand.
ATCCGGCCGACGAGCGGGACCAGCTCGTCGATCTCGTAGGCGAGCTCGTCGCCCGGCTTCGGCGGCCAGTCGAGCGTCAACGGCTCCCCGTCGAGCCGCTCGAGGTACGTCCGGTGGACCGCGACCGCGGTGCGGAGCGCCCCCGGGTCGTCGACGTAGTGCTCCAGCTTGGAGTTCGTGTAGTCGGCGTACTCCAGCAGCGTCGCGGGCGGCTCCTCGCCCGCCGCGTGCGTCTCGACGTACTCCGCGAGGTCCGTCGGCGGCACGTCCACGTCGACGAACGGCGTCGCGTCCGCGCGGTCGAGGAAGTCGAACACCTCGCGGGCGGACGCTGACTTGAAGAACTCCCGGAACGACTCTCGGATCCCCTCGTCGTACGCCTCTATCGGCTCGCGGAGGCGGGCGAGGTCGGCGTCGAGGTCGGCGTCGGCCATGTCGGCGACCTCCCGGAGCTCCTCCAGCCGCGACTCCAGCCGCTTGCGGGCCTCCTTGGCCGCCTTCCGGGCCGCCCGGTAGTCGTCGACCGCGTCGTCGTACGCCTCCAGGAGGTCGACGAACTCCCCGGCCGGCTCCAGCGCCTCCCGCGCGGCCGCGAAGTCCGACTCCGAGAGCCGGCGCTTGTCGACCGCCTCGTCGGCCGCCTCGAAGGCGTCGCCTGCGGGCGTGTCGTCGTCCACGTCGACCGCCTCGCCGAACTCGCCGCGGAAGCGGACGTACGACTCGAAGTCGCCCGAGCCGACCGCGTCCTCCTCGAACCGGTCGAGGACCCGCTGCGCGCGGCGGTAGGCGTCCGCGGCGGCCTCGACGCGCTCGCGTCCGTGGTCGTCGATCCGCGATTCGATCCGGCGGAGCTCGTCGTAGCGCTCGCGGAGCCGCGCGGCCGCCTCGCCGGCCTCGGCGACGGGGTCGGCCCCGTCGCTCTCCGTGACGGCCTCGGTCATCGGTCAGTACACCTCGTCGGGGTCGAAGACGCGCTCACCCACGTGCTCGCCGTCGATCGTCCGGTGGAAACACGACCGGTGGCCGGTGTGACAGGCGCCCCCTTCCTGGTCGACGAGGTACAGGAGGGTGTCGGCGTCGCAGTCGACCCGTACCTCGCGGACCGACTGGGTGTGCCCCGAGGTGTCACCCTTGTGCCACAGCTCCTCGCGGGACCGGGAGTAGTAGTGGGCCTCGCCGGTCTCGCGGGTGCGAGAGAGCGCCTCGGGCGAGACGTACGCGAGCATCAACACCTCGCCGGAGTCGGCGTCCTGGGCGACCGCCGGCACCAGCCCGTCCTCGCCGAAGTCGACGTCGATCGGCTCGGTCTCCGCGTCGGCGTCACTCATGGCTGTCCGGAGGCGTGGCGTTCGAATAGTCCTTGTGTCTGCGGCGGCCCGCGGAGACGAGGGGGAACCGCTACGCCTCCGGATCGAGCCGCAAGGCGAGCCCGTCGCCGTCGGCGTACGCGTCCGGCCGCCGCTCGACGACCTCGAAGCCGAGCGACTCGTACAGCGCCAGCGCCGCGTCGTTGTCCGGGTGCGCCTGGAGCGTCACCGGCCCGTCGGCGTCGGCGATGACCGCGCGGAGGAGCCCGCGTGCGCGACCCTCTCGGCGGAAGCCGGGCGCGACGACCAGTTCGGCGAGGTGAACGCCCGGTCGGTTCGGCGCGTCCACCGGAAGCAGGTAGCCGACGACGCGGGCGTCGGCGACGCTCACCCGGACGGCGCCCACCGCGAGCCCGTACTCCAGCAGGTCCGGGCTCGGCTGCCGGAGGTGCGACTGGAGCTCCCGGATCCGGTCGGCGTCGGCGGTCCGACCCGGACGGACTCGGGGGTCGGGATCTTCGCCCGCCATTTACACCACCGCCCAGAGCGCGACGGCGACGACCGCGCCGCCGAGCGTCGCGAGGAAGTTCACGGCCTGGTTGCCGATCCGGTCTCCCTCGACCAGGGCACCGAGCAGGCTGTCGACGGTCATCCCGGCGACGCCGGCGGCGACCACGGCGCCGCCCGCCGCGACGCCGCCGGGGGCGACCGGGTCGAGCACTGGCGCCCCGCCCGCGGCGAGGAGGCCGACGAGGAGCGCGCCGGAGAGGCCCGACAGCTCGCCCTGCCAGGTGATCGCGCCGTCGGTGCCGGGCTCGACGCGGCGGAGCGTCGTCACCAGCCGCGGGCCGTCGAAGAGGCCGCCGATCTCCGAGGAGAGCGTGTCGGCCATCGCGGTCGCCGTCGCGCCCGCGAACGCGAAGCCGAAGGGCGCGGCCGGGACGGCGAGGTGCGGCGCGGCCGCGTAGCCGACCACCGCCGCGAGCGCGACCGCGGAGTTCGCCAGCACGTTGCCGGTGCCGCGGGCGCCCTCGTTCTCCTGGGCGACGCCCCGGGCCGCCTTCTCGTCGAACCGGTACTTCGAGGCGAGGCCGCCGATCGCGTAGAAGGACATGAGGGTGAGGAACCAGCCGACGCCGCCGAGGACGACCGCGAGCAGCGCCGAGACGACGCCGGTGAGCATGCCTGCGACCGAGGCGGTGCCGATGGCGAAGGAGACGTAGCCCAGCGCGCCGGTCACCGCGAGGCCGACGACGATGAGGAGGGGGCCGACGGTCGGTTCCAAAGCGAGGAAGCCCCAGACCGTGAACGCGACGAGGATCGACGTGATGTGCGCGTCCCGGGAGAACACGAGCGAGCGGACGAGCGCCGCCGTCAGCGCGGCCGCCGCGGCGAGGAAGACGAGGAGGGGAACCGTCTCAGCGTCGACGGGGGCGCCGGTCTGGAGCCGCACCCCGATCTGTCCGACGAGGGCGGCGGCCGTCCCGGCGGCGACGTAGCCGGCGACGAGCGGGAACTCGTCGGTCGTCCGCCGGGAGACGAGCGTGCGCCCGAGGCGGCCGGCGCCGACCGCGAGCGTCGCCGCCGCGAACGCCTCGTACGGCAGCGGGGCGCGCGGCAGCGACGCGAACAGCGCGAGGCCCGCGCCGGCGAGCGCGAAGGAGACGAGCCCGTAGAGGCGCTCCGCCTCCCGGTCGCCGGGCAGCGCGAGCGTCTCGAACCACTCCCCGTCGCGGACGCCGAAGAAGGCCGCGCCGGCGACGGCGAAGAAGGGGACGGCGGCGGCGGTCTCGAGCGACGGCGCGAGGACCGCGAGCGCGGCCACCGCGGCGAAGACGCTCGCGCGTCGGAGCCTCCGTATCACACCTTCGGCTACCCCCGACGACCACTTAACGCTCCCGACAGCCGTCGGGCGGTCGATCGCGGACCGAAGCGCTCGCGACGCCGCTCTCAGTACCGGTACTCGTTGAACTGGACCGCGTGTCCCTCCAGCACGCGGACGGACTCCTCCGGATCCTCCTCGTCGTCCCCGGTCCGATCTTCGTGTGAGTCAACCACTCCCATATGCGAGCGGTGCGCTCGCCGGTACATAACTGTTTCCCACGCGGCGAACGTAGTTGGCGGCCCGTTGCGCGGTCCTCAGTCGACGACGCGGTCGATCTCGCCGAGGTGGTCGATCACGTGGTCCGGGTCGATCGCGGACGCGGCGAGGTCGTCGTCGTCGGTGACGCCCGAGCGGACGAGGACCGTCGTCATCCCGGCGCGCTCCCCGAGCGCGATGTCCGTGTCGAGCCGGTCGCCGACGACGAGACACTCCTCGGCCGGGTAGGGGAGCCGCTCGCGCACCATCTCGATCGCGGTATCCGAGGGCTTGCCGAGGACGGCGTCCGGCTCGCGCTCCGCGACGCCCGCGATCGCGTTGATCACGGCGCCGGACCCCGGCACGTCGCGCTCGGGAGCCGGGATCACCACGTCTGGGTCGGTGCCGATGAACGGGATGTCGCGCTCCAAGGCCCACAGCGCGGTACAGAGGTCGTCGTAGTCGAACTCGTGGTCGATGGAGGCGACCAGGGCGTCGGCGGCGTCGACGTCGTCGGTGGTCGAGAGGCCGGCCTCCGCGAACTGGTCGAGCAGTCCCGGGGCGGCGATACAGAGCAGGTCGGCGTCCGCGTGGTGTTCTCGGAGGTACCGCGTCGTCACGCTGCCGGCGGTGAAGACGCGGTCGGCGTCGACGTCGTACCCCGCCGCGCCGAGGCGGTCGATGTACGCCGGCGGCGCCTTCGTCGGGTTGTTCGAGACGAACAGGGGCTCGACTCCGGCCTCGCGGAGCCGCCGGTACCCCGCCGGGGCGCCCGGGATCGGATCGTTGCCGCGCACGACAGTGCCGTCGACGTCGATGACGGCGCCGCTGTATGTCATACCCCGAATGCGGGCGCCACGGCCGTAGGGGTTGCGCCCGCCTCCGCGGCGAGGGACGATCACCCGGCCGGCGCCCATCGATCACGAACTCGGTACCGGTTCCACCTTCGGGATAACGGAAGGGTAAAGCGGCAGGGTTCCGTACCGATGCTCACTGTGACGACGACTCAGGTGACCCTCGTCCAGATCGACAACTACGGGCCGTGGACGACGACGCCGGAGCCGCGCCGGGAGATGGACCTCCAGACCCTCCAGTCGCGGCTGTTCTCCGACGTCGCCCAGTTCCTCGGCCACCGCGACGCCTACGTCTTCTTCACCAGGTTCGACAACATGATCGCGGTGACGAACGGCGTCGACGGCGCGGCCCACGCGAGCCTGCAAGAGTCGATCGGCAACCGCTACCCGGTCAGCGTCAGCCTCGGTACCGCCGTCGCCGAGCGTCCCGTGGACGCGCTCGAAGCGGCGAACCGGCGGCTTCAGACCGCGGGCAGCGCGCAGGACGAGAGCCGGACCGAGGTGCTCGCCGGCGAGTACCTCTCGGAGACGGACCGGTCGGACCTCCAGATCGCCCACTTCGACGTGGTCAACGCGACCGGGAAGTACACCGACCAACTCAACGAGTTCGACACGTTCATCAACATCGAGCAGGCGTACGGCTCGCTGATGCGCCACCTCCGCGAGGCGCACGGCGCCCTCTCCTTCTTCGTCGGCGGCGACAACGTCGTGGCGGTCTGCCCCGACCTCCCCGAGTCGGCGTTCTCGTCGGCGGTCGCCCACGTCGCGGACGACGTCGACGTCGAACTCCAGGTCGGGGTCGGCCGCGGGGCCTCCGCCCACGAGGCCGGCTTCACGGCCAAGCACGCGCTCGAAGACTGTCGACACGACGGGACGAGCGTCGAGCTGTTCGGCGCGCCCGCCGCCGGCGATTAGCGGGTCCGGCCGCGCGGTCAGTCGGTTTCGCGGCGCGGAACGACAGATCCAAAACTGATAATTCCGGTGCGAGGTTTTTATACACCGGCCGGGAACCCCCGGTTAGCATGTCAGAGGAGATAGTGTTCGTCTGTACGGCGGACGGCTGTGACGAGGGCCCGTGGGAGGGCTCGCACGACGCGATGGCACACTGCTCCGAGCATCCGGACCACGGCTACACCGGGATGCCGCGGTCGGAGATCGACCCGACCCGCGAGGTCATCCCCGCGACCGCGACGCGGAAGCGCGACAACCGCAACCTCCAGCACAAGGGGCACCCGAAGGGTGCGTACGCGCAGAACGACTGACGAGTCCCGACGGGCGAGCCGCGACTCCCGCGTCCGTCCCAGACGCTGGGATCGGCTCCCCGTCCTCGTCGCGGGGCGCCGCGGAGACACAACGCGTTGAGCCGTCGGTTTCTCCTCATTCGATCCGACGCCGTTTATGAGCGAGCCGGACGTACGAGCCGGCATGGTCTCGGAGATCTTCGATCCCGACGCGTGGGAACCCGTCACCGACGAGTTCGACGACATCACCTACCACCGCGCCGTCGACGTCCCCGCGGTCCGGATCGCCTTCGACCGCCCCGCGGTCCGCAACGCCTTCCGGCCCGGCACGGTCGACGAGCTGTACGCCGCGCTCGACCACGCGCGCAAGCAGGCGGACGTCGGCTGCGTCCTCCTCACCGGCAACGGCCCCTCGGAGAAGGACGGCGGCTGGGCGTTCTGCTCGGGCGGCGACCAGTCCGTGCGCGGCGGCTCCGGCTACGAGTACCGCGACGACGACGAGGCGAGCGACGACGACGACGACCTCGTGCGCTCGGCGCGCGCCGGCCGGCTCCACATCCTCGAAGTCCAGCGGCTGATCCGCTTTATGCCCAAGCCGGTCGTCGCGGTCGTCCCCGGCTGGGCGGTCGGCGGCGGCCACTCGCTGCACGTCGTCTGCGACATGACCCTCGCCAGCGAGGCGCACGGGAAGTTCCTCCAGACCGACCCCGACGTGGGCTCGTTCGACGGCGGGTTCGGTTCCGCCTACCTCGCGAAGCAGATCGGCCAGAAGAAGGCCCGTGAGGTGTTCTTCCGCGGGAAGACCTACTCCGCCGAGGAGGCCGCGGACATGGGGATGGTCAACGAGGTCGTCCCGCACGAGGAGTTGGAGGACGTGGCCCTAGAGTGGGCCGACGAGATGACCCGGAAGTCGCCGACCGCGATGCGCATGCTGAAGTACGCGTTCAACATGGCCGACGACGGGATGGTCGGCCAGCAGGTGTTCGCGGGCGAGGCGACGCGGCTCGCGTACATGACCGAGGAGGCCCAGGAGGGCCGCGACGCGTTCTTGGAGGGTCGGGAGCCGCAGTTCCGCGAGTACCCCTGGCACTACTGAGCGGCGGCCGCGCAGCGCGACTCGGCAGCGGACCGGCGTCGCGCGTCCCGCAGCCACCTACAAGTACCCCGCCGCGGTACCTCCGCTATGCTCGTCGAGGAGGTGATGACGACGGACCTCGTGACCTGCGACGTCGGCGCCACGGTCCGGGACGCCACGGAGCGGATGCTCCGGAACCGGGTCGGGAGCGTCGTCGTCACGGACGACGGGACCCCGGCCGGGATCCTCACCGAGAGCGACGTCCTCCACGCCGGGTACGTCACCGACGACCCTCTCTCCGCGATCGCGATCCGGAAGGCGGCGAGCGCTCCCCTCGTCACCGTTCGGCCGAGCGCGACGCTCCGGACCGCGACGGAGCGGATGCGCTCGGAGGGCGTCAAGAAGCTCGTCGTCGTCGACGGCGTGACGCCCGAGGGGATCGTCACCACGCAGGACATCGTCGACAACTACGCCGGGATCCGCCGCGAGGTCCGCGACCTCGCGACGGACGCGACCGGGTGGTCGGAGCGGTCCGACCGGCTCCGCGACTGAGGACCGCCCGCTCAAGCGTCCCTCAGTCGTCGTCGCCGACGATCCCCTCCGCGACCGCCATGTCGTCGACGCTGGGGTCGTCCTCCGACGCGCGGAGGACGAACCGCTTGCGGATCAGGTCGGCGACGTAGATGGCCGTCCCGGCGATGATCAGCGTGTCGCCCGGGAGCCGCGCCCAGAACAGCGTCTGGACGATGTCGCGCTCGTAGAACGCGAGGCTGCGGGCCGCGGCGTAGCTCTCCGTGAACGCGACGTCGAGCTGGAGGAACCCGACCGGGAGGACGGAGACGAACACCATCAGCGCGAGCCCGACGTTCCAACACCAGAACGCCGCGCGGAGCCACGAGCCGTCCCAGCGCTCGGGGTCGATCGACAGCTGGAGCATGTACGTCACCATGCCGAGCGCGAGGAAGCCGAACGCGCCGAACATCGCGGCGTGCGCGTGGCCGACGGTGAGGTACGTCCCGTGTTCGTAGTAGTTGATCAGCGGGAGGTTGATGAAGAAGCCGAGGACGCCCGCCCCCACGAAGTTCCACACCCCGCTGGCGACGATGAACATGAACGGCAGTTTGTACGGGAAGCCGGTCTCGCGCATCGCGCGGTACTGGCCGATGGCCTCGTAGAGGATGAAGATCAGCGGCAGCAGCTCAAGGGTCGAGAAGACGCTCCCGATCGGCACCCAGTAGTCGGGCATCCCGATCCACCAGTAGTGGTGCGAGACGCCGATGACGCCGGTCCCCATCACGAGCAGCGCCTGGAGCATCACCGCCTTCTCGGCGCTGCGGCGGGAGAGCAGGTTCATCGACACCAGCGTCAGCCCGATGATGGCGACGATGAAGAACTCGAAGGCGCCCTCGACCCACATGTGGACGACCCACCAGCGCCAGAACTCCGTGACGGCGATGTTGGTCGACGGCGTGAACATGAACCCGGCGACGAACAGCAGGGTGATCGAGCCGCCCGCGTAGAGGATCATGTGCGCGAGCCCGTAGGGCGGCTCGCGGTCGAGCAGCGGCTTGAGCCCCCGGATCGCGAGGATCGCCCAGAGGATGAACCCGGCGAGCAGGCCGGCCTGCCACACCTTCCCGACTTCGAGGTATTCGAGCCCCTCGTTGCCGAGCAGCCACCAGAGCTCGCCCGGGAGGTAGCCGTTCGCGCCGAGCCAGATGCCGCCCATGCCGCCGACCACGACGACGACGAGCGCGCCGAGCAGGACGCTCACGTACGTCCCCTGCCGCTTCGGCTCGTGGCCGGTGAGCAGCGGCGGGAGGAACAGTCCGGCGCCGAGCCACGTCGACGCGATCCAGAGGATTCCCAGGTCGATGTGCCACGTCTTCGCGATGGAGAAGGGGAGCAGCTGGAGGATGTGTATCCCGAACACCCGCTCGATCCCGAAGAACCCGGCCCGCTCGATGTAGAAGTGCGCGAGCAGGCCGCCGAGCAGCACCTGCGCCAAGAATAGCCCCGCGGCGATCGGGATGAACCGGAGCGCGGCGCGCTGGCTCGGGAAGACGCTCACGTCGCCCGGCTCGGGCACCGAGATCCCCGCCGAGGACGGCTCGGGGAGCTTCACCGACTTGTAGAGGAGGATCGCCGCGCCCGCGGCGCCGACGAGCAGCACCATGGCGATCACGCTCCAGATCATCGCCGATCCGGTGGCGTCGTTGCCGGCGCCGGGGGAGTAGGGCCACTCGTTGGTGTAGGAGTGGTCGGCGTTCGGGCGGTCGGTGTGCGAGAACCACGCGGTCCACAGCGCGAAGTCGGCGAACGCCTCGGCCTCCTCCTCCGAGCCGATCATCTCGACCGGGGCGCCGCGGTCGTGGTCGCCCTCGTGGTAGCGCTCGACGTACGTCTCGCGCACCCGCTCGTGGGCGTACAGCTCCGCGGCGGAGTACTCCACGACGTCGCCGCCGTCGTGCGACTGGTCGAGCTCGTCGCGCACGATTGCGTCGATCCGCGACTGCTCGCCCGAGTCGAGGTCGTCGTACGCCGCGCCGTACTCGGCGTCGGCGTAGTACTCGCGCATGTGCTGGGTCTTCAGCTCCAGCGTCTCGGCGGTGTAGTCCTCGCCGTAGTACGCCCCGTTGCCGAGGATCGACCCGTGGTTCATCAGCCCGTACTGCTGGAACGCCTCCTTCCCGTCTTGGACCTC
>NZ_AOJF01000054.1:0-64322 GCF_000337395.1 Halorubrum distributum JCM 13561
CCTTGCCAGCCCGCTCAGAGATGTGTATAAGAGACAGTTAGCGGACCCCCGGATGCGCTTCGCGCGGTACCGACCGCGACCGGCAGATTCCGCTCGCCTCCAGTCCGTCCTCCCGCGAACATGTTCGTAACCCGGCTTACCCGGCACGGCCGCGTACGCTCGCACATGGCCCAAACCGGCGAGATGACCGACCCGCCCGAGGCGGAGACCGGCGGAGCAGAGGCGGACGCGACCGCGACCGATACGGAGACGACCGTCACCGTGCGGTGTACCGGCCACGTGCGCACGGAGCTGGACGTGTACGAGTTCGAGTACACCTTCGAGGGCGACACGCTCCGCGCGTTCTTAGACGAGCTGTTCGAGGAGTACCCGCAGCTCCAGGACATGCTGATCGCGGAGTCGGAGTCCGACGCGACCCACAGCGGCTGGGCGCCGACGCCGGAGGAGCTGCCGGGCACGTGGTCGAAGAACCCCGTCGGCGAGCAGACCATCGCGTACGCCCGGATCCTCGTCAACGGCCACTTCAACGAGAACGAGAACGGCTTCGACACGAAGCTGGAGGAGGGGGACCGCGTCGCCTTGGTCTACCCGTTCATGTTCTGTTGTTGAACGCGGTATCGGGGCCGCGGCGACCGCCGCCGCCGACTCGGGCGCTATTTATAAACGACAGACCGCCGATCGACAGTGAACGCCACTAACGCCTCTATCGCTTATTTATAACCAACTCACCGTAGCCCGACCGCGGGCATCGCTATCGTGCGGATCGTTCAGTTATAAACGGCCGGGTACGGATCGACGGCGAACACCGATAGGGACTCAGCGGTCTGCTTATAAATAATCGAGCGAAGATCGACCGCGAACACCTCCAAAGCCCCAGTCGCGACTGCCCCTTTGATTCCCGCCCCGCTCCGCACGGCACCTCACGCCTCCCCAGCCTCGTCGGGCGCGTCCGTCGGGCTCCCNGCTCCTCGCGGCCGCCTTCGGCGGCCACTCGGAGGCACGCGCCGACCGCACCGCGGTCTATTTATAAACAATCGTCGTCGCTCGCGGACTGCTCGCCGCAGGAGTGCGGGGGAAGGGATTCGAACCTCAGTCGCTCCCGTTCGCTCGCTCCGCTCGCTCCGTTCCCTGGTTCGAATCCCTTCTGTGCTCGGTGCTGTCGCTCACGTATTGTTCGCGACAGCATGCGGGGGAAGGGATTCGAACCCTCGAACCTCTACAGGAGCGGATCTTAAGTCCGCCGCTTTTGGCCAGGCTCAGCCACCCCCGCGCGGATTCGGCTACCGGCGGCGGGGTGAAACCCCTTTCGGAAATCCCTACCAGTCGACGGAAAGCGTCCCGTCGCCGTGCGGGTCCGGCGCGATCTCCTCGTCCGTCCGGCGGTCGACGACGTGGATCACGCCGGCCTCCTTCTTCGCGGGACAGGCCTCGGCCGCGCGGACGTTCTCCTCCAGATCGTCCTCGCCGATGTAGTACGCCTCGGGCTTCGCCATCCCGCTCACGACGTCCATCACCCAGTTGTCCGCGACCTCGGCGCACTTCCCCGCCCCGAAGCACTTGTTCGCCTCGAAGACGATCTTGTAGGGCTTCTCCTCGATCGGCGGCCCCTCGCCGCCGATGTCGCTGGCGCGGAGCACCTCGTCGCCGCCGTCTGTCGCGGCCTCGTCGCCGTCGGCCTCGTCGCTCATGTCGCTCCCTCGGCGGTCGCGGGCCTTTCGTCTGTCGGTCGTTCCCGCGCGCTCGGGAGGGGTGGGGCCGAGACGGGCGAACCCGTCACTCCTCGACGTGGTCCGCGAGCAGCCGCTCGGCGTGGTCGGGCGAGTCGGCCAGTTCCCAGCGCACCTTCGCGGCGTCGCCGTACGCGAGCGCCTCCTTCAGTTCGTCGCGGAGGACGCCCGTGCCGAAGCCGACCGTGTCCCCGTCCGCGTCGCCGAGTTCGTAGAGCGCGTAGCGGTCCGGGGCGCCCCCGACGGTCGAACGGTCGAGATCGCGCCAGGGTTTCGCCAGGCTCATTTCCGTGACTCCGGCGCGGTCACCGGTGCGCGTCGAGGCCGTCCTCGGGCCCCTCGACGATCTCGTAGCTCCCCTCGGTCCAGCCGTCCTCCACGAAGACGAACACGCGGCCGCCGGCGACCTCGGGGTCGGCGACGACCTCGTTGCGCTGCCCCTCGCGGCCGACGATCACGCCGGGGAACACCTCGTCGCGCTCGCCGTCCTCGACGATGACGCGGCCGACGCCGGACTCCTCGAGGATCTCGTCGTCTGTCTTGTAGTCGTTCACGTACGTCATCACGCCCTCCGTCTCGGTGGGGTCGGTGACGAGGACGTGGGTCTCTTTGCCGGGGCCGGCGGTCACCGTTCCCTCGGCGGACTCGGGGACGCCCCGGTAGAGGGTCGTCCGGCCGTCGAGGTACTCGACGACGACGCCCTCCTCCCGGAGGTCGACGCCGATCGATGTCGGCGGCACGTCGCTGCGTGATGGCGCGGACATACGCGACGCTCGGAGTGCCGGCCTCAAAAGGGACGCGCTCGGCCCTCGCGCCGGAGCGCACCGGACGGCTGCCGGACTCGACCGCCGCGCGACGGGGCGCCCTCAGCCGCGAGAATCGGCGTACCACATTTAAGTTCCTGCCGCGGGGAGTGCGTGTCATGGAACGGACGCGACGGACGCTTCTGGGCGTCGGCGCCGCCATCGTCGGGACCGCCGGGTGTCTCGGCGTCGAGGGCGTCGAGTATCCCGACGCCCCCGCGGGCGCCGACGCGCCGGGCGACGGGGACGACCCCGACGGCGACCCGCCCGAGGACGGCCCTCCCGACGACCCGCCAGAGCAGACCGACGGCGACCCGTCGGCCGCGAACGCCGCGCTCGCGGACGCGACCCGCGCGGTCGTCGACGACGCGGTGTGGTTCGCGACCGAGTACCCGGACGCGGTCGCGACCTACCGCGACGCGGTCGCCGACGCGGCCTCGACCGTCCGGTCGGTCCGCGCGACCGTCGACGCGGAGGCGGAAATCACGTCCGAACAGGTCGACGCGGTCGCGGCCGCGGGCGAGACCGCCGCCGACCGCGCGGCCGAGGCCCTCGAACCGCACTTCTCGCCCGGCCTCCGGATCCGCGCCCGGGTCGACCGACACGTCGAGGTTCTGCGGGAGTTCGCGCCCCGCGGCGACGTCGACCGCGCCCTCGAGGAACTCGACCGGATGCGCACCGGTCTCGCGAGCATCGGCACGGCCACCTACGTCGAGGAGGCGTTCTCTCGAAACCCGATACACAATCGACTGTTCCGCCGGCTGTTGGCGCCGCTGCCGCCGGACGACCCCGAACGCGGTCGCGTCACCGGAGGCACGCTCGTCGAACTCGCCGTCGCGAGCCGCGACTTCACGACGTTCGCGCACCGGCCGTACGACCGCGACGGGGTCGACCGCGACCGGATCCCGCGGATCTACGGCGACGCGTTCGGCTCCGAGCGGCGGCGGGAACTGCGCGCTCGGCTCGGCCCGATCCCGCAGTCGGAAGACCGCACGGAGGAGCTGTTCGTCGCGTTCGCGGACCGCCCTCCCCTGGGGAACCGCCGCCGGGACGCGTTCGAGGGGTGGGCCCGCGAGCTCGACGGAGTCCCGGTCCACGTCCAGCGCTACCCGGACGCCGAGACCGCAGAGGCGCGGCTCTCGACGGCCCTCGACGAGGGGGCGACAGAGGGGCGCGCGCCGATCGACCCCGAGGCCACCCTCGCCGGCTCCGACTTCAGCGGGAACGCGTCCGCCGGAGGGAACGCTTCCGAAACGGACGGCGAATCGGCAGACGGTCCCACCGCCTGGCACCGGTTCTACCACCGCGAGGCGGAGGGCGAACGGTACGGCTTCGACGAGCACGCCGGCGTCCAGTACGGCTACGTCGTCCGGGCGGGCGAGTTCCTGCTCGCGACCGGCTTCTCCGGCGACGCGTGGGAGGAGCGGACCGGCTGGCACGGCCGATTACGGCACGGGTGGGTGACCGGCGCGTGAACGCGAACCAGATCGGCCTCGTGGCCGCGGCGTTCGCCCTCGTCGGCGCCGGCGTCGGCATCGTCGCCGCGGCCGCGACGGGCTGGGCGGAGGCGGCGCTGGCGACCGCCGCGACGGGCGAGACGGCGCGGTTCGGCCCGGTGTTCGTCGCGCAGTCGTACCTCGCGGTGACCGCGACGGTCCTCGTCGCCGCCGTCCCGCTGGCCGGGGTCCTCGGCGTCCTCGTCGGGTCGCGCGCCCGCAGCGTCGTCGCCGCGGCGACGACCTGCGGGCTCGGGACGGGCCTCGGCACGCTGGCGTACGGGCTGATCGCGGTCACGGTAATCGTCGTCTCGCAGGGCGACGCCGCCGCGCAGGCACACGGGCTCGCGGACGCCGCCCTGCCCACGCTCGCGACCGCGTTCGTCGCCGGCGCCGTCGGCGCGTCGACCGGCGTCCTCGGGACGGTGATGCGATGAGCTCCGACCGAGACGGATCGAATCGACCCGACACCCATCGTTCCGGCCGACCGATCCGACGCGCGTCGCGGCGGGGAGTCATCGCGCTCGGCGCCACCGGACTGCTGGCCGGCTGTCTCGTGACCTCGGAGGAAGAGGGCTCCGACACTCGACAGACGGACGACGGAGCGAACGGGAGCGACTCGGACGGCGACGGGTCGAGCAACGACGGGGGATCCGGCGACGACTCGGGAAGCGACGACGCCGGGGAACCGACTCCCGACGAGGTCGAGCCGGACGGCTCGGGACTCGTCGTCACCGAAACCTCCGTCCTGAGCGTGAGCGAGGACCGCGGGCAGACGACGGTCCGGGCTCGGCTCACCGTCCAGAACGCCGGACGCTTCGAGTACGGCGTCGTCGAGCTCCGGGTCGACGCGTACGCGACGCCGGCGGGGACGAGCGACCGCGAGGCCGTCGGCGACGGGGATGTCACGAGGCGGTTCACCGGCGACGACCGGTTCGACGGCTCGCGGCCCCGGCGGTTCACGGTCGAGATCACGTTCCCGGACGATCGGACCAACGTCCGGCCCGACCCGGACCGGTACGCGGTCGACGCGGCGGTCAGGCGCGCCGAGCCGGTCTGAGGCGGTGGGTGGGCCCCGATCGCGGTCCGGTCCGCCCGGGAGAGACTCGCCGTGATCGCTACCTCTTTGTCCGCGCTCGCGAGCCGTGAACCCATGGAGGGACGGGCGGCGGCGCTCGGCGCCGGGACGGTGTTGAACGCGCTCGCGACCGGTACGGGCGCCGCCTTCGGCATCGACGTCGAGACGCGCGCGACGGTCGAACTCGACCCCGCGGCGAACGGCGTCGACGGAGAGATAGCCGAGGACGCCGACGCCGACACCGACCTGATCGAGCGCTGCGTCGCGCTCGCGACCGAGCGCTGGGGCGACGGCGAGGGCGGCCGCGTCCGGACCGACAGCGACGTGCCGCTGGCGGCCGGCCTCAAGAGCTCCAGCGCGGCCGCCAACGCGACCGTCCTCGCGACCTGCGACGCGCTCGGCCTCGCGGTCGGCGACGCCGGCCGCGCAAACGACGACGCGGTCGGTGACGGCGGCCGCGCAAACGACGACGCGGTCGGTGACGGCGGCCGCGCAAGCGACGACGCGGTCGACGACGACCCGGGCGACCCCGCGGTCGACGTCACCCGCCTGGAGGCCTGCCGGCTCGGCGTGCGAGCGGCCCGCGAGGCCGGCGTCACCGTCACGGGCGCGTTCGACGACGCGACCGCGTCGATGCTCGGGGGCGTCACCGTCACCGACAACGACGCGGACGAACTGCGCGTCCGCGAGGCGGTCGACTGGGACGTGCTCGTCTGGACGCCGCCGGAGCGCGCGTACAGCGCCGACGCCGACGTGGCGCGCTGTGAAGCCGTGGCGCCGATGGCGGACCTCGTCGCCGACCTGGCGCTCGACGGCCGGTACGGCGAGGCGATGACCGTGAACGGGCTGGCGTTCTCGGCCGCGCTCGGCTTCGACGCCGACCCCGCCGTGGAGGCGATGCCCCACGCGACCGCCGTGTCGCTGTCGGGCACCGGCCCGAGCGTCGTCGCCGTCGCGGACCCGGCCGACCCCGAGACCGACCTCGACGCGGTCGCCGACGCGTGGGGCGACCGCCCCGGAACGCTGCGACGAACGACGACCAGGAACGACGGCGCGGCCGTCGAGTGAGCGCCAGCGAGTACACCACGGCCCACCCCTGCCACACCACCCACCGACCCACTACCCACCAATGAGCGACACACCCAACGCGGAGGACCGGAGCCTCGACGAACTGCGACACGAGATCGAAGACATCGACCGCGAGATAGTCGAACTGATAGCCCGCCGAACGTACGTCGCCGACACGGTCGCGGCGGTGAAAGAAGAGCGCGACCTGCCGACCACCGACGAGGGACAGGAGGAGCGCGTGATGGAGCGCGCCGGGGAGAACGCCGAGCGCTTCGACGTGGACGCGAACCTCGTGAAGGCGATCTTCCGGCTGCTGATCGAGTTGAACAAGGTAGAACAAAGAGAGAGTCGATAGGCGATAGAACGGCTATTTCGGGTCTTCTAGCCGCATATTAGTGGTGGAGGTGTCGATTCTCGTGTCACCACCCGAATCTTTGGACTCGACGAGCAGCCGGAAGACCGGACACTCGTCTACATTTAGTACGTTCCAGCAACTCCGTTCAAGTACCTCGCCCAGTCTCGGTGAGAGAAACACCGCGAAGCTAGCGGTCAGTTCTTGTTGCTGTGTTCCCACCCAAAGACACAACATACTGTGTACACATAGTTTTCTGTATGCCTAGTATCACCGTCAATGTCGACGACGACCTCAAAGACCAAATGGAGAGACACCCGGAAATCAACTGGAGTGAGGTTACCCGACAGGCCATCCAGGAAAAAATCGAGGCACTCGAAGTGATGGACGAACTCACGTCTGGGAGTGAACTCACCGAGAGCGACGTTGCCGATATCGCCGACAAAATCAACGAGAGCGCGCGCAAGCGCGTCGAAGACGAGTCGGAGTAGCCTCAACGAGTGAAGCTGGTCGTCGATGCCAACGTCGTTATCTCCGCACTCATCGCTGACTCGAAAACTCGTGAACTCATCGTCACACTCGAACCCGACCTCCTGACACCCGAGTTCGTCTACGAGGAGATCGAGAACTACACAGAGTTGATCGTCGAGAAGTCCGGCACGAATCCAGAGCGAGTCGCCAAGTTCGTCGACCTTCTGTTTCAGTATATCGAGGTCGTCCCCGCTAGCAAGTTCTATCCGTATATCGAGGAGGCCGACGCAGCGATCGGTGAGACTGATCCCGACGACGTGCTGTACGTCGCCTGTGCTCTCGCCGGCGATGCAGCCATCTGGAGCGACGACAATGACTTCGACGAGCAAGATGTCGTCGAGGTATATTCGACGACCGATGTGATCGGCACATTCGACACGCGCTAACTAACCGATCATCCTGATTGTAGGTCACAGACGTTTTGTTTATATACACCGTCTAATGAAAGGCGCTGTATCCTGTTCTTAACAGCGTGAATTCATAACCTGACGTTGTTTTCGAAAGAATCCATGGTGGATTTCAGCTACCTGAACAAGGTAGAACAGCGCGAGAGCCGGTAGCTCAGTCGAGGTCGAGACTCAGTTTTAACGCCTCGTCGACCTCGGCCATCGTGGGTCCGTCGAGCGAACCGACGACCGAGTGAATCCGTTTCGGAGCCGAAACGGTTCGGATCTGGTCGAGCCGAATTGACGAGTCGTTTTCGAGCGGCGACCCGTCCGCCTCGACGAACACCTCGAACGGATACTCGCGGTAGGTTCCCGTGACGGGCGCGACGATGGTCGTACTGGAGTTTCGGTTTCCGATATCGTTTTGAACGACTACTGCCGGCCGCGTCTTCTTCATCTCGTGTCCTTCGGCGGGGTCGAGCCGAACGATTACCACGTCGCCCCGTCGCACGTCCGTGCCGTCACTCATCGAGGCGTTCCCACGCTTCGTCGGACGTTCCGCTCCATTCCTCGGCGAGCGCCTCCGCGCTCTCGGAGGCCTCCCGATAGGCGGCCGCCAGCTCGTCGTCGTCCGGCCGGTCGGACTCGACCTCGACGACGGCGACGGTCACGCGCTTGTTCGCGTACTCGGTGCCGAGATACACTCGACCCCG
Organism: Halorubrum distributum JCM 13561; assembly: GCF_000337395.1. Lineage (NCBI taxonomy): Archaea > Methanobacteriati > Methanobacteriota > Halobacteria > Halobacteriales > Haloferacaceae > Halorubrum > Halorubrum distributum. The sequence continues at coordinate 8,155 of NZ_AOJF01000054.1, forward strand.
GTCGTCCGTCTCGTTCGTTTTGAGGTCCGTCGCGTCGACTTTCATCGAGGAACGGTACGGACCCGCTGCTAATATGTATTGCCCACTATTACCCACGGACTTCTCGTCGAAGTTACAGAATATCTTATCGATTTCAGCCATCTGAACAAGGTCGAACAGCGGGAGAACCGCTAGCGTCTCCCCAGATCGACGCGGCCCCTCCGACCTACCCGTCCCCGTCGCGGATCAGCATCGTCTTCACCCGGCGCACGGCGTCGAAGTCGCGGAGGCGGTACGTCAGTTCGCGAACGCGCTCGGCGTCCCCGCGGCAGAACAGGGATTCGAGACACCACTCGCCCTGATGGGTGTGGCTCGTGTTGAGGATCACGTCCTGGTACTCGTGTTGGGTGCCGTGGAGCTCTCGGATCACCTCGTGGTGGCGGTAGTCGAAGCCGACGAGCGCGACGACCTCGCCGGTGGTGTCTTCGAGCCGCGAGTGCGACTCGACGAACTCCCGCATCGCCTCCCGCACCGCCCGCGATCGATTCTCGATCCCCTCGTCTCGCCACACGCGGTCGAACTCCGCGACCAGCTCGTCGGGGATGTTGAAACTCGTTCTCATTAGCCCGTCCTCGAACCCGGGGACACAAGAGGCTCCGTATTACGTTTTCCCCGGTTCGGTACTAACAACCGCTAAGCGGACCCGTTCCCGACGCTCGCACACCGATGCTCTCAAGCGAACTGTTCGGCCCGCTTGCGGGCGCCATCCTCCTCGGCGCGGTCCACGGCGTCGAACCGGGACACGGCTGGCCGGTCGCGGCGTCGTACGCGCTCGATCAGACCAACAAGTGGCTGTACGGGTTCGCGGCGAGCACCATCATCGGGCTCGGCCACCTCGTCAGCAGCCTCGCGATGGTGGCGGCGTTCTTCTACGCGAAGAGCTACTTCGATCTCACGCGGGTCAACGAGCCGGTCACGGTGCTCGGCGGCGTTCAGATCGGCGGCCCGGTCAGCCTCGTCGCCGGCGTCCTCCTTATCGGGCTCGGCGTCCGCGAGTACTTCCACGGCCACTCGCACGGCGCTCCCGGTGAGGCGAACGATCACGGCCACGACCACGGGCACCCGCACGAGGGCGACGACCAGCACGGCCACGGGCACCCGCACGAGGGCGACGACCAGCACGAACACGACCATTCACACGGCGGAGCGGGCGACGGCGGCGGACGACTCGCCCGGATAAAAGGCGTGCTCCCGTTCGTCGGCGGTCACTCGCACTCGCACGACGGCTTCGACGAGAGCGCCGACCGGGGGCTCCTCGGCATCGCGTGGTTCGCGTTCGTCCTCGGGTTCGCCCACGAGGAGGAGTTCGAGATCATCGCGCTGTGTGCCGGGTCGAACTACTGTCTCGAACTGATGAGCGCCTACGCGCTCACGGTGATCGCGGGCATCGTCGGACTCACGATGCTCCTGATCGCGGGCTATCACCGCTCTCGCGAGCGCGTCGAGCGGTACACGCCGTACCTGCCCGCGTTCTCCGCGGCGGTTCTCATCGTCATGGGCGTCGGGTTCATCGCCGGCGTGTTCTGAGCCGTCGACGCCCACTCGGGGTTCGCGGCGCTATTGGTACGCCTGTAGCCCGGTAATATCCTCGCCGAGGATCAGGGTGTGGATGTCGTGGGTGCCCTCGTAGGTGTACACCGTCTCCATGTTCGCCATGTGACGCATCGGCGAGTAGTCGGCCGTGATCCCGTTGCCGCCGAGCATCTCTCGGGCGATCCGCGACTGATCGCGGGCGGTGCGGACGTTGTTGCGCTTGGCCATCGAGACGTGCTGCGGCCGCATCTCGCCGGCCTCCTTGAGGTCCGCGAGCCGGTGGGCGAGCAGCTGCGCGAGCGTGATCTGCGTCGCCATCTCCGCGAGCTTCTCCTGTTGCATCTGGAAGCCGCCGATCGGCTTGCCGAACTGCTCGCGGTCGGTGGCGTACTCGCGGGCCACCTCGAAGCAGTCCCGCGCGGCGCCGACCGCGCCCCACGCGATGCCGTAGCGGGCCTGCGTGAGACACGACAGCGGGCCCTTCATCCCCTCGACGCCGGGGAGGCGGTTCTCGGCCGGGACGCGGACGTTCTGGAGGCTGATCTCGCCGGTGATCGACGCCCGGAGGCTGAGCTTCTCGTCGATCTTGTTCGTCGTGACGCCGTCCCGATCGGTCTCGACGAGGAACCCGCGGACCGGCGTCCCCTCCTCGCCGTGGTCCTTCGCCCACACGACCGCGACGTCCGCGATCGGAGAGTTCGTGATCCACGTCTTCGAGCCGTTCAGGACGTACTCGTCTCCGTCCGGCTCGGCCATCGTCTCCATCGCGGAGGGGTTCGACCCGTGCTCCGGCTCCGTGAGCCCGAAGCAGCCGACCGCGTCGCCGGTGCCCAGCCGCGGAAGCCACTCCTCTTTCTGCTCGTCGCTGCCGAACGCGTGGATGGGGTACATCACCAGCGCGCCCTGGACGCTCGCCATCGAGCGGAGCCCGGAGTCGCACGCCTCCAACTCGCGCATCAGCAGGCCGTACGCCGTCTCGCTGACGCCCGGCAGGCCGTACCCCTCGAGGTTCGGTGCGTAAAAGCCCATCTCGCCCATCTTCGGGATGAGCTCCGTGGGGAACGTGCCCTCGATCCAGTGGTCGCCCATGTCCGGGACCTCGCCGTCGACGAACGAACGGGCGGAGTCGACGAGCAGCCGCTCTTCCTCGGACAGGGTCGACTCCATATCGAAGTAATCAAGCATACGATCGCTTGCGATCCCAAGGATAAATAAGTATAGTTGTGTCCGCTCTCCGACCAAAACCGCCGATTTCTCCGGTCGGCCGAGCGGAGCCGAAACGGGTCGCCGGCCGACGGAGACGGCGGGACGCGTCGGCGCCCAAGTCGGGACCGCCGTCGGCTGGGGGAACCGCTCGCGGCGCCTCAGGCCCAGCCGTCGGTCCCGTCGAGCAGGTGCGCCTCGACCACGTCCATGTCGAGTTCGATCCCGAGCCCGGGCGCCTCCGGCACCGCGATGCGGCCGTCCTCGATCAGCGGCTCGTCGCGCGCCAGCAGGTCGTCCCACCAGTCGACCTCCAGCGCGTGGTACTCCAGCAGGTCGAAGTTCGGCGTCGCGGCGCCGAGGTGGACGCACGCCATCGTCCCGACCGGGCTACAGACGTTGTGCGGCGACACCGGCATGTAGTTCTCCTCAGCGCGGTCCGCGATCCGCATCGTCTCCGTGAGGCCGCCGACGGTGGCCGGGTCGGGGGTGACGATGTCGACGCCGTGGTCGTAGATCAGGTCCGACAGCTCGAACACTCGGAAGCGGTTCTCGCCGGTCGCGACGGGGGTCCGCGTCGCCCTCGTCACCTCCTTCTGGGCGTCCATGTTCTCGGGCGGGACGAGGTCCTCGAGCCACATCAGGTCGAACTCCTCGAGCTCGTGGGCGAGCCGCTTCGCGCTCTCGACGGAGTAGTCCCAGTGGCAGTCGAAGGCGAGGTCGATATCGTAGCCGATCTCCTCGCGCACGGCCGCGACGATCTCCTTCTTCTCTCTGATCGCCGCGTTCGTCAGGCGCCCGTTGTACGGGTCGTTCTCGTTGTCGGCCGGCAGGTCGAGGTCGAACTTCAGCGCGGGAAAGCCCATGTCGGTGACGCGGGCGGCCTCGGCGGCGTACGCCTCCGGGGAGTACGCCTCGGCGTCGGCGTAGGCGGTCGCGCCGTCCTCGACCGCGTACGCCTCGCCGGCGTGGCAGTCGCAGTAGAGCCGCACCTCGTCGCGGTACTTCGAGCCGAGCAGCTGGTAGACGGGGAGCCCGAGGATCTTCCCGGCGGCGTCCAGCAGGGCGATCTCGATACCGGACGCCGCGGTGACGACCTTCCCGGTCGTGCCGCCGTGGCCCGACATCTCCTGGAAGATGTAGCGCACGAGGCGCTCGACGTCGAGGGGGTTCTCCCCGACGAGGAAGCGGTTCGTGTACTCGACGAGCTCCGGGACGCCGCCGCCGCGGTACGCCTCGCCGATCCCGGTGACGCCGGCGTCGGTCTCCACCTTGATCAGGTTCCACTCGAAGTTCCCCTCGACGACGCAGGCGTCGAGGCCGGTGATCTGTACGTCTCGGTCCGGGTCGCGGGTGTCGATCTGGTCTGAGTAGTCGCGCATGTGTGGTGGTGTTCGTGTTTCGCTGGTATCGCCGAGTCAGTCGTCTCTGAACCGCTCCAGCGCGTCCTCGTCGAGCGGGACGCCGTGCCCGGGTCGGTCGGGGAGTTCGATGGCCCCGTCGTCGCCGGGCTTCAGCGGGTCGGCGACCACGTCGTCGAACGCCTTCACGTCCATGTCGCGGTAGAAGTACTCCACCCAGAGGCCGTTCTCGACGGCCCCGAGCAGGGAGGCGTGGAGGTTCCAGTTGTAGTGGGGCGCGACCGGGACGTCGTACGCCGAGGCGTGGTTCGCGATCTTCAGCCACTCCGTGATCCCCCCGCAGACCGTGGCGTCGGGCTGGAGGATCGACGCCGCGCCGCTGTCGGCGAGCCGGGCGAAGTTGTGTCGGGTTCCCTCCAGCTCGCCGGTGGCGACGGGGTAGTCGAGCCCGTCGTTCACCTCGGCCATCGTGTCGACGCGGTCGATCATCACCGGCTCCTCGACGAAGTACGGGTCGTACGGCGCGAACGCCCGGCAGTTGCGGAGCGCTTCCGTCGTCGACCCCCAGACCCCGTTGGCGTCGAGCAGGAGGGTCCGGTCGTCGCCGATCTCGTCGCGCACTGCGGCGACGCGCTCGGCCTCCTCGTCGGCCGACAGGCGTCCGACCTTCATCTTCACGACGTCGTGGCCCTCGTCGAGGTAGCGCCGCATCTCGCCGCGGAGCGCCTCGTGGCCCTTCTCGTCGCGGTAGTAGCCGCCGCTGGCGTACGACGGTACCGACTCGGAATGGCCGCCGAGCAGCTTGTGAAGCGGCATCTCCGCGGCCTTCGCCTTCACGTCCCAGAGCGCGATGTCGACGGTGGAGATGGCGCGCAAGAAGAGCCCGGTCCGCCCGATCTGGACGTTCCCCTCGTACATCTCGTGCCACAGGCGCTCGGTGTCGCGGGGGTCTTCGCCGACGAGCAGCGGTTCGAGCAGCGACTCGACCGCGTCGGCGATGAGGCCGGCCCCCTCGTACCCCAGCGAGTAGCCCACCCCCTCGTGGCCGGTATCCGTCCGCACGTACGTGATCGCGTGGTCCCGGTAGGTGAGCGTCCGGTTGGAGAAGGAGACGGGAGACTCCAGCGGGAGCTTGATCGGGAACGACTCCACTTCGGTTATCTGCATGCGTGGGGCGGCGTCACACGGATACAAGTAGACCGCTGTATCGGCAAGGTTCTCACCCGCGATTTTTGTATCGGCACCGCGAGGGCCCCACATGGAGTTCCCCGAGCGATCCGACGTAGACGGACTCATCGATCCGCAGCCGCTCCCGGGGTTCGCGAAAGTGCGCTACGAGCCGCGGACGGAGCGGCTCGACGACCCCGTCGGGGCGGCCCGCGAGTCGCTCGACGCGCTCGACCTCGACGACCTCCCGGCCGGCGCGACCGTGGCCGTCGGGGTCGGCAGCCGCGGCATCGACCGCATCGACGAGGTCGCGGCGGCGGTCGTCGACCGCCTCGCCGAGCGCGGCCTCGACCCGGTCGTCGTGCCCGCGATGGGCAGCCACGGCGGCGCGACGTCGGAGGGGCAGCGCGAGGTGCTGGCGGCGCTCGGGATCACGGAGGAGTCGGTCGGGGCGCCGATCGACGCGCGCATGGCGGCCGCGGAGCTGGCGACGGTGTCGGTGGGCGACGCCGACCTCCCCGTCTACTTCTCGGAGGCGGCGCTCGCCGCCGACGCCGTGCTCGTCGTGAACCGCGTGAAGGCCCACACCAACTTCACCGGGCCGATCGAGAGCGGGCTCGCGAAGATGACCGTCGTCGGGCTCGGCAAGCAGCGCGGCGCGAAGGCGTTCCACTCGACGGCGATCGCCGAGGGGTACGTCGAGACGCTGACGGCGGCGCTCGACGTCATCGAGCGGGAGACCCCGACGGTCGGCGGGATCGCGCTCGTCGAGAACTTCGAGGAGGAGATCGGGCACGTGGAGGCGGTGCCGGCCGGCTCGTTCCTCGACCGCGAGCCGGAGCTGTTGGAGCGCGCCTACGACGAGATGCCGACGCTTCCGGTCGACGACGTCGACCTGCTCGTCGTCGACGAGATCGGCAAGGAGATCTCGGGCGCCGGGATGGACACGAACGTGATCGGTCGCTACCGGGTCCTCAACGCACCCGATCCCGAGACGCCGGACGTCGACCTCATCTACGTGCGAGGACTGACCGAGGCGACGAAGGGGAACGGCAACGGGATCGGGCTGGCCGACCTCACCCGGAAGCGCGCGGTCGACCAGCTCGACCTGAAGAAGACGTACGCGAACGCGCTCACGAGCGGGTCGCTCGCGAAGTCGAAGCTCCCCGTGGTGGCGCCCGACGACGAGTTCGCGCTCCGGACCGCCCTGGCGGCGCTGGGCGGATATGACCCCGAGACGGTCCGGATCGTCTGGATCCGGAACACGCAGGACCTCGGCGAGTTCCGCGTCTCCGAGGCCGTGGTCGAGGACCTCCCGGAGGCCGCGGTGGTGACCGACCGCGAGGCGGTGGCGTTCGACGCGGGGACGGCGGGGTTCGAGGCGGCGACCGACGGCGACTCGGGTGCGTAGCCCCCGCGTCGTCGGGTCGGAGCCGCCGTCTCGTCGGCTGAGACGCCCGGTTGCCTGTAGGGAAACGTTTTCACGCCATACTCGGGATGGGTGAGACATGGACCTACAGATCGACGGCAACGCGGCCCTCGTGACGGCCTCATCGAGCGGACTCGGCAAGGCATCGGCGAAGGCGCTCGCCCGGGAGGGCGTCGACGTCGTCATCAACGGCCGCGACGAGGAGCGGCTGGCGGACGCGAAGGATGAGGTCGAGGCGGTCGCGACCGGCGACGTCGTCGCCCACTCCGCGGACCTGACCGACGCGGACGAGGTCGCGGCGCTGGTGGAGGCGACCGTCGACGAGTTCGGCACGATCGACCACCTCGTGACGAGCGCGGGCGGTCCGCCCTCTGGCGCGTTCCTCGACACGGACGACGAGGACTGGCAGCACGCCTACGACCTGCTCGTGATGAGCGTCGTCCGGCTGGCGCGGGAGTCGTATCCCCACCTCAAGGAGGGCGACGGCGGCACCATCGTCAACATCACCTCCCGCAGCGTGAAGGAGGCCATCGACAGCCTCGTGCTGTCGAACGCCGTCCGGATGAGCGTCATCGGGCTGGAGAAGACGCTCTCGAAGGAGTTCGCGCCCGAGGTCCGCGCGAACGCCGTCCTGCCCGGTCCCCACGAGACGAGCCGGATCAAAGACCTCGTCGAGGCCGCCGTCGAGCGCGGCGACTACGACTCCTACGAGGAGGGGCTCGACGACTGGGCGGGGAACCCGCTCGAACGCATCGGCGATCCGATGGAACTCGGTAACACGGTCGCGTTCCTCTCGTCGCCGAAGTCGGGGTACGTCAACGGCACCGCCCTCCCCATCGACGGGGGATCGACCGGAGCGAACCTATGAAGCCGGTCGCGTTCGACGAGGCGGAGACGTACGAGCCCGACGAGGGCTGGCGGCGCGTGTCGATGGCGGGCAGCGACCGGTTCTCCTTCGAGTGGTTCGAGAAGCCGCCGGGGCACAGCTCCCCGATGCACGACCACGAGAACGAGCAGGTGTGCCTCTGCTTGGAGGGCGAGCTGACCGTCGTCTCCGAGGACGACGAGGTCACGCTGGAGAAGAACGACTCCGTGCTCTTGGAGTCGAACGAGCCCCACAGGGTCGAGAACACCGGCGACGAGCGCGCGGTCGGCCTCGACGTGTTCGCGCCCGGACGCTCGTTCGACTTCTGGACGGACCGGGAGGAGTGAGATGAACGGGGCCACCTCGCGATGAAGTACCTCGCACGCACGGCGACCGGGGAGCCGCTGTTGGGCGACGGGGAGGGGTACGTCCCCCTCGGCGCCGTCGAACCGGACCTGGAGACGGTCGGCGACGCGCTCCCCCGGGCGGCCGCGGGCGACCTCGGAGACGCGGCCGACGCGCCCGCCGACCCGGTCCCGGCGGCGGACGTGTCGTTCGGCGCGCCCCTGGAGTCGTTCGGGAAGCTGTGGGGGATCGGCCTGAACTACGAGGAGCACGCCGGCGACCTCGACGAGCAGCGCCCGGACGAGCCGGCGAGCTTCATGAAGCCGCGGTCGGTCCTGACGGGCCCCGGCGGGCCGATCCGGCTGCCGCCGGTGTCGCAGAGCGAACGGGTGACCGCCGAGGCCGAGCTAGCGGTCGTGATGGGGCGGACGTGCCGGAATGTCGACGAGGGCGACGTCGACGACGTGATCGCGGGCTTCCTCCCCGTGATCGACGTGACCGCAGAGGACGTGCTCCAGCGGAACCCGCGCTTTCTCACGCGGGCGAAGAGCTACGACACGTTCCTCGTCCCCGGCGCCGCCCTCGCCGTGCCGGAAGAGCCGGTCGCCCTCGACGAGCTCTCGGTCCGGACCGAGGTCAACGGGGACGTGCGGGCCGAAAACGAGATCCGGAACATGCTGTTCCCGCCGGCGGAGATCGTCTCCTTCCACTCCGACGTGATGACGCTGGAGCCGGGCGACCTGTTCAGCACCGGGACGCCCGGCGCGGCGCCGATTGACCCCGGTGACGAGGTGCGGGCGGTCGTCGAGTCGATCGGGTCCGTCAGCGCGCCGGTGACGCGGTAGGCGGCCGGCGCCCCCGCAGCTACTTTTATTACCTCATTTCGGGAAGGGACGGGTATGTACCGGGTACTGGTGCCGGTCGGCGGAGAGACCGAACACGCGCCGGCCGCCGCGGACGCGGTAGCGTCGCTTCCGAACGCCGCCGAGGAGGTCGAGGCGGTGCTGCTCAACGTCTACGAGGGGTTCGAGGTCAGCGGCGAGGCGGGCCGCGTCGACTCCGAAGACGTGTGGGACGAGGAGAACTACCCAGAGGCCGTCGCCGCCATCGAGGCCCGGCTGGCGGAGGCCGGAATCGCCACGTCGAAGCGGCGCGAGCACGGCGACCCCGCGGAGACGATCATCGAGGTCGCCGAGGAGCTCGACGTCGACAACATCACGATGAGCGGGCGGCGCCGGAGCCCGACCGGCAAGATGCTGTTCGGGAGCACGACGCAGTCAGTGTTGCTCGCGGCCGACCGTCCGGTGACGGTTATCCTCGACGAGTAACTCGTTCCGACGGCACCGGCCTGCGACCGGCGACTCGTTCCGACGACGCCGGCCTGCGACAGGTAACTCAATCCGGCGACGTGTTCCCTAACGATCATTATAATGGATATTCCTCCGGTTTGAACTGAAATAAACAGACACATTGTTAATGATCGACCGGGAGTACTCTGTTGAGTATGTCCGATAATTCGATCGATCGGCGGAAGTTCCTGTACGGTACCGGCGCGGTAGGCATCACCGGACTCGCCGGCTGTTCCGGAGGCGGCGGCGACGGTTCGGACGGTTCCGACGGCTCCGACGGCACGGACGGCTCCGACGGTTCCGACGGTTCGGACGGCGACGACGGCGGTAGCGCGGAACTCTCGCTCCGCGTCGGCACGTCCGCCGGCGGGACCCAAGACGTCGGGCTCGCCGTCGAGCGCGCCGTCAGCCAGGAGAGCGATACGCTGGACTACTCGACCATCGAGAGCCCCGGCTACATCGGGACCATCTATCGGATGGCGCAGAATCAGTTCAACGCCGGCATCACCGACAACAACTCCCTCAACAAGGCGCTCGACGACCGCGGCCGGTTCTCCGAGCAGTCGGTGTCCCGAATTCCCCAGTACGGGTTCGGCGCGTTCCCGTACAGCATCTACGTCGTCGCCCGCGACGGCACGGACATCGAGACGTTCGACGACCTCGCCGGCGCGAACGTCTACCCCGCCGAGCCGGGGTATTCGACGCGCGCGACGACCCTCGACGTCTGGTCGCAGGACCCGACCGCGGACGTGTACGACCAGATGAACATCCAGAACATGGGCGTCGGTGACGCGCCCGGCGCGATGGAGGAGGGCACCATCGACGCGTCCATCGCCTACGGCGCGCCGGGCGTTCGGTACACCGGCTTCGTTCAGGAGATGGCCTCCCGCGTCGACCTCCACTACGTCGAGCCGACGGACGCGCTCATCGATTCCGCGGAGTCGTACGCCGGCGCCGGCACGACCCGGACGTCCTACAGCGACTGGCAGATCGCGGGCACGGACATCGGCACCGACGAGGTGTTCACCTGGGACCTGGAGGTCAACTACACGTTCAACCCCGAGGCCAATCCGGACGCCGTCTACGAGCTCTGCCGCGTCGTTCACGAGCACAACGACGTCGTCAACAACGGTGAAGAGCAGTTCAACAACTACGACTCCGCCGAGGGGATGCTCGGCTACGCGCAGGAGCGCATCCCGGTCCACCCCGGTGCCGTTCAGTACTACAAGGACAACGACGCGTGGGACGACAGCCTCCAAGAGGGCGACACGGCGTAACCCCTCCCGAGGCGTAGTTCCGACCGGCGAACCGGGTTCCAACTAATATTAATATTTTACGACACACAAACTCATACCCAAACATGGCTACACAATCCGAACGGCAGACCGGTCCCACGGGATGGATACGAGGCCTCGACGTCAGCGTCACGCTCACGGCCGTCCTGTTCTGGGCGGTCGTCCTCTGGTGGGCGTCCACCCAGCAGTGGTCGACGGTCAAGTACGCCGTCCTGTTCGTCGGCGGCATCATGACGGTGTACGCCCTCAACGAAACCCGCGAATCGCTCGAAGAAGGCAGCCGAATAGACGCCTTAGTGTTGCTACCGTCGGCCGGCGTGCTCATCACGGCGTCGTTCTACTTCTTCCTGAACTTCGAGATGGTCTACCTCCTGCGTCAGGGGTTCGCCAGCGAACACGAGTACATGCTCGCGCGGCTCATCATCATCTCGCTGCTGTACCTCACCTGGCGCGAGTTCGGGAACCTGTTCCTCGGGCTCGTCATCGGCGTGATGCTGTACGCGATGTTCGGCGACGCCGTTCCCGGCGTCCTCGGGCATGCCGGGATGAACCAGCTGACCCTGCTCCAGGCGACGGTCACGGACCTGTACGGGTTCTACGGCTCGCTGACGCAGCTGACCGCGTCCTGGATCGCGCCGTTCCTCCTGTACGCCGGGCTGCTGTTCGCGTACGGTGCGTTCGACCTGATTCTCCGTCTCGCCATCGTCGCGGCCGGACGCATCCGCTCGGGCGTGGCACAGACGGCCGTGCTCTCCTCGGCGGTCATCGGCTCCATCAACGGCTCGTACACTGCGAACGCCGCCATGACGGGGTCGTTCACGATTCCAACGATGAAGGAGAGCGGGATGTCCGGCCACCGCGCGGCCGGCATCGAAGCCGTCGCCTCGACCGCGGGACAGGTGCTCCCGCCGGTCATGGGGGCGTCCGCGTTCGTGATGGCGTCGTACCTCGGCGTCGCGTACCTGAACATCGTCGTCGCGGGGCTGGTCCCCGCGGCGATCCTGGTCGCGTCGATCGCCATCGCGGTCCACTACACCGCGATCAGCGACTCCAGCGACCAAGATATGGAGTTCTCGGAGTTCTTCGACGAGACGCTCTCGCGCAACGAGAAGATAGCCGAGGCGCTCCGGTTCGGCGTTCCGTTCGGCGTCCTGATCTACTACCTCGGCTTCGCCCAGTACACGGTGATGACGTCGGCAATGTACACCGTGTTCGCGATGATGCTCACGGGCGTTCTGATGCCGCCGCTCCAGCGGCTCGTCGACGAGTCGGACGTCTCGCCGGTCTCGGAGTTCGTCACGCAGATCAAGAACACGATTCACGGCTTCCGGCGAGGGGCCATTATCCTCGCGCCCATCGCCATCATCCTCGTGGTCATCAGCGGCGTCGTGAACCTGTTCTCGACGACCGGCGTGCCCGCGAAGATCGCGCTGTTGATGATCAACCTCTCCGGCGGCGTCCTGCTGTTCGCGGTGCTGCTCGGGATGGCCGTCGCCATCGTGATGGGCGTCGGGATGCCGACGGTGGCCGCCTACGTCATCGTGGCCATCCTCATCGTCCCGACGTTCGTCTCCGAGTTCGGCGTCGCGGAGATCACCGCTCATTACACGATGTTCTACGCGGCCATCTTGGCGGGCATCACGCCGCCGGTGGCGACGGCTGCCGTCGTCGCGGCGGGGATCGCGGAGGCGAACTTCTGGCGGACCTGCGGAGCGGCGCTGAAAATCGCTGCGCCGCTGTTCGTCCTCCCCGTCGCGTTCGTCTACAACCCCGCCCTGATCTCGATGTCCCCGGGCCTCAACACGCTCTTCACCGGTCTCTTGGTCGTGATGGGCGCCATCTCCATCATCTACGGGCTGAACTACCCGTTCGAGATGTCCGTCGGGCGCGTGATCTTCACCCGGAGCGCGCTCGCCGTGCTCGGCGTGCTCGTCATGACGTACCCGATGGTGCTCGCGAAGATCGCGGGCATCGTCGTCTTCACCGCCGTCTTCCTCGCTGAGAAGGTGATGGTCCGCGGTCTCAAGAACCCCTTCGGGAAGGAGGTGAAACAATGAGTTCCCAACAGGAAGCCCCCGAAGACCAAGTCGACACCTCCGACGTGGGCGGCCTCGAAGAAATCATTCCGGAGCCGCTGATGCCGGTCTGGCGCCGCATCGAGCTGATTCAGGACTTCCGCAGGACACACGGGAACACCTACGTCACGGCCCTGGAGATACTGACGGCGAGCGCGCTGGCCGTCGGCTACGTCTGGTGGGTGTACCTCTACTTCCTGGGCGGCGGCGTCAGCCTGTAGTCGCCGTCCCGCCACTCGATTGTCTCGGACTCGCTCGCGGCTTCCAGCCCACCGGCGTCGAACACGTCNGTCAGCCTGTAGTCGCCGTCCCGCCACTCGATTGTCTCGGACTCGCTCGCGGCTTCCAGCCCACCGGCGTCGAACACGTCGAAGCGGCCGTCTTGGATGAGATCCCCGAAATACACCACCTCGCGGTCGCCGGAGTCGAGCGCCCGGAGCTCGAGCGGATAGTGCCGGTTTACTCGGCGCACAGCTCATCGGCGGCCTCGACGAAGGCGGGCACCTCTCCGAGCGACGCGGAAGGAATGAACCGGTCCTCTTCGACCGCGACCGCCTCGAGGACCGCGATGTCGGGGACGACGAGCCCGCCGTACCGGAGCGCATCGACGATCGAGGAGGGGTCGCGGTCGGTGAACGCGATCTCGTGGGCGTCCGTCTTCTCGCGACCGACAGCCCGACGCCGCCCCGTCGAACTGCGTTCGACCGCTGGGCCCCGAACCGTTTCCGCAGGCCCGCGATCGCCTCAGCGCCCGCCGTCGGTCATCGCGACCGGTTCGTCGGTGTCGACGTCGCCGGGCGCGCTCGCGGGCTCGTCGCTCGACGCGGGATCGGTCGCGGTGTCGGCGACGCCGAACTCCGTCCAGAGCGTGGCGGCGACGACCGCGTACGCGACCATGTCGTAGTGGACCGCGCCCGCCAGTCCCGTGAACGCGGTGAGGGTGCTGTATCCGTACAGCGCGACGACGCCCCCGACGAACGCGGCCTCGTTGGTGAACTGACCGTCGCGCGCCGCGGCGACCGCGCGGCGGATCGTCGGCCCGCAGGCGACGAGGAACGCGATCCCGGAGAGCGCGCCGAGGTTCACGAAGAAGTGCGTCGTCATCGACGAGTCGAGGATCGACTGGAGGTACTGGACCGTCACGGGGTCGTAGAACAGCCACTCGACGCGGGTCGGGTACAGCACCGCGACGTACGGCGTCGCGACCATCAGGCCGAAGAGGACCGCGACCGCGACGCGGGCCGACGCGAACTGCGACGCGCGCCGCGCCTCGAACGCCTCGTCGCCGGGCGCGACGACGAGCCCGCACGATTCGAGCGTCTCGCGCAGCGCGTCGCGCGACAGCGACGGGTCGTGGTGGACGCCCACCGTCCCGTTGCGTCGCGTCGCCGAGGCGTCGCTGACGCCGTCGACGTCGCGCAGTACCGCCTCCAACAGTCCCTCACGGCGGTCGGTGTCGATCCCCTCGACGGAGAACGTGTCGTGGTCGTGGCCCTCCGGGACGCGGGCGACCCGCGGTCCCGACTCGACGGCGTCGCTCGGGGGCGTCTCGCCGCCGGGCGAATCGCCCTCCCCCGCCCCGTCGGGCGCGCTGATTCCCCGTTCGCGGACCACGGCGTCGAGCGGCGTCTCGCCGCCGCGGTGGTCGCTGTCTCGCATGAGAGATACCTACGGTTACAGGAGCTTGAAACTTCCCCCGGGCCGACGCGTCACGTTCGGCCCCGAACGCGCCCGGGTCCGACCCGCAATCGTGCCGCGTCGGGTCGTCAGGCGTTCACCGATTCGAGGTAGGAGCTCACGATCATCTGTCCCTTGCGGGTGAGCGCGGCCCCGCTCTCGCCGTCGGCGACGAGGCCGGCCTCCCGGAGCGTGTCGAGGATCATCGACGTCTGGGCGACGTCGCCGGTGACCACGTCGGCGATGTTCGCCTCGCCGCCCGCGGAGTAGATGGAGACGAGGATCTCCAGCTGCTCTTCGGTCGGGTCGAACGTCTCGAGGTCCTCCATGGCCTCGTCGTACTCGATCTTGATGTACCGGCCGAGGACGTTGAGCGCGCGCTCGTTCGGGACGGTCGCGATCGACGTGACCGTCTGGCCGTCGGCGACGTGCCGGAAGACGAGCGCCGGCCGCTTCTTCCCGCCCACGGTGCGGTCGGTGCGCTCGTAGTCGATCACCGCGGAGAGGTCGACGGTGAACGGATCCGGGCAGTTCTCGAACCGAATCTCGCCCGGCGACACCGACACCGAGGCGCGGTGGTCGCTCGCGTCCGTGACGCGCCCGCCGACCTTCGCCGGGTGCCGAACCGTGACGGTGACGTTCCGCAGCAGGGCCTTGAACAGCAGCCTGACGAACTTGTCCATGTCCTCGGGCTCGCCCTCCACGAGCGCGGCGCGGCGCGACCCGTCTTGCTCGTACGCGACGGTGACGCTGTCGTTGAAGAACGAGCGCAGGTCGCCCGGCACGCTCCCGACGACGACGTCGAACACCCGCGAGAGCGGGACCGTCTCCTTTCCGTCGTCCGTCGCGAGGACCAGCCGCCGCTGGCTCAGCAGGACGCGGCCAGTCACCGGCTCGTCGGTTCCGAAACTCGCCGCGTGGACGCGGCCGACGAAGTCGGCGACGACGGACTCCTCCATCGATAGTTCCTGAGCGCCGTACGCTATTTATTGTTACTCACGCCGTATCAATCGTGATAACCGTCTGTCACGCGAACGGCCGCGGACGGGCCTCCGCGGCGAACGGCGCCGTCGGTGCGCGTTTCGAAGCGCGCCGCGGCCGCCGAAAGGAGCCGAATGTGTTCGGTTCACGGCGACCGCTCGCGAGGCGGTCGGGTGGGGAACAGCAAAGCCTAATGAGGTGGGCATCAAACCGACAGGTGATGCCCACAGTAGAATACCTCAACTACGAAGTGCTCGACGACCACGGCTGGTCGATGGACGACGACAACCTCTTCGAGGAGGCCGCCGACGCCGACCTCGACGCCGAGGACTACGGCACCCTCGAAGTGAACCAGGGCGAATACATCCTCGAATCGGCCGAGGCGCAGGGCTACGACTGGCCCTTCTCGTGCCGCGCCGGTGCGTGCGCGAACTGCGCGTCCATTGTGAAGGAGGGCGACATCGAGATGGACATGCAGCAGATCCTCTCCGACGAGGAGGTCGAGGAGAAGAACGTCCGCCTCACCTGTATCGGCAGCCCGGCCACCGACGAGGTCAAGATCGTCTACAACGCGAAACACCTCGACTACCTGCAGAACCGCGTCATCTGATCGGCACTCTCCTGCGGTGACTGGCCGTTCTCACGCGGGATCGCGCCGCCTGCGGTCCTCGCATCTCTCCCCGCTTCGGTAGCGGCGGCTCCGCCGTTCGTCGTCCGCCGCTCGTCGCGCCCCTCCCGAGCGGCGACCGAGCCGCCCCCATCGCCCGAACCTGTTCGGCCGAATTTCGCGGCTGTGAGAACGCGCGAAACCCCGTTCGGGGGACCGTCCGTATCGGGGGTATGGTCGAGAAGACGGACCGAGGCGAGGACGCGAACGGGCCCCGGTCGGCCGACGGTCGCCGGTTCGAGGTGTTCGTCCGCGAAGAGGAGTCGGACCCGCTCCGCCACGTCGGCACCGTCGCCGCGCCGACGCCGGACGCCGCCCACGAGGAGGCGAGCAAGCTCTTCGCGTGGTACGCCCGCGACGTGTGGGTGTGTCCGGCCGCGGAGGTGTCCCGCTACTCCGAGGAGTCGCTCGCGAGCGACGAGGCGGGGGGCGACGAGTCGTCCGACGACCCCGACGAGCCGCGCGTCTACGAGGAGACCGAGGGGACGCCGACGGTCGCGTGCGGCAGCGCGCCGGTCGACGACGGGGGCGACGCCGGGGAGCCGTCCTCGGAGGGGTCGCGATGATCTCCGTCAGCAAGCTGCTGTGCGGGCTCGACGCCGAGAGCGACGGGCTCCGCTACGACGCGGCCGACGGCTCGAAGGAGCCGCAGATCACCGAGGAGAAACAGCGGCGACCGGTCGTCGTCTGGAACACCACGAAGCGGTGCAACCTCTACTGCGAGCACTGCTACGCGGGCGCGGACACTGAGGGCGCGCCGAACGAGCTGTCGACCGCCGAGGGGAAGGCGCTCATCGACGACCTCGCCGAGTTCGGCGTTCCAGTCCTGTTGTTCTCCGGCGGCGAGCCCCTCGTCCGCGAGGACCTCCCCGAGCTGATCGACTACGCAGACGACAGCGGGATCCGGCCGGTGCTCTCGACGAACGGCACGCTCCTCACCCGCGAGCGCGCCCGCGAACTGAAGGAGGCGGGGCTGAAGTACGCCGGCGTCTCGGTCGACGGGCTCCCCGAGCGCAACGACCGTATCCGCGGCGAGGAGGGCGCGTTCGACGCCGCCGTGCGCGGCATCGAGGCCTGCCTCGACGTGGGGCTCAAGACCGGGCTCCGGTACACGATCACCGAGCACAACGTCGACGACCTCGCGGGCGTCGTCGACCTGCTCGTCGACGTCGGCGTCGACCGCTTCTGCTTCTACCACCTCGACTACGGCGGCCGGGGCGCCGACATCTCGAACGTCGACCTCTCGCCCGAGGCGACTCGGAAAGCGGTCACGGACCTCTGTGACCTCACCCGCGAGTACCACGAGGCCGGCGAGGAGATTGAGACGCTGCTCGTCGGGAACTACGCCGACGCCGGCCACCTCGTCGAGTACGCCGACCGCGAGATGGGGACCGACCGCGCCCGGCTCATTTATCAGTATCTCCGGCGCAACGGCGGCGACCCGACCGGCGAGCGCGTCGCCGACGTCGACCCCGTCGGCAACGTTCACCTCACGCAGTTCTGGCAGGGGTACTCGCCGGGTAACGTCCGCGACCGCTCGTTCGGCGCGATCTGGTCCGACGAGTCGAACCCGCTCCTCGCCGGGCTGCGCGAGCGGGAGGAGCGGCTCTCCGGTCGCTGCGCCGACTGCGCGTACCAGTCGATCTGCCGGGGCGGCTCGCGGCTCCGCGCGCTCTCGGCGCACGGCGACCCGTTCGCGCCCGACCCGAAGTGCTACCTCACCGAGTCGGAGCGCGCCGGCGAGGAGGCGCTCGCGCGGATCGACGGCGCCGACCGGTCCGCGCCCGCCGACGACTGAGCCGCACCGGGCCGCGCGGCCGCCGCTGGTCCCTACTCCTCGTCGCCGGCGGTCCCTGACTCCCTTTCCGTGCCGTACTTCGCCGAGAAGCGCTTCGCGGGCACCTCGCCGCGAGCGACGCCGATCGCGTCGCGCACGAGCTCGACGGTGGCGTCGTCTCGGACCGGCTCGACGGCCGGCGGGTCGTCGTCGCTCATGGGCGGACCGAGGCGACCGCGCCCCCTCGGCGTCCCGCTTTACCGGTCCATCGCTTCAAGAGGGTCTCACCGCTCGGCGCCGTCGAAGACGTCCGTCACCAGCTTCGCCTGCGCGGTGCGGAGCCGCTGGGAGAGCGCGGACTTGCTGATCCCGAGCTCGTCGGCCAGTTCGCTCAGGCGCACGTCGCGGTCGTCGTCGAAGTAGCCGCGGACGACCGCGAGCTCGAGCCCGCGGCGCTGCTTCGGCGTCAGCGCGGAGAGGTCGAACGTGACCTGCTCGGTCGCGTCCGGCCCCTCGACGACCGCGAGCCGGACGAGCCGCACCCGGTCGACGACCTCGCGGAGCTCCTCGACGAGGCGGCGGACCGCGCCCCGGTCGTCGACGTACGCGGTGACGAGGATCGTCCCGTCCTCGACGCGCCGGAAGTGCGGGACGTAGCCGAGCCGCCCGAACGCGTGACAGAGGCAGTCCGCGTCGACCTCGCCGGTCCCGCGGCGCACCTCGCCCTCCGGCGTCGTCACGTCGACGACGCACTCGTCGCCGACCGCGTTGACCGCGACCGCGGCGGCCTCGTCGGCCTCGGAGACGATCGGACAAGGGCGGTCGCCGGTCGGATCGACGTCGAGGTCGACTCGCAGGCGACGGTCGCCGTCGGCGCCGGCGGCGTCAGACATGTCAGCCGCTACGGACGGCGTCGGTTTTACTTTTCGGCGGATTCCCGGGATCCGGCGCGGCGGTCGGTCGGAAAAAGTCGGCGGCCGCTCGCCCGCGCCTCAGTCCTCTGACTCGGGGACGGCCTCCTCGGCCGCGGGCTCCTCGGCGGCGCCCGAGTCGTCCTCGCCCTCCTCGGAGCGGGCGGCGACGAGGGCGCCGCTGGCGACGCTGTACATCGGCTCGTCGGCCGAGCGTACGCCGCTGATCGAGAACGGGATGTTCGCGTCCGCGAGGTGGTCGGCGAACAGGTCCTCGAAGCCGTTCGGGCTGGAGGTACCGCCGGTGACGACGACGGGCACGTCCAGCCCCTCCTCGACGTCCTCCTCGTCGACCTCGCGGGAGATGTTCTCGATGACGTAGTCGAGCAGGTTCTCGTAGTAGATGGCGAGCGCGCCCTCGACGCCGCCCACGTCGGTGCGGAAGTCGAGCTCGAAGTCGTCCTCTTTGATGCTCGTCACCTTGTCGACGGGGGTGCCCGTCGCCTGCGCGGTCTGCTCGTCGACCCAGTCGCCCCCGCGGGCGATGGAGAACTTCATGACGGGGACCGCGTAGTAGGCGAGACAGACGTTGGTCATCCCCGCGCCGAAGGAGATCCCGAGGCCGGTGAAGTTGTTGTCGGCGAGCTCGGAGTAGATGACCGCCATCCCCTCGTTGATCGGCTCGGGGTCGTACCCCATGTCGCCGAGCATCGACTCCAGCGTCTTCTCGTGGTACAGCGTCGTGAGCGGCGAGTCGATGGGGTCCGCGGGGCTGGAGTAGAACAGCCGCTCGTTCGGCTTCGAGGGCTCGCCGACGACCTGCTCGGTGATCAGTTTGATCATCGGGATGGCCGACGCCTCCTCGCTGGAGAGGATGCCGTGTTGCATCGGCCGGCGGGTCTCCTTGTTGAAGATGTTCGCGAAGTTGAGGGCGTCGTCGCCGACGACGTACACCTTGTCGTCCTTCCGGATGTGGAGGACCTCGCTGCGCGAGAGCATCTGCTCGGCCATGTCGCTGTACTCGATCTCGACGAACGAGTTGCGCTGCTGTACGAACACCGTCTCCGCGCCCTCCTGCCGTCCGGAGAGGATGTTCATCGTGCCGACGTCTAAGCCTTTGGCCATGTCCGTGTGTTTCATTTCGGACCTGATAAACGTTCGTGGCAGACCGACCGACAACCGTCCGAGGCCGGGCGAACACATTCGGGAAGGGGCGACGCCCTCGCGACGCCCCCGCGACGACGAGGCGCCCCCGCGACGCCGAGACGCCCCCGCGACGCCGAGACGCCTCCGCGACGCCGAGACGCCTCCGCGACGCCGAGACGCCTCCGCGACGACGAGACGCCTCCGCGACGACGAGACGACTGACGCCCCGTCGCCTACCGCGGCCCCCGACCGATCCCGCACCGTTTATTCCTCGCGGGCGGGAGTACGCGGACGACGTGCGAGACACGCTCCGCGGTATCGTCGAGCTCGCGCGCCTCGGCAACTGCGTCGCGGCCGGGGCCCTCACGGCCACCGGCGCGTTCGTCGCGGGCGCGAGCGGCGCCGCCCTCCCGACCGCGCTCGCGGCCGTGACCACCGCCTTCGCGGTCGCCGCGGGCAACGCGATCAACGACTACTTCGACCGCGAGATCGACGCGGTCAACCGCCCCGACCGGCCGATCCCGCGGGGCGCCGTCTCGCCCCGGGGCGCACTCGCGACCGCGACCGTCTGGTTCGCCGTCGCCGTCGCGGCCGCGGTCGCCCTCCCGCCGCTCGCGATCGCCATCGCCGCGGTGAACCTCGTCGCCCTGGTCACCTACACGAGCATTTTTAAGGGGACGCCCGGCCTCGGCAACGCCCTCGTCGCCTACCTCGTCGGCTCGACGTTCCTGTTCGGCGGCGCCGCCGCGGGGAATCCGCGTGCGGTCCTCGTCCTCGCCGCGCTCGCCGGGCTCTCGACGTTCACGCGCGAGGTGATCAAAGACGTCGAGGACGTGGCCGGCGACCGCGAGGAGGGGCTCGCGACGCTCCCCATCGCGGTCGGCGAGCGCACGGCGCTGCGGATCGGCGCCGCCGCGCTCGTCGTCGCCGTCGCCGTCAGCCCGCTGCCGTACCGCTCCGGGACGCTCGGCGCGGCCTACCTCGCGGTCGTCGCGGTCGCCGACGCGGTCATGCTGTACGCGACCTACGAGAGCTTCTCAGACCCCGCCGCCGCGCAGCGACGGTTTAAATACGGCACCTTCCTGGCGGCGGCCGCGTTCGTCGTCGGGCGAGCCGCCGTGGTCGCGTGAGACGGACGGGGCCGTCGCTCGGCGACGGAAAACGGTGAAAAACTGCGCGGAGAACCGACGCTCGACGGCGGACGGTCAGGTGACGGTCACGCGACGTTGAAACCCTTGTCGCGGAGGAAGTCCTCCACGCGACCCGAGTGGTTCCCCTGGAGCTCGATGGCGCCGTCCTCGACGGTGCCCCCGCAGGCGAACTTCGACTTGAGATCCGACGAGAGGGAGCTCAGGTCCACGTCCTTCGGGTCGAATCCTTCGATGACCGTTACCTCCTTACCGTACCTGCGCTCGTCGATGCGGATGCTGATCTGCTGGGACTCCTTCGCGACGTCCTCGCAGACGCAGAGTTCCTGGGGCAGTCCGCACGTCGAGCAGACTTCCGACATTACAGCCCGAATCTACACGATGCCCGTATTAAATAGTGTCGGGAAGCCCCCCGATCAGCGGACGAACCGCCCGATGAGCGGCAGTCGTTCGAGAGCGAGGCGGCGCACGGCCCGGCGGGCCGCGTCGGCCTCGTCGCGGGTCACCGATCCGGCGTACGCGGCGCGCTCGTACGCGTCCGCGATGATCTCGACGCGCTCGTCCGCCCCGAGCGTCCGGACCGCGTCGACGTAACGCCGCGGGGTCTCCCCCGGTCGCCGCTCGCGGTAGGGCTCGGCGAGGAGGCGTTCGAGGTCGGCGAACGCCCGCTCGGCGTCCGCGGTGGGGTCGCCGGGCCGCCGCGGGAGCAACGGACCGATCCGCCGGCCCGCACGGCCCGCGAGGCCGGTCCGCCGAACGCCGGCGACGCCGAGCCCTGCGACGATCAACCAGTAGAGCGCGGTCTCCGGGTCGGGGAGCGGGTCGAACGGGCCGTCGCTCCCGCTCGCCCCGGTCCCCGCTGCCGGGCCGGTGGCCGTCGACGGCGCGGTTCCCGTCTGCGTGCCGTCGAGCTGCGCGATGCCACCGGGGCCGAGCGTCCTCGCCTCTCCCGCGGCGGTCTCGTTTCCGCTCGTCACGTTGCCCGCACCGGGAGTCGGCGTCCGCGGATCGTCGGTCGCCTCCGCGTCGGTCTCGTCCGGCTCGGTCTCCGTCGCCGCGTCCGGCGCGGACGCCTCGGTGTCGACGTCTTCGGCGCCGTCGGCGCGGGCCTCCGCGAGTCGCGTCTCTCGGGCCTCGTCGCGCGGGTCGGACGGGGTCGGGTCGAACGCCACCCAGCCGTGGTCGGGCACGTAGATCGACACCCACGCGTGGGCGTTCTGTCCGCGGACGACGTACTCGTCGTCGCCCACCCGCTCGCCGGGCGTGTAGCCGGTCTCGAACCGCGTGGGGATGCCCTGCGACCGGAGCATCGCCGCCATCGTCGTCGCGAAGTACACGCAGTAGCCGGCGTCCATCTCGAAGAGGAACGCGTCCGCCACGTCGCCCTCGGGCTCCTCGACGGTCAGCGAGTAGTCGTACTCCGAGCGCAGGTACGCCTCGATCGCGGCCGCCCGCTCGTACGGCGACTCCGCGTCCGCCGCGGCCACGATCTCCTCGGTCCGCTCGCCGACCCGGTCGGGCGTGCTCTCGGGCAGCTGCGTGTACCGCTCCTCGATCGCCGCCGGGTAGTCGGTGCTGGCGTTGCGGAGCGTCGCGGGGTCGGCGTCGAGGACGCGGCTCTCGACGGTCACCTGATCGCCCGGTTCGAGCGAGCTCGCGAGCCGGAGACTGCCGCGCTCGTCGGCCTCGACCGCGCCCCCGCCAGAGGCCGAGACCGGCTTCCACGGCGCCGGGAGCGCGCTCGACTCGGTCTCCGCGGTGATCGTCGTCTCGACGCTGTCGTTCGCTCCCGGCGGGGCCGGCAGCGACTCGTTGACCGCGGTCCGCTCGCCGGTCCGGACCCAGCCGTCGCCGGTGTAGGTGTCGTACGCGCCCGTGTGCCAGTTCCGCTCGACCGGGCTCTCGATCGTGTATCGGACCTCGGGCGAGAGCCGCGTCGACCCGACCACCTCCAGCTCGTCGTCGCCGCTCAGGCTCGACTCCAGCGTCGCCGAGCCGCGGTCGAGCCCCAGCGGCGCCGCCGCGCCCGCCGGGATCACGGTAACCGTCGCGCTCGCGACGACCATCGCCGCCACCACCAGCGCGAACGTGCCGGCGTGGCCGCGGCGCCGGCTCGGGGTCGACAGCGTGGAGAGCCCCACCGCGAGCGCGAGGCCGACGACGCCGGCGACCGCGGCGCCCGTCCCGGCGTCGCCGGTGAGCACGAGGAAGCCGAGGGTCCCGCCCGCGACCGCCGCGGCCGCGACGTGGCGCCCGCGCCCCGCGAAGTAGCCGACGAGGAACGTCGGCACCGGCGCCACCGCGAGCACCCAGACGTCCGCGAGCGCAAGCCGCAGCACGGAGAGCCCGGTCGACAGCGCGAGGAGGTCCAGGGCGACGCTCCGGACCGTGAACAGCGCGCGCTGGCTCGCGGGGATGGCGAGGAAGTAGCCCGCGAGCCCCGCGACGAACAGCGCCCCGGCCAGCCACAGCGCGGTCCGCTCGCCGACGGCCCGTGCCAGCGCGAGCCCGCCGAGCCCCGCGAGCGCGACGACCGCCGCGGTCCGCCCGGTCCCGCCGACGACGTTCGTCACCTCGAAGAACACGGCGAGGTACGCCGCGGCGACGACCGCGACGCCGACGACCGCCGGGTCGGCCAGCCGTCGGTCGGCCTCGTCGGAACCGCCCCCGGAGAGGCGCTCCCGGACGGTCGGGCGCCGACTCACGGCGACGCCACCTCCCGTCCGTCCGCCGCATCGTCGGCCCGCCTCCTCTCGGCGTCGTCGCCCGTCGTGCGCTCGCCCTCCGCCTCGCGGCGCAGGTCGGCGAACGAGACGGAGCGGTCGCCCGCGCGGAACCGAGCGCCGTCCGCGTCGGCGACGATCGTCACGTCGGCCTCGTCGTCGGTCACCGCGCCCGGGCCGGTCCGCGCCGCGAGCTCCAGCACCTCGCGGCGGCCGCGGCCGCCCGGCGCCGCCGAGACGCGCCCGCCGGGCAGCCGGACGTCGACCGGGACGCCGTCGTCGAGCAGCGCCAGCGCGAGGCTCGCCGTCGCCCGGGCGAGCTCGTCGGCCGCGGCCGCGCTCGCGGAGCGGTCGGCCGCCGAGTCGCCGCCGCGGGCGGCGGCGCCGAACCCCGAGCGCTCCCGGCCGTCGCGGTCGCCGCGCCCTCTCGCCTCCCCGCCGCGCACCTCCGTGCCGCCCGCGATCGTCACCCGGTTCCGGGCGGTCTCGGCCGCGAACTCCTTGACGACGATCTCGTCGCGCTTCGCGGTCGTCGCCCAGTGGACGTCGCGGACCGCGTCGCCGCGGGTGTACTCCCGGAGGCGGTCGAACTCCTCGCGCCGGCGGCTCACGTCGACCGCGTCGGCCGCGTACAGCTCGCGGCGGAACCGCGTCGGGACCGGGTCCCGGGGCGGGTACACGGTCACCGCGTCCGTCTCGTCGACGACCAACTCGCGCTCGAAGAGCCCGAACACGTCGGTCACGGTCAGGTCGACGGGACCGAGCGTCCGCTCGCCGCGCTCGCGGTACGCGACGGCGTACGACACCGGTTCGGTGCCGACGGCCGCCCGGATCGGCGCCGTCGGCCCCTCGAGACCCGCGTCGACTTGGACGCGTACGTCGGCGAGGAACGAGGGGCCACTCGCCTCGCCGTCCCGGGCCGCCTCGGGGCCGAACTCCAGGCGGACCTCGCGCGTCTCCCCGACGAACCCGTCGGGGGGCGTCACGTGGCGGACCGCGGGGACGTCGACGCGCGATACCTGGACGTAGCCGGCCGCGAGCGCGATGGCGACCGGGATCACGATCGCGTCGAGCGCGCGCCCGCCGGCGGCGAGCGCGCTGGCGGCCGCGACGAGACCGACGACGCCGGCGACGCGTCCCCGGCGGGTGAGTTCGGGGGTCATCGGGACGAGGGGAGCGTCGGGGTCATCGGCGTCACTCCACGCGGATCCGGTCGAGGGCGTCGTCGACGACGTCCGCGCCGTCGGTCCCGCCCGACTCGGTCCGGATGCGATGCGAGAGCACGGTCGGCGCCTCGGCCTGCACGTCGTCGGGGATCACGTATCCGCGGCCGTCGAGCGCGGCGCGGGCCTGCGACGCGCGGATCAGCGCGAGGCTCCCGCGCGGGCTCGCCCCGAGCCTCGCGTTCCGGCGGGTGAACACCGCCAGCCGGGCCACGTACTCCCGGACCGCCTCCGAGGCCTCGATCTCGCCGACGATCCGGCGGGCCCGTCGGACGTCCGCGATCGTGGCCACGGGCTCGACCGCGTCGACCGGGTGGTCGCCGGTCAGCCGCCCGAGGATCGCCGCCTCCTCCTCGGTGTCCGGGTAGCCGAGGCGGATCTTCTTCGTGAAGCGGTCGACCTCCGCGACGGGGAGCTCGTACGTCTGTCCCGGCTCCACGTCGTTCTGGGTCGCGATCACGCAGAACGGGTCCGGCAGGGCGCGGGTCGTCCCGTCGGTGGTCACCTGGTTCTCCTCCATCGCTTCGAGCAGCGCCGACTGGGTCTTCGGCGGGGCGCGGTTGATCTCGTCGCCGAGGACGACGTTCGCGAACACCGGGCCGGGCTGGAAGTCGAACTCGTCGGTCCGGCGGTTGAACACGTTGACGCCGGTGACGTCGGAGGGCAGCAGGTCGGGCGTGAACTGGACGCGCTTGAACGAGCCGTCGATCGAGCGCGCCACCGACTTCGCGAGCGTCGTCTTCCCGACCCCGGGAACGTCCTCGACGAGGAGGTGGCCGCGCGCCAACACGGTGACGAGGACGTGTTCGACGGCGTCGCGCTTGCCGACGATCACGTCCTCGACCTCCTCGACGATCCGGTCCGCGAGCGCCGCGACGTCCGCGGGCGTCTCGGGCTCGACCGCCGCGGCGGTGCCGGCCGCCGTGCCCGTCCCCTTGCCCTCGGTCGATTCCGTCTCGGCGTCCGCCGACTCCGCGGGACCGGCCCCGAGCGGTCCCGACTCTCCGGGGTCCGTCATGGTCGGTCGTCCTCGTCGGGGTCGGGTTCCCGTCCGGAGACGACCGTGCGAATGCTCCCCGTGATCATCGATATACCCCGGGTAAGGCGAGCAACGGCATATGCGTTCCGCCGGCGGCGGTCCGCTCGTCGCGGCCGATTTCGGCGTTTCGGGTCCTCGGCGCTTCGTCGTCTCGGCGTTTCGGGTCCTCGGCGTCTCGGCGTTTCACCCAGTCGGCGGCGACCCCGCGGACTCCCCGCGGCGCGCGACTACCGTTCCCTGACGTTCCGGCCGACCGGCTCGCCGAACGACGCGGCCCCGGTCGCCGGGTCGCGCTCGTAGACGACCTCGCCGCGGACGAGGGTCACTTCGGGGAAGACCCCGCGCAGCCCCTCGAAGGGGGTCCACGCGCAGGCGCTGTGGAGCGCGGCGGCCTCGATCTCGCGCGGGTCGGCGGTGTCGACGAGGACGAGGTCGGCGTCGCGTCCCTCCGCGACCCGTCCCTTCCGGTCGAGGCCGAAGATCTCGGCGGGGTTCGCGGCGACGACGTCGCGGACGCGTTCGAGCGACAGCTCCCCGTTCCGGGCCGATTCGAGGAGGAGCGGGTACAGCGTCTCGACCCCGGGGACGCCGCTCGGCGCGTCGACGAGCCCCCGCCGCTTCTCTCCGACCGTGTGCGGCGCGTGGTCGGTCGCGACGACGTCGACGGCGCCCTCGGCGAGCCGGGCGAACAGCGCCTCGCGGCGCTCCTCCGAGCGGAGCGGCGGGTTCATCCGCCCGAACGTCCCGAGCGAGCGCGCCCGCTCCCGCGAGAGGTAGAGGTGGTGCGGCGTCACCTCGCAGGTCGCGGTCGACCCGCTCTCGCGGGCCTCGGCGACGGCGTCGACCGCTTCCGGCGTCGAGGTGTGCGCGACGTGGACCCGCGCGTCGCGGTCGGCGGCCGCCGCGAGCGCGCGCTCGACGGCGGCGTACTCCGCGTCGGCGGTCCGGTAGGCGGACCACGCGTCCGCGGTCGCGGCCGTGCCGACGCCGCCGAGGTCGCCGTCGAGCGCCGACTCGTCGAACAGCGTCGCGTCCTCGGCGTGGACGGTGACCGGTACGTCGCGGGCCGCGGCCGCGTCGAGCGCGTCGGCGAACAGGTCGGCGTCGATCCCCATGTCGCCCGTCGAGTCCGCGAGGAACACCTCGCCGAGCGCGAAGAGGGGGCGCTCGAAGAGGCTCTCGGGGTCCCACTCCTCCGTGACGCCGCCGTTGATGCCGTAGTCGACGAGCGAGTCGGCCGCGAGCGCGGCCTTCTCGTCGAACGCCGCGCCGTCGACGGTGGGCGGCGAGGTGTTCGGCTGGTCGACGACGGTCGTGACGCCGCCCGCGGCCGCGCTCTCGGACCCCGACGTCCACGTCTCCTTGTGGCCCCCGCCCGGCTCGCGGAAGTGGACGTGGACGTCGACCGCGCCCGGGAGGAGGTGTCTGCCCCGCGCTTCGAGGACGCGCTCGCCGGCGTCGGCGCCGAGCCCCTCGGCGACCGCGGCGATCCGTCCGTCGTCGCCGATCCGCACGTCTCGAACCCGGCCGTCGGCCAGCGTCGCGCCCGTGATGAGCATCGTTGTCGGCCGGTCGCGGCGAGCGGGATAAACGCTGGTGGTTCCGGGTCGGCGCGGAGGAGTCGGCTGCGGTCGCCGCGACTCACCACAAGGCACCGCAAGAGGTTTGTCGCCCGCGGCGGCTCTCTCTCGCATGGTCCCTCCTCTCTCCGCCCTCTCAGGTGCCGTTCCCCCGATCTCGGGTTCGGCCGCTTCCCTCGCAGTTCCCGCCGTCGCGGACGCGGTCGTCGGGTGGCTGTGGACGGTCGCGCTGTTCCTCTTCCCCGGCCTCGTCGCTGCGGGGTTATGCGCGCCGTTCCTCGCCGCCGAGCGCCTCCGGGCGCTGTTGCGCGCCCTGCCGCCGACGGGGCGCCTCCTCCCATCCTACCTCGGCGTCTCGATCGCGCTCTCGGTCCCGTATCTCGTCGGCGTCGCGCTCACGGTCACGCGGGCGGGCGAGGCGGGCCCCGCCTGGAGCGGGGGGTTCCTCGCCACGGCGCTGGTCGGCACCGTCCTCGTCGCCTTCGTCGCACCGGCGGTCGCCGCGGCCGGCCTCCCGCGGTTCGGGCTCGACTGGGACCCGACCGGGTACGGCCCCTCGACGTGGCTCCTCCTCGGCGGCGCGGGACTGTGGTACGCGGTCGTCGCCGCGGTCCCGCTCGTCGCGCTCGCGGTCGGGATGGCGCTACCGGGCGGGTACTGACGCCGGCGCTCCCGCGCCACACCGGGGGACCGCCGCCGGTGCCCGCGGATCGCTCGACTCCGTAAGTTTTGTTGGCTCGCGCGAACAGGTGCGGGCGCATGCTCCCCGCACCGTTTCGGCTGTTCTTCGCCGCCGTCCCCCTCCTCGTCGCCGCCGGGGCGCTGACGATGGCGGCGTTCCCGCGAAAGATGACGAGCTGGCAGACCCGATCGCCCGACCGCTCGACGCAGCGAATCGAACCGAGCGACACGCGGATCCTCATGATGCGCGTGATGGGCGTCGTCGTCGCCGCGCTCGCACTGTTCATGCTGTACGGCGTCTTCACCGTGATCCCCTGACCGGGAGGCGGCGGCCTCCGTGGCCGGTTACTCCCCTCAAATACGTCCGACCCGTCGTGGCGGAACGGGGACGCTCGGTATTCTGCCCCGACGATAGATATATATGGAGTGCTTTCCTAATCATAAGAATACTCATAAATTGTATCCTACACTTACTGCCCGGTAGGGTGTGGTTCCATGCCAGACTATGACAACCACAGAC
Source organism: Halorubrum distributum JCM 13561 (assembly GCF_000337395.1). Taxonomy (NCBI): domain Archaea; kingdom Methanobacteriati; phylum Methanobacteriota; class Halobacteria; order Halobacteriales; family Haloferacaceae; genus Halorubrum; species Halorubrum distributum. The sequence goes on from NZ_AOJF01000054.1 coordinate 36,889, forward strand.
CAGCTCAACGGAAGCGGACTCTCCGCTCACAGACGCCTCGATCGACCCGGATCTCCCCGGGATCAATCCCCGCGGACCCGGTCGCCTCGAACTCGAATCCGATCGAGTTCTGAGGGGCGCGGCCGTGAGACGGGCCGCTCTCTCGGCACCGCTCGGATCCCCTCGGAGAAGCGGTGGCTCCGATGACGGACGAGCGACCGATCAACCGGCGTCGTGTCCTTCAGACGGTCGGCGTGGGCGGCGCGATCTCGCTGGCCGGCTGTACTTGGCCGCCTCGCCAGTGTGACCTCTCCGTCACCAAGGCACACGTCGGCGATACCGTCTCGTACGGGACCGCCACCGAGTTCGAGATCACCGTCTGTAACGACGGCGACGGCACCTGCGAGGACACCGTGACCGTCACGGACGACCTCCCGAGCGGCGTGACGTACGCCGGGGACACCGGGACCGACTGGAACTGTACCGAGAGCGGCGGCGTCGTGACCTGCGAGCACCCCAACGCGAACGGCCTGAGCCCCGGGGACTGTCTGCCGACGCTGACCCTCGCGGTCGACGTGGGATCTCCGGACGAAGTCGGTGACGCGGTCCGCAACTGCGTCGCGGTCGAACAGGGCGATCCGAACCTGAGTTACAAGACCGACTGCGTCACCGTCCCGGTCACGAGCACCGGCGAGTGTGACCTGTCGATATCGAAGGCGCACCGCGGTGACCTCGCCGTGCCCGGTAGCGCGAGCGAGTTCGAGATCACCGTCTGTAACGAGGGAGACGGGCTCTGCCGAGGGCCGGTCCCGGTCGTCGACTCGCTGCCAAGCGGCGTGGCGTTCCTCGCCGGAAGCGGGAGCGGCTGGTCGGTCAGTGAATCGGGCGGCGTCGTCGGCGCGGAACACCAGAACAGCGGCGGCTTAGCTCCAGGGGACTGCCTCCCGACGCTCACGCTCGAGGTCGAGATCGGCTCGATAGACGAGACCGGCGACGCGATCCGCAACTGCGCGAGCGTCGAGAGCGACGACGCGGACTCGACCAACAACCGCGACTGTATCAGCGTCCCCGTCGACACGGACACCGTCGGCGGCGCCTGTGACCTCTCGATACGGAAGGAACACGACGGTGAGGCGGTCGCGCCCGGCGGCACGACCGAGTTCCAGATCACCGTCTGCAACGTCGGCGGAGAGAGCTGTCGCGGCTCGGTGCCGGTCGTCGACTCGCTGCCGAGCGGCGTGACGTTCCTCGGCGGGAGCGGGAGCGGCTGGTCGGTCAGCGAGACCGGCGGCGTCGTCACTGCGGAACACCCGAACAGCGGCGGCTTGGCCCCGGGCGACTGCCTCCCGACGCTCGCCCTCGAAGTCGAGATCGGCTCGATAGACGAGACCGGCGACGCGGTCCGCAACTGCGCGAGCATCAAGTTCGACGACGCGAACTCGGACAACAACCAGAGCTGCGTCAGCGTCCCGATCGACACGACGGGCACCGGGGGCGACTGCGACCTGTCCATCGAGAAGGTCCACGAGGCGGACAGCGTCGCGCCCGGCGACACGACCGAGTTCCAGATCACCGTCTGTAACGACGGCGACGGGCTCTGCCGTGGACCGGTCCCGGTTATCGACGCGCTGCCGAGCGGCGTGACGTTCCTCGGCGGAAGCGGGAGCGGTTGGTCGGTCAGCGAGTCGGGCGGCGTCGTCAGCGCGGAACACCAGAACAGCGGCGGCTTGGCCGCGGGCGACTGCCTCCCGACGCTCGCCCTCGAAGTCGAGATCGGCTCGATAGACGAGACCGGCGATGCGATTCGCAACTGCGCGAGCATCGAGAGCGACGACGGCAACGCCAGGAACAACCGAAGCTGCGTCAGCGTTCCGGTCCAGCCCCCGCAGGCCTCCTGTGACGGGCTCAACATCGAGAAGACGACCGGCGGCCAGTTCCAGTACGGCCAGCAGTCGAGCTACGAGATCGACGTGTGTATGCTCCAAGAGCAGACCTGTGACGGCCAGATCACCGTCACCGACACGCTGCCGGGCGGGATATCGTTCGTCTCGGCGTCCGGCAGCGGCTGGAACGCCTCGGCGAGCGGCGGAACGGTCACCGCCACGCACCCGAACAGCGGCGGACTCAGCGCGGGTCAGTGTCTCCCGACGCTCGTGTTGACCGTCGCGGTCGCGCCGGTCGACCAGTTCCCCGGCGGCTCCGACGGCGTCCAGAACTGCGCCCAGCTGTCCGCCGACGGCGCCTTCGTGGACGAGGACTGCGTCGCTCACGTGATCACTAACTAGGCCGACACCGGATCGGCCGACACCCCAGTCGGGCGGTCACGTCGGACCGCTCCCGACGCCCCGGCTCGGCGTCCGTTTTTCGCGTGTGTCTCACCCGGCCGCACGCTCCGACCACCTCACGTTCCGACCACCGCACCGCTCCGTGCGAATCGGTGCCGACGCTCCGATACGGTTTTGGGTCGCCCCGCGGAACTCCCGGTAAATGCTGTCTCGACAGTTCGTCCGGGAGAACCCCGAGGTCGTCCGCGAGGCGCTCGACAACAAGGGCGTCGACGTGGACCTCGACCGGATACTCGACGTCGACGAGGAGTGGCGGGAGCTGAAACAGCGGGGCGACGACCTGCGACACGAGCGCAACGAGGTCTCCTCGAAGATCGGCGAGCTGAAGGCGGCCGGCGAGGAGGAAGAAGCCCAAGAGGCGATCGAGCGGTCACAGGACCTCAAAGCCGAGCTTCAGGCGATCGAGGAGCGCGCCGAGGAGCTGGAGGCCGAACTGGAGGAGTCGCTGCTCGAACTCCCGCAGATCCCGCAGGAGTCGGTCCCCGTGGGCGCCGACGAGTCGGAGAACGTCGAGCGCCGCCGCGAGGGGTTCGACGACCTCCGGAACCTTCCGGACGAGGTCGAGCCCCACTACGACCTCGGCGAGGAGCTCGAGATCCTCGACTTCGAGCGCGGCGCGAAGGTCGCCGGCGGCGGGTTCTACGTCGCGAAGGGCGACGGCGCCCGCCTCGAACACGCGCTGATCCAGTTCATGCTCGACGTGCACCGCGAGCAGGGGTACGAGGACGTGTTCCCGCCGATCCCGGTTAACTCCGCGTCGATGCGCGGCACCGGCCAGCTCCCGAAGTTCACCGAGGACGCCTACCGCGTGGAGGGCACCAACGAGGACGAGTACGACGACGACGACCTCTGGCTGCTCCCGACCGCGGAGGTGCCCGTCACGAACCTCCACCGCGACGAGATCCTGCTCGGCGAGGACCTTCCCCTCAAGTACCAGGCGTACACGCCGAACTTCCGGCAGGAGGCGGGCGAGCACGGCACCGAGACGCGCGGCATCGTTCGCGTCCACCAGTTCAACAAGGTGGAGATGGTGAACTTCGTCCGGCCCGAGGAGAGCGACGAGCGCTTCGAGGGGCTCGTCGACGAGGCCGAGGAAGTGCTGCGCCGCCTCGAGTTGCCCTACCGCATCCTGGAGATGTGTACCGGCGACCTCGGGTTCACGCAGGCGAAGAAGTACGACGTCGAGGTGTGGGCGCCCGCCGACGACATGGACGAGGGACCGGAGCGGGGCGGCCGCTGGCTGGAGGTCTCCTCGGTCTCGAACTTCAGGGACTTCCAGGCGCGCCGCGCGGGGATCCGCTACCGCGAGGAGCACCACGAGTCGGCCGAGTTCCTCCACACCCTGAACGGCTCGGGGCTCGCGGTCCCGCGGATCGTCGTCGCCATCCTGGAGTACTACCAGAACGACGACGGCACCGTCACCGTCCCCGAGGCGCTGCGGCCGTACATGGGTGGGACGGAGATCATCGAGGGCCACGACGCGGTCGGCGAATCGAAGCTCGGCGGGGAGTAGTACCAGTTCGCGTCCGAATAGGACGGATTCGAAGGCGGTCTGCGCCTCCGGTATTGAACGTTCGAAACGCATCGGTACCACACCGACGAATCGAAGACTCGACGTCGGTCGCCGAATCGGGTCTCTATACCCCTGCTAATTCGTCAGCAACCGCCTCTCCGTCGTCAAGCAGTTTCTTCGAGGCACGAGCCGCTTCTGCGTCCGGCTGGCCGATCGATGCGGCGAGTGCGTCGAATCCGAGGACGTCGTCGAAATAGAGGTCGACGACGATCTCGTACGCGCGCTCTTCTTTTCTCATCTCGTTTGATTACCGCCGAGGCGTGTTCGCATGTCTCCTCTGCGGACCTATGACTGGGTCCAAAACGGTCCGACCGCCGCTACTGGTTCTCCAAGGCGTCGAGGATGCACGCGGCGGCGACGACCGCCTCCTTCGGCACGTCGCTCGCGTCGTCGATGGTGACGGTGTAGGCGTCCCGCATCGAGAACTGCCCCTCGATGTCGCCGACGTGGCCGCCGTCGGCGTCGAATATCTCGTACTTGTTCGGGATCAGGTTCGCGGCGCCGACGAGGTGGCGGAGCCCCGACAGCAGCTTGTTCTTCGATTTGATCGTCGCCAGCGCCTCGCCCGTCTCGGGGTCGCGGACCGTCCAGTTCTCGACGAACAGCGAGTAGTCCTCGTCCAGCACGACCACCTCCTCGCCGGTGCCCGCGTCGATGATCGCGTAGTTGCCGCCGATGTCGACGATGCCGCCCGCCTTCACCGAGAAGGCGTCCTCGTCGTCGCCGGTGACGAACGGGAACTCCTCTTTCAGCTTGAACATCTTCTGTTTCCCGCGGAGGACGACGTTTCCGGCGCTGTCGCGGACGGTGTACTTGTTCCGGACCAGCGACTGTTTCACCTCGTAGCGGTCGTCGCTGAGGTCGACGGTCGAGATGTCGTACTCGTCCGACTCGGACGGGAACATGGAGGGATCGTCCATGGGTGGCGAAGGGCGTCACCGCCGGAAAAAACCTCCCGTTCTCCCGACGACGTCCGCGCTCGGAAGCCGTGGTTCAAGCGACCGTTGTAGCCTCCGGCACCCATTTTTGAACGGCGAGCGGTCGTCCCGGGTATGCCTCGGCTCGCGCTCGTCGCGGTCGCTTGCCTCGTCGTTCTCACCGGCTGCCTGTCCGGCGGTTCGCCGGCCTGTCCCGCGATCGGACCGGACGGCGAGCGGGTCGACGACCCGGTGTGTCCGGAGGAACGGGCGGGCGGCCTCTCGCTGTCCCTCGAACGGGACGCGGATATCGTCCGCGTCACCGCCACGAACGTCGGGGACGAAGCGGTGCCGGTCAACCCGGACCAATGGGTCGTCTTCCGGAACGCCGCGGCGCGGGGAGCCGACGCCCCCGAGTGGGAGACGGCCGCGAACGCCCCGGCGGGCACCCACAACCTGACCGTCCGGGAGCTGGCCCCGGGCGAGACGGAGACGTGGGAGGTCCGCTACGACCCGACCGCGCCGGACGCGTCGGACCGCCGCGACGCGGTGCTACACCGGTCGGGCGAGTACGCCTTCTCGCTCAGGGCGAGCGATCGAACCTACGTCGTTCCATTCGAGATCGAGGACTGAGCTACGGCGTCAGCCGGTCGACCGAGAGCCACTCCACGTCGGCGCCGATCGGCGCGTCGGCGGCGTCGTCGCCGGAGTGCTCGCCGCCGACTGCCGTCAGCGCGAACACCATCTCCTTGCGGACGCCGCCCGCGAGGCGCACGTCGAGCGACAGTTCGCGCGGCGAGAACTCGTGGTCGGCCTCGACGACGCGAACGAGGTGTTCGGAGTGCGGGAGGTCGTCGACCGTCTCCACGTCGAGGTACGTCCGGAAGTCGGCGCCGAACTTGAAGCCGGTCTTCGGCACCGCGTCGGCCGCGCGGAGGCGCTTATAAATCGCGAGCCGACGGTCGAAGCGCTCGCCCTCCACGTCGCGGCCGCGAGCGACGACTCGGGCGGCCGCGTCGCCGGAGTCCGCGTCCGCGACGCTGCCGTCGTTCCCCGCGTCTCCGACCGACGCCGACAGCGACAGCCGCCCGTCCGCGGCCAGCGACGCGGCCTCGACCAGCGAGAGCTGGAGCGCGCCCTCCACGTCGGCCGCCCGCCCGGTGAGCGGCCGCCCGTAGAAGCCGCGCTCGTAGAGGCCCTCGGGGGCGTCCCAGACGACCACGCGGTCGGCGAGGAGCACGCCCCGCAGGTCGGCGGGGGGCTCGTAGTCGGTCGCGCCGTCGATGGCGCCCGCCTCGGCCGCGAAGTAGGTGATGTCGGACTCCTCGTCGACGACCGCGAGGGTGCGCCCGGCCAGTTCCGCGGCCGCGACGGACTCGCGCTCGCCGACGACCTGGATCGGGTACTTCACGTTGCCCGTGTCGGGCGTCTCGCCGCGCTCGTAGGCGACGAAGTCGACCGCGTCGCTCTCCGCGTCGCGGCCGCCCGGCCACGGATCCCGGGCCGGCGAGAGGTAGAAGCCGCGGTCGCGCAGGTCGGAGTAGACGAGGAAGCGCACCGCGAAGCGGTCGGCCGCGGCCGCGCTCGCGACGAAGAAGCGCTCGAAGCCGACGGGATCTGACTCATCGCTCAGCGTTATCCCGGAGAGGTCGCCGCGGAACAGCAGGTGCGCGGCCTCGACCCGCGAGAGCGCGATCTCGTTGCCGTCGAGCGGCCGCCCGTACCCCCGGGCGTCGTAGAAGCGCTGGCGGGCGTCCCCGCCGACGCGGACCGCGTCGCCCCGCAGGTGTCCCGTCGGTTGCATACCAGTCACCGCGGCCGGCCGAGGGAAGGGGGTTGCGGTCGATACGCGCGGGAGTGCGGTGACTCGGATCGAGCAGTGGTATATTTATAAGCAAGCGGCGATGCCGCGGAGAACACCTCCAACGCCCCAACCGGTCGTTTATAAACGAGTGCCGACGGACCGGCGGAGAACTCCTCCAAAGCCCCAGCCGGGAGGGCCGCGCACACTCGTTGCGCTCCTCGGTCGCTCACTCCGTTCGCTCCCTGCGGTGCTTACGTCGTCTCCGCGGCCCTCCCGGCTGCCCCTTTGAGTCCCACCCGACAGCGACCGCACAGCACCTCTCACCTCCCCAGCCTCGTCGCTCGCGCCTTATAAAGGCGCTCGCGACTCCCTCGCGCGTGCGACTCGCGCCCCGCGGGCGCTCGTCGGTACGCGCCGCCGCAGTCGATGTTTATAAGCAATCGTCGCTACCCTCCGGCCGTTTTGGATCCGCGTCTCCGGGCGGGAACCGACTCACGACGGCGTCGGACAAGGATAAAGAGCCGCGGGCGAGAACGTGGCCTATGAACGACACCGCAGGGCTCCGGCTCACGGTGCGTGCCGCCGAGAAGCGGGACGCGGGCCGGGGCATCGCCAGGCTCCCCGAGTCGGCCCGCAAGCGGCTCGCCCTCCTCAGCGGCGACACGGTCGAGGTGCGCGGCGAGCGCACCGCGGTCGCGAAGGTGTGGCCGGGCGGCCCCGACGCCCCCGACGGCTCCGTCCTCATCGACGCCGACACCCGCGCGAACGCCGGCGTGAAGGTCGGCGACACCGTGACGATCGCGCCCGTCGACGTCTCGGACGCCGACCGCGTGACGCTGACGGCGCCCGGCCGCCTCGCCGAGGTGGACGTGAGCCGCGAGGTCGTCGAGCGCGCCCTCTCCCGCGAGCTCCGCGACCGTCCCGTCACCGAGGGCGAGGCCGTCCACGTCGAGCGGCTCGGCGGGCTCCGCTTCGTCGTCGCCCGGACGGCGCCCGCGGGGACCGTTCGGGTCACGTCGTCGACCGACGTGTCGGTCGAGTACGAGGGTGACGTGGGGGCCGCGAGCGATCGCGGCGACGCACGGGCGGATGCGAGAAACGACGGAGCCGACGCCGACCGGTCCGCACCTGCCGCCGACTCGGGGACCGACCTGCCCGGAGACGACGCCCGCCCGAAGTCCGGCGAGTCGCCGCCCGCCGAGCACACCGCGGGCGCGACCTACGAGGACATCGGCGGGCTCGACGAGGAGCTGGAACTGGTCCGCGAGACCATAGAGCTCCCGCTCTCGGAGCCGGAAGTGTTCACCCGGCTCGGCATCGACCCGCCGAAGGGCGTCCTCCTTCACGGCCCGCCGGGGACCGGGAAGACGCTCATCGCTCGGGCCGTCGCCAACGAGGTCGACGCGACGTTCATCACCGTCGACGGCCCGGAGATCATGTCGAAGTACAAGGGCGAGTCCGAGGAGCGCCTGCGCGAGGTGTTCGAGCGCGCGAGCGACGACGCCCCGGCGATCGTCTTCTTCGACGAGATCGACTCGATCGCGGGCAAGCGCGACGACGGCGGCGACGTGGAGAACCGCGTCGTCGGCCAGCTGCTCTCGCTGATGGACGGCCTCGACGCCCGCGGCGACGTGATCGTCATCGGCGCGACGAACCGCGTCGACACCATCGACCCGGCGCTCCGGCGGGGCGGGCGGTTCGACCGCGAGATCGAGATCGGCGTCCCCGGCGAGGCGGGCCGCCGCCAGATCCTCGACGTCCACACGCGGCGGATGCCGCTGGCCGACGACGTCGACTTAGACCGGATCGCGAGCCGGACGCACGGCTTCGTCGGCGCCGACATCGAGGGGCTCGCACAGGAGGCGGCGATGACGGCCCTGCGGCGCGCGCGCCAGGACGACGCGAGGGCGCTCAACGACGTGACCGTCGGGAAGGCGGACTTCGAGGCCGCCCACGCGAGCGTCGAGCCGAGCGCGATGCGCGAGTACGTCGCCGAGCAGCCGACCACCGACTTCGCCGACGTCGGCGGGCTCGACGACGCGAAAGAGGAACTGGAACGCGCCGTGACGTGGCCGCTGTCGTACGGGCCCCTCTTCGACGCCGCGGGCGCCGACCCCCCGACCGGCGTCCTGCTGTACGGGCCGCCGGGGACCGGGAAGACGCTGCTCGCCCGCGCCATCGCCGGCGAGAGCGGCGTCAACTACATTCAGGTCGCCGGCCCCGAACTCCTCGACCGGTACGTCGGCGAGTCGGAGAAGGCGGTCCGCGAGCTGTTCGACCGCGCGCGGCAGGCGGCGCCCGCCATCATCTTCTTCGACGAGATCGACGCGGTCGCGACCGACCGCGACGCCGCCGGGGGCGACGGCTCCGGCGTGAGCGAGCGCGTCGTCTCCCAGCTCCTGACCGAGCTCGACCGCGCCAGCGACAACCCGAACCTCGTCGTCCTCGCGGCGACCAACCGGCGGGACGCGCTCGACCCCGCGCTGCTCCGTCCCGGTCGCCTGGAGACTCACGTCGAGGTGCCGGAGCCGGACCGCGAGGCGCGCCGCAAGATCCTGGAGGTCCACACCCGCGGGAAGCCGCTGACCGACGACGTCGACTTAGAGCGGGTCGCCGACGAGACGGAGGGGTACTCCGGCGCGGAGATCGCCTCGCTGACGCGGGCGGCCGCGATGCGCGCCATCGAGCGCGTGGCCGACGAACACGGCGAGGCCGCCAACGACCACGCCGACGAGGTGGGGGTCACCGACGAGGACTTCGACGCCGCGCTCGACTCCGTCCGCCCCGAGACCGCCTGAAGGAGGGACAACTGCGGGTCGGTCCGGCTCGGTCCGCCCTCAGTCGTCTTCGGCGGTCGCGCCCGCTTCCGTCTCGTCCTCCTCGTGCGCGTCGCCCTCGGCCTCGCCGCTCCCGTGCCCGGCGTGTGCGCGGGCCTCACCGAGCGCGCCGGCGCCGAACTCGTCGACGGGCGTGACGCTGTAATCGACCGTGAGCGTGTCCTTCGTCGCCCGGACCTTCCCCACGAACGCCGATATCTCCTCGAGGCCGCCCTCCAAGACGAACAGCTCCATACAGTACTGCGAGCCCACGTGGCTGTGGAAGTTCGAGGCGACGATCCCCTCCTGCTCGTGTCGCAGCCGCATCATCCGCTCCTCGACGTTCGTCGTCTCGTAGTTGAACAGGACCGTCACCACGGCCATCAGCGCGCGGTCCTCCAGCTTCGCGTCCTCGAACTCGCCGAGGAGGTTCCGGGAGGCCTCGCGGACGACTTCGCTGCGGCCCGTGTACCCGTGTTCGTCCGCGAACTGGTCGATCCGATCGAGCAGCTCCTCCGGCATGGACACGCTGACGACGGTCATATGTTAATCCACGCCGGCGGAGTTGTTAATCCTTGAGGTCCGGGCCGTGACGCCCCGCCCCGCGCCCGCCGCCTCGCTACGCACCGTCGTCGTCGCCGTCGCCGCCCTCGATTCGCTCGCCGAGCCAGGCGTAGTGGTCGAGCAGCGCGGCCTCGCCCGCCTCGGTGAGCGCGTACACGTCGGCGATGCCCTCGGTCCGCCGGTCGAGGTAGCCGGCCTCGACGAGCGCGGAGAGGGTGCCGTAGAAGGAGCCGGGATCGATCCGCTCGTCGTAATGGGATTCGAGCCGGCTCTTCGCCGACTGCGCGCGCAGCTCGCCGTGGTCGTACAGGAGCGCGCAGAGGTCGCGGCGCCGACCGCTGTGGAACCACTTGGTCATGGTCGGCGCCTCGCCCCGCGGGCTGATAAATCGCTCACGACGCGTCGGCCGGCCCGCCGGCGCCGACCGCGCCGTCGGAGTCGACGCGCACGCCGCCGCGGCGGTCGGCGTCGCTCCCGTCGCCGCCGACCAGCTCGTCGAGGCGGCTCACGCGCCGGTCGCCGAGGACGCACCGCCCGCGCTCGTCGTGGCCGACGCGCTCGACGTGGACCGCGTCGAGGCCGGCGTTCCAGGCGGCGGCCACGTCGCTCTCGCCGTCGCCGACGTAGTAGCCGCGGTGCCGGCCCGCCTCGACGCCGAGCGACTCCATCGCGGCCTCGATCGGGTCCGGCTCCGGCTTCCACCCCGTCTCGTCGGTGCAGCAGACGACCGCGTCAAATCGGTGGTCGAGGTCGACGCGGTCGAGGACCGGCTCCGCGAGGAACTCCTGACAGTGGGTGACGAGGCCGGTCGGCCCGCCGACCTCGCTCACGCGGTCGAGCAGGCGCGCGGCGTCGTCGTGGAGGTACGTCGCCTCCGCGCGGGCCGCGGGGTCCTCCACGGCGTGGAACGCGGGCCAGAACGCGTCGGGGTCGACCCCCATCCCGCGGAGCGTCTCGGCGCGAGAGCCGCCGAGCCCGTGCCAGAGGACGCGCGCCTCCCGGTCCGAGAACTCGCGGTCCAGCCGGTCGCCGACGCGGTCGAACACCGCACGGGTGTACTCCCACTCGGCGTCGACGAGCGTCCCGTCGAGGTCGAACAGGTGGAAATCGTAGTCGGCGACGGTCATGGATCGCTCCGTACGCCGGCGGCGGGCAAGTGCGTTGCGGGTTCGGAGCGGCCGGGGCTCTGACCCCTCGCCTCCCGCTCAGTCCCGGACGTGGACCGACGAGCCGAGGTACTTGCGGAGGACCTCGTCGACCGAGTCGGCGTTGAACCGGTCGAGATCCGCGGCGATAGCGTCCTTTAGCGCGTCCAGGTACGCCTCGTCGGTGCGGAGCTCCCGGAAGTCGGCGGCGGCGACTTCGGCGCCCGGGGCGTCGGCGATCCCGAGCCGCTCCGCCGCCAGCCGTCGGAACGAGGGTTCGTCGCCGATCCCGCCGCGCCACAGGCGGTCGCGGAAGAACAGCCAGCCGTCGGTCTCGGGCTCCACTGCCGGAAGCTCCATCGTCGTCTCGAACCGGTCGGGGTCGACGGCGGCGGCCCGGGGATCGAGCCGGACCGTGACGCGAAAGACGTACGCGGCCTCCATCTGTGGGCCTGAGGACCGGCCGGAGAATAAAAGTACATACCGCTCGGCCGTCTGAGTCAGGGAAGATGCTGAACCGACTCCGCGGCCTCGTCGGACGTGCGTACCGGCGACACCTCCGCCGCGAGATCGACGACGTCCCCGATCACGTCGCCGTCATCCAGGACGGCAACCGGCGGTACGCCCGCGAGCAGGGCGACGACGCGCCCGAGGGCCACCGCGCGGGCGCGGACACCACCGAGCGCGTCCTCGACTGGTGCGCCGAGCTCGGCGTCTCGGAGCTGACCCTCTACGCCTTCTCCACCGAGAACTTCGAGCGCCCCGACGAGGAGCTCGGCCCCCTCTTCGACCTGCTTGAGCACAAGCTGCGCGAGTTCGCCGACGCCGACCGCGTCCACGAGCAGGGCGTCCGCGTCCGGGCCATCGGCGACGTGCCCCGGCTCCCGCCGCGCGTCCGCGACGCGGTCGACTACGCGGAGCGGCGCACCGCCGACAACGACCGGTTCACGCTCAACGTCGCGCTGGCGTACGGCGGCCGGACCGAGCTGCTCGACGCCGCGCGCGCCATCGCCCGCGACGTCGACGCCGGCGAGATGGCGCCCGCGGACGTCGACGTCGAGACCGTTGAGTCCCGGCTGTACGACCGCCCGATCCGCGACGTGGACCTGATCGTCCGCACCGGCGGCGACGAGCGGACATCGAACTTCCTCCCGTGGCACGCGAACGGCAACGAGGCCGCGGTCTACTTCTGTGCGCCGTACTGGCCGGAGTTCTCCGAGGCCGACTTCCTGCGCGCCATCCGCACCTACGAGTCGCGAGAGGAGTCGTGGCAGCGCGCCCGGGCGGAGCGGGCCGTCGCCCTGGTGCGCGCGCTCGCCGAGGTGGAGTTCGCGGAGGCGCGCGCCGCGGCCGCGCGGCTCCGCGAGCGCGTCCCGCGGCTCGATCGGAGCGACCTCTCTGACGACGCCCTCGGCATCGCGGAGGGCGACGCGGTGGGGTCGGCCGACGGCGAGTCGGCGGGTCGGATCGACGGCGACGCGCAGGACCCGCCGAGAGCCGACTAAGCCGCGCCCGGCGCGATCCCCCGCTCGTTCCGCGTCAGCAGGTACAGCGCGAACGACGAGAGCCAGTGCGAGCCCGCGTAGTCGTCGGTGAGCACGTCCGCGGCCCCCGCCTCGGCGTGGCGGCGCGCCGCGGTCTCCAATGGCTCCCGGAGCCGGGTCGCCGCCGGGCCGTCTCGACCGCCCAGCGCGTCGGCCACCCCGGCGAGACACCACGCGCGGGAGACGTTGAGGCCGATCAGGTGCATCGCGGCGCCGTCGCCCTCCTCCGGTTCGACGTCGACCGGCGCGAGCAGCGCGTCGTGCGGGGGTTCGGTGAGGTCCGGGAGGAAGTCGTCGAGCCACGCCGCGAACGGGTCGGGGTCGAGGACGCGCCGCATGAGGTCCGCCTCGACGAGCGCGGGCGAGAGGAAGTCCCACCCGACCGGCTCCGCGCCGACGACCGCGGCGGTGTCGTCCGCGTAGAGGCGGCGAGCGGTCGCTTCCGTCTCCGATTCCAGATCGGCGTCGCCGACGACCCGCGCGTAGTCGAGGACGCCGGCGAGCGCGAACGCCGTGTTGCCGTGGGTGCCGACGCGGTGCGGGCGGTCGGTCCCGAGGAACGACTCGCGGGTCCCGCGCCGGACTCGCTCTTCGAGCGGACGGAGCGTCTCGCGCCACGCGTCGGCGCGCGGGTCGTCCCACAGGGCGAGCTCGGCGGCGAGGCGCAGCAGCCACGACCAGCCGTACGGCTCCTCGAAGCCGGGGTTCTCGTCGAGGTACTCGACCTCGCGAGCGGCGTTCTCGGGGGTCAGCCGCCCGTCGATGCCCGCCGCGATCTCGGCCTCGTCCGGGTGGTCGGAGACGAGTCGCAGCGCGCGGACGAGCGCCCAGTGGCTGTGCACCGCCGAGTGCCAGTCGAAGCAGCCGTAGAAGACGGGATGCTCCTCCGCGGGGCGCGGCGGCGCCTCCGGTCCCTCCACCACCCCCTGGTAGTGCGGGTACTCGGTCTCGACTCCGTCGAGCGGGTGGGCGGCCAGCGCCGCCGCGACCGCGTCGTCGAGCGCGTCCGGCCGCCCGGCGCGGAGCGCGTCCGGCGACAGCTCCTCGAAGGCGTTCATGGCGGGTGGTCGGCGGGGCGCCTGTTCAATCGGTCGGTCGCGTGCGAACCCCTCTCACGTGGGTTCGTGTTCCACAGAAAGCGGTGCGGGAGCGGTCAGGCCGGGTTCTTCCGCGTCAGGTCGCTGCCGCAGATCGGACATCGCTCCTTGTTCTCGTCGAAGGTGCGGTTGCAGCCGACGCACTGGAAGCGCCACTCGCGCTCCTCGGAGATGCCGTCGCGGGCGATCGCCTCGACCGGGAGGTCGAGCCGCTCGGCGACGTTCTGCATCGCGTAGTCGTCGGTGACGAGCGTCGCGTGAAGCTCCAGCGCGGTCGCGATCAGCCGGATGTCGGTGTCCGACAGCTCCGCGGCGTCGCCCGACCCCTTCGCGGCCCGGCGGACCCGGTCGACCGCCTCCGGCGCCGGCACGTGGACGGTCATCCCGGAGCCCTCCATCGCGTCGAACCGGAGCGCCACCTCGCCGGTGAGCTCGTCGTGGACCGCGGGGATGGAGACCACGTCGTCGTCGGTCGTGTACTCGTGGATGAACGCGGACGAGTCGAGAACTTGCATCAGCGGGCGACGACGATGTAGTCTTTCACCGCCTGGACGTTCGCGACCGGGACGCGGAGCCGGCCCATCTCGTCGACGTCGAAGTCGACGCGCTCGGGCCTGAGCTGCTCGTGCGGGCTGACGAGGAGGTGGTTCAGCTCCCCGGAATCGAGGTTCATCGTGATGTTGTACAGGTCTCCGAGTTCGGTACCGTCGGAGCTCATCACCGCCTTCCCGGAGAGGTTCTCCGCGAGGATGTCGACCATACCCCCACGGTCCCGGGCGACGGTATTAAACGCCACGGGGCGTCGGACGGGCGACGGACGCGGCCGCGCGTTCGTCACCGGACGGGCGACGGACGCCGAATCGGTCGGTCCGGTTCGGTTCGGCTCGTCGCGGCGTTTTGAAAGGCTTAACTGACGGCCGGCGGAAGAGGCGGTATAACCTTCTCGGGGCGATCACATATGACCGACCACACACACGCGGACACCCTGCGAACCCCCATCGTCGCCGTGCTGGGCCACGTCGACCACGGCAAGACGAGCCTGCTCGACACGATCCGCGGCTCCGCCGTCAGCGAGGGCGAGGCCGGCGCGATCACCCAACACATCGGAGCGACGGACATCCCGCTCGACACTATCTCCGGGATGGCGGGCGAGCTCATCGACCCGTCCGACTTCGACCTTCCCGGACTCCTCTTCATCGACACGCCGGGTCACCACTCCTTCTCGACGCTGCGCGCCCGCGGCGGCGCGCTCGCCGACATCGCGGTGCTCGTCGTCGACGTGAACGACGGGTTCCAGCCGCAGACGGAGGAGGCGATAGACATCCTCCGCCGGACGGGGACCCCCTTCGTCGTCGCGGCCAACAAGGTGGACACGACGCCCGGGTGGAACCCGCAGGACGGCGAGCCGATCCAGCGGAGCATGGAGGCGCAGTCCGAGCGCGCCAAGTCGATGCTCGACGAGAACCTCTACGAGATCATCGGGCAGCTGTCCGACGCCGGCTTCTCCGCCGACCTCTACTGGCGCGTTCAGGACTTCCAGAAGAACATCGGCGTCGTCCCGCTGTCGGCGCTCACCGGCGAGGGCGTCCCGGACCTCCTGACGGTTCTGATGGGCCTCTCCCAGCGGTTCATGAAAGAGGAGATGGCGATCGACGTCACGGGGCCGGGCGAGGGGACGGTCCTCGAAGTGAAAGACGAGCGCGGGTTCGGCGCCACCGTCGACACCGTCGTCTACGACGGCGTGATCCGCAACGGCGACACCGTCGTCGTCGGGGGCCAAGACGAGCCGATCGTCACCGAGATCCGCGCGCTGCTCCGCCCGCGGCCGCTCGCGGAGATCCGGACCGAGAAGGAGTTCGAGAAGGTCGGCGAGATCGGGGCCGCGGCCGGCGTGAAGATCGCCGCGCCCGACCTCGACCAGGCGATGGCGGGCGCGCCGGTCCGGGTCGTCCGCGACCGCACCGTCGACCAAGTGGTCGAGGAAGTGAAGGCCGAGCTCGCCGAGATCGAGGTCGAGACGGCCGACAACGGCGTCGTCGTCAAGGCCGACACCCTCGGCTCGCTTGAGGCGATGGCCAACGCCCTCCGCGAGGCCGAGGTCCCCATCCTGCGCGCCGAGGTCGGCGACATCGCGCCGCGCGACATCGCGGTCGCGGAGACCGCCAATCAGGACGAGCACAAGGCGATCCTCGGGTTCAACGTCGACCTCCTCCAGAACGCGGAGTCGGACCTGGAGAACGCGGACGTGAAGCTGTTCAAGAACGAGGTCATCTACCAGCTGGTCGAGGACTACGAGCGCTACGTCGAGGAGAAGCAGCGCGCGCAACAGGAGACGGTGCTGGACAAGGTCGTGCGCCCCGCCCGCTTCCGCATCCTCCCCGACCACACGTTCCGGCAGAACGACCCCGCCGTCGTCGGCGTCGAGATCATCGCCGGCACGCTCCAGAACAACCGCAACGTCGGCTTCTTCGAGGGCAACGAGTTCGAGCGCGTCGGCGGCCTCTCCGGCATTCAAAAGCAGGGCGACGACGTCGACGAGGCGCGCTCCGGCGAGCGCGTCAGCATCGCCATCGACGGGCCGACGGTCGGCCGCGACATCGAGGAGGGCGACACGCTCTGGACCGAGGTGCCCGAGAAGCACGCCAAGATCCTCGAACAGGAATTAAAAGAGGAGATCACCGCCGACGAGCGCGAGGCGCTCCAAGGCTACTTGGAGACGCGCCGGAAACGCGACCCCTTCTGGGGGAAGTGACCCTCGCGTTAAGTTTGACGTGAATTGTGGTAGACGGCGAAGGCTTCGAGCCAGTTTTGAGCTGTCTCTAACGCGACATTGCTGAAACTANCCTCGCGTTAAGTTTGACGTGAATTGTGGTAGACGGCGAAGGCTTCGAGCCAGTTTTGAGCTGTCTCTAACGCGACATTGCTGAAACTATTCGCAAACGATGATGTTCGTCGTTCTATCTCCCAAAAGACACGTTCGATAGCATTCCGATTTCCATGTTGAATGACTTGAAATCGATAGCCGTCTTCAGCGAGTACTGATCCGAGATAGTCTGCGTCATCGACGAGGAATTCGACGTTATCAAGCTGATAGCGCCGGTGGAGATCGGTGAGAAACCATCGCGTCGTCTGTTTATTTGTGGTCGGACAGAGGCTCACGTGGAGGATCTCGTTCGTCTGCGGATCAACCGCGCCGTACAGCCAGAACTGCTGGCCGTGGAGGCGGATCATCTTTTCGTCAACTGCGAGTTGATCCTCTGAGACGGTCGAGACCGGCTGTAAATCGGCTTTATGAACCCAATTATGGATCGCAACATGACTCCGCTTGATCCCAAATAGTTCAAGATGTTTACTTACCTCACGTAGTGACATACCGGCCAAGTGACAGCGGATTCCTACTTCAATTGCCCAGCGTGGAGTTCGATCTCGCTCCACAAACGACAAGTCGATCCACGCGATACGTTCGCTGAGGCGGTCGAATTCTGCCATAGACACTCAGAACTCGTCCGCCTCATCCTCTAACTTAACGCGACCNTCGATCCACGCGATACGTTCGCTGAGGCGGTCGAATTCTGCCATAGACACTCAGAACTCGTCCGCCTCATCCTCTAACTTAACGCGACCGAAGTGACCCCGACAAGACTCTTGTAATCGGCGTCGCCACGTCTGCCTATGGTCTCCCGAGAGAACGCGGTCATCCTCCTGTTCATGGCGGCCGGCTTGGCGCTGGCGTACGGCGGTCGCGTCGCGACGGCCCTGAGCGACACCGTCCTGATCGGCGTGCTGATACTGGTCGGCGTCGTGGCGCCGCAGGCGGTGATCGGCTACCTCGACGCCGAGAGCTCGGGGTGACGCGGCCCCGTCACCTCCGAGCGCACCCGTCAACCGCGTGTCGCCGTTATGTGCGTCGAGCCCGTAACGGGGGTATGGAGACGACCGTGATCGAACACGACGGCGCGATGCTCGCGCGGCTGGAGGGCGACGACCGGGTGTTCGAGGTGCGCTTCGACGCGCTCGAACCGACCGACGTGACGCTGCGGTTCCGCCGCGACGGCGAGCGCGTCGGGAGCGTCTACAACGACGACGGCACGAAGCGAACGATGGCGCGGCTCACGACCGCGCGCGAGGGGACCGACTTCATCGGCGTCGAGGTGCCGAAGGAGTTCGTCGCCGAGGTGTTGGACACGGCGCTCGAAACGGGCCGCGTCACCGACGAGACCGCAGCCGAGGGGTATCGACTCCGGGTACTCTGAGCCGACGCGTCGCGACCCCGGAGTCAGGCGTACAACAGGATGATCACCGCGACGAACGCCAGCTCCCCGCCGACGAGCAGCGCGGCCAACAGCCAGGCCTTGTAGGTCCACAGCCACTCGCGGGCCGCCGCGAATCGATTCTCGCCGATCGACGCCGATTCAGCCCGGTACGCCGCGTCGACCCGCCAGCCCGCCTCCGGGTCGTACGTCGCCGGCACCCGGGTCCCGACGAGTTCGTCGACGTCGAGCGGCGAGACGCCCGCGGCCTCCAGGAATTCGAGGAACTCCTCGGACTCCCGAAGCGACCCGTCCCGGGGCGCGTCGAACCGCTCGGTGTGGGTGGCGTCGCCGTGGGGCGGGCGCATCTCGACGGCGACGCGGTCGCCGACGGAGCGCACGCGCGTGACGATCAGCGCGTTCTCCTCGTCGTTGAGGTACGCCTCGCGGAGGCGGCGCTTCACGTCCTCGTCGACGCCGGCGTCGAGGTCGTCGGGGAGGGCTTCGGCGTCGGTCTCGCGGGGCGGAGACGGGTCCTCGACAGTCGCCGTCTCGGCGTCGTCCCCGGATCGGTCCGCCATCGATCCGACGTTGACGGCGCGCTCGGATAAGGACACGGCTGCTCCGCGAACGCGATTCCTGACCGTTGTCGCTGCGAACGACTTCACGACCGAGCCTGCCGAAGCTCCGGCCGCTCGGCCGTACGAAGGTGGCTCTTATAAACCAGCGATCGACACGAACG
This sequence comes from Halorubrum distributum JCM 13561, assembly GCF_000337395.1. NCBI lineage: Archaea > Methanobacteriati > Methanobacteriota > Halobacteria > Halobacteriales > Haloferacaceae > Halorubrum > Halorubrum distributum. Next base: position 55,665 of record NZ_AOJF01000054.1, read on the forward strand.
CCGCCGAAGCCCCAGCCGCTCGGCCGTACGATGGTGGCAGTTATAAATCGACGATCGACACGAACGCCGCCGAAGCCCCGGCTGCCCGGCCGTACGAAGGTGGCAGTTATAAACCGGCGATCGACACGAACACAGCCGAAGCCCCAGCCGCGAGGCGTCCCGACGCTCGCTGCGCTCCTCGCTCGTTCACTCCGTTCACTCGCTGCGGTGCTTGCGTCACCGCAGGACGCCTCGCGGCTGCCCCTTCGAATCCCACCCCGCCCCGCACAGCAACCGCACCTCACACCTCCCCAGCCTCGTCGCTGGCACCCTCCGCTTCGCTCCGGGCGCCAGCGACTCCCTCGCGCGTGCTCCTCGCGCCCGCCGAGGGCGGCCGCTCGCAGGCACGCGCCACCGCATTTCGACTGTCAACCGCTCACTGGAGCCGGTAACGTAAGATCGCGGCGATGCCGCCGAGGTTGGCGAGTTGTTCGCCGGGGGCGAACTCCGAGGAGAAGACGACCACGTCGCCGCCCTGCTGTTCCACCGACTCGATCACCGCGTTCACGTCGATGTCCCAGTCGCCGTCGCCCTGCCGCTCCGTGCGGAGGCGCTCGTCGACGACGAGCAGCGTCTCGACCGCGCCGAACTCGGCGGCCTCGGCGGTGTCGTCCGGGCCGTACGTCGCCTTCTCGCCCGTGGCGATGTTCTCGGTCAGCTCGTCGATGAGGTTCGCCTCCTTCGAGATGCGCGTCTCCTTCTGTACCTCGTCGACCGCGCCGCGCTTGAGCACCTCGTGGACGCCGCGGTCGCCCGCCGCGGAGGTGTCGACGGTGGTGATCCGGTCGGAGAGGTCGCGGTACTCCTCGTCGACGTAGTCGCGCGCGTCGTTCTTCGTGAACCCCGGGCCCGCCAGGATGACGGCGTCGGCGTCGAGGTGCGCGAGCGCCTCGCCGAGCTCGGCGAACAGCTCCTCGCGCGGCCGCGAGAACTCGCCTTTCCCGGTCGGCTTCGTGAACGAGGCGTACTCCTCGGTGCCGTACTGCTGGACCGTGTGGACGTACGCGGCGCCCTCCTCGACGGTCGCGATGGCAACGTCGGGATTCTCCGCGGCCTCCGTCGCCTCCTCCAGCCGCTCGGTCTGGTCCGGCTTGAAGTGCTTCTCGACGGTTATCTCGTCGTGCTCTTCGACGTTGAGCGTGTGGTGGGCGTTGAGCTGGTCCTCCCGCGAGCAGCCGACGATGACGCCGGAGACGCGGAGCCGGTTGGCGAACCGCGCGAACTCCACGTCCTCGACCTGAAGGGTGACGAAGATGTGCTCGCGCTGCCCGCCGGTGTCCCGCATCTGGTCGTCGTTCCGCTGGATCCGCCGGGTCGTGTCGCCTTCGACGAGGTCACCGGGTTCGAGGACGTGCGCGAGGTGCCAGAGGTCGTCCACGTTCTCGGGGACCAGCGTGAGCCGTTCCCGGCCCTCCTCGCCGTACCCCCGCTCGGAGATGCGCATGCCCGGGCGTTCGCTCGCGGCCGTATCAACGCTTGCCTTCCGCCTCGGCGAGCGACGGCCCCCACTCGAAGCCGTCGGCCGAACCGTCACCGCTGGCGTCGCCCGCGTGGTCCGCGTCGTCCCCGTCGCCCGCGTCGTCTCCGCCGGCGGTGCCAGCCTCGTCGACGGGGACGCCGCGGCCGACCTGAACCGGGACCGGCGGCTCGCTCCGCATCGGCTGCCCGCCGTCGCCCGACACGACGGGGACCGGTGGGTCGTTGTGCGCGCGACCGACCTCCCGGTCACCGTCGGCGGCACGGCCCACGCCCGCGCCGCGATTCGAGCCCTCGCGGGGAGTCGCGTCCGCGCGGCGAGCCGTTCGGCTCCCGGAGCGCGCGGCGTCGCGGGCCGTTCGGACCGCCGGCCGCGCCGCGCCGTCCCGGGCCGACCCCTCCCGCAGCGCGCCCGCCGCGCCCCGTCCGTAGAGCCCGTGCGCGACGACGCGGGCGAGGAAGGCGAGCGCGACGCCGACGACCAGGGGCACCGTCGGCGCCGCGACGGCGTAGCCGACCGCGAGCGCCCCGACCGCGAGCGTCCACCCGGTGGCGTACTGGCCCGTCGCGGCGACGCCGGCCACCGTCCGCGGGTTCAGCCCGTCCCTGAGCCGCCCGGACGCGGCGAACGCGGCGAGCGCGGCGGGGCGGACGTACGCAAAGGCGAGGAGGTACGCGCCGACGAGCGCTGCGACGAGACCGACGGCGACGACCGCGACGGCGACCGGGCCGTTCGGACCGAGCGCCGACTCGACGGCGGCCGCGGTCGACCCCGGATCGACGGGGCCGGCGACGAGCGCGGCGACGGCGCCGCCGGCGACCGCGAGGCCGCCCGCGAGCGGCGCGAGCAGCGCCGCCGACAGCAGCGCCGACTTGAGGCCGTCCCTGACCAACTCCCCCCAGGCGACGAGCGACGGCGCGCCGGCCGCGTCGCCGGACTGGATCGCGCTCCGCGTCACGCGGACGAAGTAGCCGCGCGCGATGAGCGACGGCCCGAACGCGACCGGGGCCGCGACGGCGATAGCCGGGCTGACGAAGAGGACGCCGCCGAGCCACAGCGCCGTGAGGACCCACCCCAACAGGGTCACGGACCCGCCGACGAGGACGACGCCCGCGGTGTCGTTGGTTCGCGTCAGCGCCGTCGCGGCCGCGGTGAGCATGTGACTCGACACAGGAACGGGAGCCGCATAAAAGATACCCGGGCCCGAGCGTTTATATCACTCCACGGATTATTGCCACTCGGCCGCGCGGGACAATCGTGTGCCTCTGACAACCTAACCGCGGCCGCCACTCGGCGGTCGCCCCCCGTCCGCGGCTTTCGACTGCGTTCTCTTCCACCAGCCGCGCCGCCGTCTCGTGCCGGTACCGATTTATCCCGCCCCGCCGACGGATCGGGTATGACCGGCGACGAGCGGACGGCCGATCTGGAGCCGGAACTCAGGAGCTACGGCGTCAGCGTCGAGTCGATCGACGGAGGCGACCCGCTGGAGCTGACGTACATGACCGCGTTCCCCGGCCGCGAGATCCACCGCGGCGAGATCGGACGCGCGCTCAACGCGCTCATCGAGCAGGCCGAGGCCGACGAGTGGGACCCCGTCCGCGTCGAGGGAACGGTGGTGCGGTCCCCCGGCGACGTCCTCGGCACGTGGCGCGCCGAGGCCGAGTGGTTCGAGGCGCTCGCGAGCTACGAGATCTCCGAGACGGAGTTCTCGGCCCGCGTGCTGGACACCGTCAGCCACGAGACCGGGGCCGGAGACGGGGACGACGACAGATCCGAACCCGACGCGGAGGCCGACCGGTGACCCGACGCGATCCGGTCAACCGCGCGCAGCGTCGCCTCGCCCGCCCGGCACGCGAGCGGTTCGCCACCCGCGCGGTCGCGTTCGACGTCGACGGCGCGACCTGTCGCGGGACGCTGTACCTGCCCGGCGGCGACGCGGACGACCCCCCGGTCGTCGTGATGGCGCCCGGGCTCGGCGCGGAGCGGACCTTCGGCTACCCCGCCGTCGCGGAGCGGCTCGCCGACGCGGGCTACGCCGCGCTCCTCTTCGACCACCCGGAGTTCGGCGATTCCGACGGCGACTCGCAGGCGGTCGACCTCGCCCGCCAGCGCGCCGCGTACGAGGGCGCGATCGACCGCGCGGCCCGCGTCGACGACGTCGGCGACGACCTCGTGTTGTGGGGCGCGTCGCTGTCCGCCGGACACGTCCTGACGCTCGCCGCCGAGCGCCGCGACGTCGACGCCGTCGTGGGGCTCGTCCCGATGCTCGACGGGCGCGCGATCGCCCTCCGGCGCGGCGGGCGGTACCTCCTCCGCTCCGGCGCGGCCGGGCTCCGCGATCTCGCCGGCCACCGGATCGGTCGCGGCCGTACCGTCCCCATCGCGGGCGGGGCGGAGGAGTGCGCGGCGATCACCGAGCCGGGGACGAAGCGGAAGTACATCGACCTCGTCGACCGCGAGTCGGCGTGGCGAAACGAGACGCCCGCGCGGTCGCTGCTCGGCCTCGTCGGCTACCGGCCGGTGACGCGGCTCGACGAGATCGACGCGCCGACGCTGCTCTTGGCCGGCACCGACGACGAGATCGTCGACGCCGACTCGGTCGCGGCCGCCGGCGAGCGGCTCTCGCGGGGGACCGTCGTCACCATGCCCGCGGACCACTTCTCGGTGCTCGGCGAGGACTTCGAGGGCGCGGTCGGCCACCAGCTCTCGTTCCTGCGCGACGCGCTGGAGTGACGCCTCGCGGCCCCCGGTCGCGGGGCCGCCGCCCGCGCGACCGCTTAAGTGGCCTCGCGGCGCACTCGCGAGCATGACAGCCATCGCGATGTTGAGCGTCGCGCCGGTGATCGAGGGGAGCATGGCCGAGGAGGTGGCGAAGGCCGTCGCCGCGCTCGACGAGTTCGACGTGAGCTACGAGACGAACCCGATGGGGACCGTCATCGAGGCCGACGACGCGCAGACGCTGTTCGCGGCCGCGGCGGCGGCCCACGACGCCGTCGACGGCGACCGCGTCTCGACCGTCCTCAAGATCGACGACAAGCGGGCGAGCGACGGGACCGCCGCGGAGAAGGTGGACGCGGTCGAAGAACACCTCGGTCGGGCAGCGAAGCGGGAACGCTGACGGCGTGGGGAGCGCACTGGCGGCGTCGCCGCGGCGGGTCGCGTCACGCGGCGGGTCCCGTCACGCGGCGTCGACTCCCACGCTGCCGCCGGCGGTCGCGTCCCCGTCGGGGTTCTCGACCGTCAGGTCGACGGTCGTCGTCCGGACGACGGTCGCCTCGTCGCCGCCGCCGGCGACGTCCGCGCGGAACACCACGTCGAGCGTCGTCGTCGCCGTTTCGCCGCCGCCGAGCCCCGCCGCGGAGAGCGTCTCGCTCGTCACGGCGTCGCCGCGATCGGTCGCGTCCGCGCGCTCGAACCGCGCGGTGAGTGCGCCGTCGACAGCGTCGAAGTCCGGCGGCGCGTCCGAGGCGGCGTCGGACTCGCCGCTCTCCGGCCTCCCGACCGACGAGACGTCCCCCGGCGTCGCGTCCGGGTCGGCGGCCGTCAGGGTCTCCCGATACACCTCGTCGACGCCGGCGTCGCTCCCGACGGCGAGGGTGAGCGTCACGCGCTCGACGCCCTCGGAGAAGTCGGTCCACGACACTTCGACGGCGGGCGAGAGGAACACCGACTCGATCCGACCGTCGTTGCTCGTGACCGTCGGCGCGTCGCCCGCCTCGAAGGCCGCGGGGTCGCCGTCGACGGCGGCCGCCGGTCGGCTCGACGCGGCGAGGGCGCCGATGCCGGTGACGCTCCCGATCGTGACGGCGGCGGCACCGCCGAGGACCGATCGTCTGGAGACCGTTTCGGACGAGCTACCGTTCCGCGAGTGGTCGGCCATCTCGGTGCGACGTGGCCGCGGCATCCGATATAAGCGCTCGGCGGAGACGGGCCCGACGGGGACGGGTTCGGTCAGGGCGGGCTTGATGCGGAGCGAGGACCGTCCTCACCCCTTGATGTTACAGACGGGGAACGTGCGGGCGACCTTGTCGCCGATTCCCAGCTCGTCGCTGACGCGGATCACCTCGTCGATGTCCTTGTAGACACCGGGCGCCTCCTCCGCGATGGTGGCGCCGGACTGCGCCTTCACGTAGATCTGCTGGCCGTCCTCGAGGTCGTCTTGAACGTCGCCGCCCCAGAACTCCTGTTTCGCCTGCGTCCGGCTCATCAGCCGGCCGGCGCCGTGGGCGGTCGAGCCGAACGAGACCGACATCGACTGGTCCCCGCCGCGGAGGACGTACGAGCCGGCGCCCATGCTGCCGGGGATGATGACGGGCTGGCCCACGTCGCGGTAGGTCTCGGGGACGTCGGCGTTGCCGGCTGGGAACGCCCGCGTCGCGCCCTTGCGGTGGACGTACAGTTCGCGCTCCGCGCGGTCGACCTCCTCGTCGCCGACGGCGGGGCGCCCCTCGGCGTCGACGCCCACCTCGTGGGTCTCCTTTTTCGCGATGTTGTGCGCCACGTCGTACAAAAGCTCCATCCCGAGGTCCTCGATCGGGTCGGCGTCGAACACCTCGCCGAACGTCTTCCGGGCCTGATGGCTGATGAGCTGGCGGTTCACCCACGCGAAGTTGATGCACGCGCCCATCGCGCCGTAGTACTCCTCAGCCAGCTCGGAGCCGGCGGGCGCGGCCGCCAGCTCCTTGTCCGGCAGCTCGTCGAGCAGGTCGCCGTGCTCCTTCTCGATCTGTCGGAGGTAGTCGTTGCAGGTCTGGTGGCCGAGCCCGCGGCTCCCGCAGTGGATCAGGACGACGATCCCGTCTTCTTCGAGGCCGTACGACTCGGCGACGTCCGCGCGGAACACGTCCGTGACGCGCTGGACTTCGAGGAAGTGGTTCCCCGACCCGAGCGACCCCATCTGGTTGCGGCCGCGGTCCATCGCCTTCTGGGAGACGTACTCCGGGCGGGCGTCGGGGCGCCGGCCCTCGTCCTCGCAGCGCGCGAGGTCGCTCTCGATCCCGTACCCCTCCTCGACCGCCCACTCGACGCCGCGTTCGAGCGCCCCCTCGATCGCGTCGGCGTCGCCGTCGATCACGCCGCCGCCGCCGAGTCCCGACGGGATCGCCTCGAAGAGGGCGTTGACGAGCTCCTCCTCCCGGCCGCGCACGTCGTCGTAGGTGAGATTAGTTTTCACCATCCTAACGCCGCAATTCACGTCGTATCCGACCGCTCCGGGCGAAATACAGCCGGTTCGGGCGTCGATCGCGCCGACGCCGCCGACCGGGAAGCCGTACCCCTGGTGGCCGTCGGGCATACAGAGGGCGGGCTCGACGATGCCGGGGAGGTGGGTGGCGTTTTTCAGCTGCTGGAGCGAGTCGTCGTCGCCGATCTCCTCGAGCAGGGACTCGCTGGCGAGGACCCGCGCGGGGACGTTCATCTCGCCCTCGCGGGGGATCTCCCAGACGTGCTCTCGCACCTTCTCCAGTCGGATCCCGTCGAACTCGCGCGTGGTCATACCCGCCGTTCGACGCGGGAGGGGAAGGGCGTTGCGTCAGCGGGCGCGGACGCGAGCGGTTCCCGCAGGCGGCGCGCTCCGGCCGCCCGACCGCGTCCTCACCGATCGACCGGGTCCATCGGGAGCCAGTCGACCGCGCCATCGGCGAGGGTGAACGCGGCGAAGACCCGGCCGAGGACGAGCCCGTACAGCAGGTGTGCGACCGCGATGACCGCGCCGAACTCGAAGCTGGCCGTCAGCCCCGGCACCGGGAGCGTCGGCACGGGCAGCGAGGTGGCGCCCTCGATCGCGATCGCGGCCGGCAACAGCAGGCCGCCGGTGATCACGCCCAGCAGCGCGGAGTGGGCGACGCCGAGCGAGAGGCACCCGCCGACGTCGCCCCGGAGCTCCGCGAAGAACGGTCGGTCGAAGACGGCGACGAACAGCCCGCCGAACAGGGCGCTGTTGAACAGGTGGACGAGCCACCCGGCGAGGACCGTCTCCACCCCGACCAGCGCGCCGATCGTCGGCATGAGCCCGAGGCCGAAGTGTAACACGGCGCCCATCACGGCGCCGGCGACGAGCCCGCCGACCGCCCCTGCGCGCCAGCGCCGCCCCGCGCCCGCCGGTTCGCTCCCCTCGCTCCGATCTGAGTGTGCCATACGCTATCAACGCACTCGATAAACATAATGGTTTATCACAACCCCCGTTCGGACGGTCGTCGCGGCCTCACACGTCGAAGACGACGTACGCGTACCACTCGTCTCCTCTCCGTTCGAGCGCCATCTCCGAGTACGTGACCGCCTTGATCTCCCGGGCGGCCACCGCGTCCAGCGGGACGCCGCGCGCGCTGGCCGTGAGTCGCCACTCGCCGGGGTCCGCATCTCCCTTTCCGCCGCCGTCGTCGCCCGGTTCGACGACCGAACAGCGGTGGTCCGCCGGGAGGACGAGCCGCACGTCGCGCTCGTAGATCAGTCGGTCGAGGTAGTCGAACAACAGGGCCTCGCGGCCCTCGGCGGCGACGTCGAACTCGAACCGGTCGCCCCTCGTCTCCGGCACCGACTCCGCGCTCGCGGCTGCGAGCCCGTCCGCGACCGCCGCGAACAGCGCCGAGAGGGTGTCGGCCGTCGCCTCGACGGCGACGTCGGCCGTGTGGTCGCGGAGCTCGTAGCTCATCGCTCGCCGCTCCCCTCGCGGGTCCGTTCGCGGGACTCGTCCGCGCGCTCCGACCGCTCGTCGCCCTGGAACCGGGCGTCGATGGTCCGCTCCGGGGCCCCGCGGAGATCCTCCGGGTCGACGTCGTCGAGGTCGGCGGCGACCTCCTCCAAGGCGACGCCGCTCGTGACCAGCGCGCGGATCCCCTCGTCGACGGTCAGCTCGACGTCGACGATCCGGCGCTCCGGGACGAAGACGACGTGGCCGCCCATCACCGGGTTCGGCGCCATCGGCATGAACAGCGTCCGCATCCCCTCGCCCCCGCTGTCCGCGTGGTCCGCGATGGCCGCCGGCGTCTCGCTGGTGACGAACGCGAGCGTGTACGTCTCCTCGGTCGGGAACTCAACGAGGACGACCTCGCGGAAGTTCCCGCCGTCCGACTCCAGCATGGCGTCGCTCATCTGCCGGAACCCCTGGTAGACGGAGCCTGTCTCTTATACACATCTCTGATGGC
>NZ_AOJF01000055.1:0-97088 GCF_000337395.1 Halorubrum distributum JCM 13561
CCGGCAGCCCGTCTCCCGGCGACACGGCGACGATCGCCGACGAGAAGGCGTCGAGGTAGTCGTACACCGCGTTGAACGCGAACGCGAGGACGGCCAGCGTGATGACGGCCGGAACGATGACGGCGACGCCGGTGAGGAACGCCCGGCGGAGCAGTTCGATCCCCGACTCGTCGGTCATTGATCGCGACCACGGACGACCGCGACAAAATCGTTTCCGTCGGGGTCGAACCGCGAGGGTCTCGCACGGCGAGCGCGGGCGCCGACCCGCGCCGAGTCGGGGTACGCGCCCGCAACCGCGCTCGCTGGCGGCGCAGCCGCCCGCAACCGCTCTCGCTGGCGGCGCAGCCGCCCGCAACGGTCCCCGCTGGCGGTGGAGTTATATTCCGCCCGCGTGTTAGGTCTCCCCAGTGAGCGTCAACGTCGAAAAGCGGACCGACCCGCCCGGCGAGTCCGACTACGCGACCGCCGCGTGGGAGCTCAAAGAGCGCATTCGGTCCGCGGAGGGCGTCCTCCGACAGCGACGCGGCTTCTTCGTCGACGCGTACCGCCGGTCGACCGCCCACCTGCTCGTCGAGAACGACCGGCTCGTCGCGTTCGCCTCCGTCCGGCGCGACGGCTACATCCTCTTCCTCGCCGTTCACCCCGACCACCGCGGCCGCGGCCACGCCGAGCGGCTGGTCGCCGACGTCGCGAAGAATCACCGCTCGGTCACCTGCCACGCCCGCACCACGAACCGGCAGGCGCTCGGGTTCTACAAGCACCTCGGCTTCGAGGTGATCCGCCGCATCGACGACTACTACGAGGACGGCGGCGACGCCTACTACCTCAAGCTCGGCGGCGAGTCGCTCCGCGAGCGGCTCTCCGGGTTCGTCGGCCGGTAGGCGGCCGCTTTCCGCCCGCAGTGCGCGGCCTCTGGGACCGTCGAACCGACAGTAATTAGCGCCCGCCGCGAGGAGAACGCGCCATGTCGCAACCGACTCCCGCGGACCTCGCGACCCGGGTCCGCGACGGCGACCTCCGCTTCCACGAGCTGGAAGACCACGCCGACGCCGACGTCGCGGCCGCCGCGCGCCGGCTGCTCGTCGCGGAGGCGACGGACGCCGACCTCGACCCGCTCGGCGAGTACGCCTTCGACGCCGACGCGGTCCACGGCTCGAACATCGAGAACACCCTCGGGGGCGTTCAGGTCCCGGTCGGCGTCGCCGGCCCGGTGACGATCGACGGCGGCGCGGGGGCCGCCGAGCGCTACCTGCCGCTCGCGACCACCGAGGGCGCGCTCGTCGCGTCGATCAACCGCGGCTGCTCCGTGATCGAGGACGCCGGCGGCGCGACCGCGCGGGTGACGAAGAGCGGAATGACCCGCGCACCCGTGTTCCGGGTCGCGGGCGTCGCCGAGGCCGAGGCGCTCGCCGACTGGGTCCGCGACAACGTCCCCGCGATGCGCGAGGCCGCGGAGTCGACGACGAGCCACGGCGAACTGCTCGACGTGACCCCGTACGTCGTGGGCAACAACGTCTTCCTGCGCTTCCGCTACGACACGAAGGACGCGATGGGGATGAACATGGTCACCATCGCGACGCGCGAGGCCTGCGACGTGATCGAGGCGGAGACGGACGCCTCGCTGGTCGCGCTGTCGGGGAACCTCTGTTCCGACAAGAAGCCGGCCGCGATCAACGCCGTCGAGGGCCGCGGGCGCTCGGTCGTCGCGGACGCGACAGTTCCCCGGGAGGTCGTCGAGGACCGCCTCCACACGACGCCGGAGGCGATCGCGGAGATCAACACCCGGAAGAACCTCGTCGGCTCCGCGAAGGCCGGCGCGCTCGGCTTCAACGCCCACGTCGCCAACGCGGTCGCGGCGATGTTTCTCGCCACCGGACAGGACGAGGCGCAGGTGGTCGAGGGGGCGAACGCGATCACGACCGCCGAGACGACCGCCGACGGCGACCTCTACGTCTCCGTCTCGCTGGCGAGCCTGGAAGTGGGGACGGTCGGCGGCGGGACGAAGCTCCCGACCCAGCGGGCGAGCCTCGAGATCCTCGGCGTCGCCGGCGGCGGCGAGCCGGCCGGGAGCAACGCCGACGCGCTCGCGGAGTCGATCGCGGTCTGCGCGCTCGCGGGCGAGCTGTCGCTGCTCGCGGCGCTCGGGTCGCGACACCTCTCGTCGGCGCACGCGGAGCTGGGACGGTAGACGGGCGCCGCGGTCCACAGGTCCCCGGTTCCTTTTACTCTCTCTCAGTCCGACCAGCGGGGACAGTCGTCGCGGAGCGCTTCGCGTCCCGCGTCGGTGACGCGGTAGACGGCCTCGCCGGAGACGCGCTCGACGAGCCCGGCGTCCGCCAGCGCGGTCAGCCGGGACTCCACGTGATCGTCGTAGAGCCCCGTGTTCCCGGCGATGAACGCCTGGTAGTCGGCGCCGACGTCGGCGAGGTAGGAGAGCAGTCGCTCGTCTGAGCGCGTGAGCGACGGGCGGTCGGGGGCGATCCGCTCGCCGCCTCTCTCGTCCTCGGAACTCCCCGCCAAACGCTCGGGCGGCTGTTCGTCGGGTGCGGCCATCTCACACGTGGTGACGTGTGGCACGATAAAGGTGACACCGGCGGTTCCCATTCGCTGGGAGTCGCCGCCGCTCGGCGGAACGTGTTCGGTGGTTAACCGTTCCTCCCGGGGGTCGCATCGGTCGTCGGTCTCGGGGAGGCGGCGTCCGGTGAGGTCAGTCGTCGGCGTCGGCGGGAGGCGTCCCGGCAGCGTCGCCGGCGGCTCCCTCGCCGCCGGACGACCGATCCGGAAGCATCGGCGTCCCGTCGGCGCGCGGGCCGAGCCGCGGGCCGTGCGGGCCGTCGTCGGGGTCGATCCGGCGCCGCGTGCGGTAGTCGGTCGAGCGCTCGACCGGCGTCCGACCGATCGCCGTTATCATCTCGACGTAGTCGTCGAACGAGCGGTACTCGCCGTACTCGCCGCCCGCGCGGCTGGTGATCTCCTCGGAGAGGATGGTGCCCATGAAGTCGTCGGCGCCGCAGTTGAGCAGCTTGAGCCCGTGGGCGTCGCCCGACTTCACCCACGAGGCCTGGACGTGGTCGACGTTGTCCAAGAAGAGGCGCGCGACCGCGACCACGAGCTCGTCCTCGGCGCGCGAGGGGCCGGAGTCGACGACGCCGCGGCGGTAGAGGGGGGTGTTCTGGTGGATGAAGGAGAGCGGCACGAACTCCGTGATCGCGCCCGTCCGGTCCTGGAGGTCGCGGATCACCTTCAGATGCTGTGCGCGGTGCGCCACCGTCTCGACGTGACCGTACATCATCGTCGAGGTGACGTCGAGGCCGGCGGCGGCCGCGCCCTCCATCGCCGCCACCCAGTCGTCGGTGCGGATCTTCCCCGGGCAGATCACGTCGCGGACCTCGTCGACGAGGATCTCGGCGGCGGTGCCCGGCGCGGAGTCGAGCCCGGCCTCGGCAAGCTCCCGGTAGACGGCCTCGTACTCCCAGTCGGTGCCTCGCGAGGCGTGGTACGCCTCTTCGGGGGTCATCGAGTGGAGGTGGACGCCGCCGACCGACATCGCTCGCATCTGCTCGACGTAGGTGCCCGGATCGGTCGCGTACTCCTCGGGGGGCTTGTAGTTGACCTCGCTCGCGGGGTCGTCGTACGCGGCGAGTATCTCGTGGTGCTCCGCGTTCAGCGCGAACGCCGGGTGGAGTCCCGAGACGGAGCACACCTCGTAAATTCCCATGTCGAGGGCGTCCTCGACGACCTCGCGCGACTCCGTCGGCGTCTTGGTGAACCCCGCGTGCTCGACGTCGCTGTCCGCCTCGAACGCGTGCGCGGAGTCCTTGAAGTTACAGAACAGGCAGCCCGTGTTGCAGGCCGTGGTGACGTTGTTGTTGAGGTTGGCGACGAAGGTGACCTCGTCGCCCACCGCCTCGCGGCGGCGCCGGTCGGCCGCCTCCAGCACCGCCTCCTTGCGGACGGGGTCGATCCCCGCCGACGCCGTGCCGGTGGCGAGCAGTTCGGTCGCGTCGTCGACCGTCAGCCGGGCGCCGTCGCGGGCCTTCGCGAGCGCGTTCTCGAACGACTGGTCGGTGGCGGGCGCCGCGAAGTCGAACTCGTTCGCGCCGCCCCCGCCGTCGCCGTTCCCGCCGCCGTTCGATCCGCCCGCGCCGGAACTGCCCCCCGAGCTCATCCCCTAACGCTCCCGGTTCCACCCTGATAAACGGGCGGGTCGCGACACCGATCGAGTCGGACAGACGACGCCGATCGCGAACGTCCGCTTATAACCAGAGCCGAGCGCGCGCCGTTCACTTATAAACAACTGCGGCGGCGCGCGCCGCCGAGCGGCCACCACCGTTCCGTTGTGAATTACTCATAAACGAGCCGCTGAATTCCCGCGTGACATCACCGACCCGGCACCGCCTCGAAACGGCCGGCCGCCGACCCCGCCGTCGCCGTCGCCTCAGTACTGGTAGTTGATGACCCGCTCGTCCTCTTTGTCCGCGTCCTGAAGCTTGTCGCGGGCCTGCTCGAAGTCCGCCTGCGAGACCTCGGTGCGGCCGTCGCGGATGGCGAACATCCCGGCCTCGGTCGCCAGCGAGGCGATGTCCGCGCCGCTGTACCCGTCGAGGTCGCGGGCGACGGCGCCGAGGTCGACGCCGTCGGCGACGTTCATCTCCTCGGTGTGGATCTCCAGGATGCGCTCGCGGCCCTCCGGACCGGGCTCGGGCACCTCGATGAGGCGGTCGAACCGACCGGGGCGTAAGATTGCCTCGTCGAGCATGTCGAAGCGGTTGGTCGCGGCCATGATCCGGACCTCGCCGCGGTCGTCGAAGCCGTCCATCTCGGAGAGCAGCTGCATCATCGTCCGCTGGACCTCGGCGTCGCCCGAGGTCTTCGAGTCCGTCCGCTTCGAGNGAAGCCGTCCATCTCGGAGAGCAGCTGCATCATCGTCCGCTGGACCTCGGCGTCGCCCGAGGTCTTCGAGTCCGTCCGCTTCGAGGCGACGGCGTCGATCTCGTCGATGAAGATGACGGCTGGCTCGCGCTCGGCGGCGAGCTCGAACAGGTCGCGGACGAGCCGCGCGCCCTCGCCGATGAACTTCCGGACGAGCTCGGAGCCGGCCATCTTGATGAACGTCGCGTCCGACTCGTTTGCGACGGCCTTCGCGAGCATCGTCTTTCCGGTGCCCGGCGGGCCGTGGAGCAGCACGCCGCTCGGCGGCTCGACGCCGACCGTCTCGAACTGCTCGGGGTTCTCGAGCGGGTCCTCGACGGCCTCGCGGACCTCTCGGATCTGGTCGTCGATGCCGCCGATGTCGGCGTACTCGACGTCGGGCGACTCGGTGACCTCCATCGCCTGCGCCCGGGAGTCGGTCTCGTCGTCGAGCACCTGCTGGACCGCGAAGGAGTCGTTGATCGCGACGCGGTCGCCGGGGCGGAGGTCCTCGTCGAGCCGCGAGGCGGCCTGCGTGAGCACCTCTTGGTTGTTGCCGTGCTGTTTGATGACGACGCCGTCGTCGGTGATCTCCTCCACCGACGCGATGTACAGCGAGGAGGTCTTCAGCACCTCGTTCTCGCGTTTCAGCTGCTCGACGTCGTCTTTCAGCTCACCGCGGCGCCCCTCGGCGTCCGCGAGCCGCGTTTCCAGTTCCTCGTTCACCTGAACGATCCGCCGGTAGTGCTGGCGGATCGCCTCCAGCCGCTCCGCGTCGCTCATCTCGGGGTCGAGCTCCAACCGCGGGCGGTCGGGCAGTGAGGGGCTGTGAGACATTCGTTGTGCGGAGTAGGATCCGGGCGTAAATGTGCCTTTGGGTCACGGAGAGAACGTTGGATCAGCGGCGCGGACGCGGGACCGTCTCACCCCGAAACCCGGACCGGCGCTCGCGGCCCGAACGGCCGGTATCAGGATCGATAACCAGAGGTCAACGTTTTAACGCGGGTAATACGAATCCGTTCGTATGAACGCACGAACGGCGGACGGACGCGCGGGTCCGGCGCTCGCGGGCCGCGAGATCCGGACGGGAGGGCTCCGCCGATGACCGGAACTCCGGAGGCGACCGTCCTCGCGGTCGACGACGAGCCGGACCTCGCGGAGCTGTACCGGGTGTATCTCGACTCGGCCTACGACGTTCGGATCGCCACCGGCGGCGAGGAGGCGCTCGACGCGATGGACGACGCGGTCGACGTCGTCCTCTTAGACCGCCGGATGCCCGACATGTCGGGCCACGAGGTGCTGAACGCGATCCGCGGAGACGGGTACGACGCCCGCGTGGCGATGCTGACCGCGGTCGAGCCCGACGTCGACATCGTCGAGATGCCGTTCGACGACTACAAGACGAAGCCGGTCACCAAGGAGGACCTGCTCACCCTCGTCGAGGTGCTCCTCCACCGCGCCGCGTTCGACGAGCGGAGCCAGGAGTTCTTCGCGCTCGCCTCGAAGAAGGCGGCGCTGGAGGCCACGGGCACGACCGGCACCGAGGAGTACGAGGAACTCGTCGAGCGGATGGAGTCCGTCCGGCTCGAAGTCGACGACACGCTCGATCACCTCTCGGCGCGGGACGCGTTCGTCGAGGTCCCGGGCGAAGTGCCGTAGACGGAACGTCCTCCCCGACTACTCGATCTCCAGCTCGCCGTCGGCGGCCTCCCCGCCGCCGTCCTCGTCCCACTCCAGTTCGAACTCGACGCTCAGTTCACCCGGCCCGTCCGCGGGCCCCTCGCGCTCCGCCTTCACCTCGAAGGTCGGTCGCGCGGGCGGGTCGAGCGTCGTCGACTCGTCGCCGCGTTTGAGGGTGATAGCGTTCCCGGCGTCGAGCGAGTCCGCGACCGTCCGCAGGTACGCGGCGATCTCCTCGCGGCTCCGGCGGCTCTCCGACTCGAACAGGACTTCTTCGGGCATACATCGTCGTACGCCGCCTCGAAACTTAAAGACCGACGCAGGCGGTCCTCCGCTCCCCCGATCGTTTTGTGCCGCCCGACCGAACGTTCACCCCGTGCCACTCCCCGACTCGCTCCGTACGGTCGTCGCCGTCGCCGTGTACTGGACGGCGATCGCGCTCGGCGGGAGCGTCCTCCTCCCGGACCCGACGAGCCCGCTCGTCGCGGTCCCGGTCCTCGGCGGCGGCGCGGTCGTCGCGCACGCGGCGCGCACCGACCGGCTCGTCGAACTCGGCTACGCGGTGGGGACGATGTGGCTCGCGGTGCTGGCGCTGTCGATCGGCACCGGCGTCGTCGACGTCGTCGCCCCGCCGGCGGGGGAGATCGCGCCGCTCGCGGACTACCCCGGCGTCGCCGCGGTCGGCACGGTCGGACTGATTGCCGTCCTCGTCGTCGCGTACGGGGCGTTCGTCCGTCGGAGCGCGGAGCGCGACGCGGCCGAGACAGAGTAGACCGAACGGTCGCCGACCGGAAACCGACTTAGAACCCGTCCTCGAAGACGAACGTGCCGTTCCGCTGGACGACCTCGCCGTCGACCTCGATGACGGAGTCCTCGCTCATGTCGACGATCATGTCGACGTGCTCGGCGGACCCGTTGACCTCGTTGTCTCCCCCCACCGTCTCGGGGTACGCGGAGCCGACCGCCATGTGGACCGTGTCGCCCATCTTCTCGTCGAACAGCATGTTGTAGGTGAACCGGTCGATCTGGCGGTTCATCCCGATGCCGAGCTCGCCGAGGCGCCGCGAGCCCTCGTCGGTGTCGAGGATGCCGGAGAGGAGGTCCTCGTTGCGCTCGGCGGAGTGGGAGACCACTTCGCCGTCCTCGAACCGGAGCCGGACCCCGTCGATCTCGCGGCCGTAGCGGTAGAGGGGCAGGTCGAAGTGGACCTCGCCGTCGACGCCGTCGCGCGTCGGCGCGGTGAACACCTCGCCGCCGGGGAGGTTCGCCTCGCCGTAGTCGTTGAGCGTGGAGTTGCCCGACACGTCGAGCGTGAGGTCGGTCTCCTCGCCCGACTTAATCGTGACCTCGTCCGCGTCGTCCAGGATCTCGACCATGTTCGACTGGAACTCGCGCTGTTCGTCCCAGTCCAGCGAGACGGCGTCCCACACGAAGTTCTCGTACGCCTCGGTGCTCATCCCGGCGAGCTGGGCGTGGCTCGCGGTCGGGTACTGCGTGAGGCACCAGGTCTTCGAGAGCCGCGTGCGCTTGACCTCCTCCATCGCGCGGTTGTACGCGGCGTTGGTCTCCGGGTCGACGTCGGCGTCCTCGGTGGCGTTCGCGCCGCCGCGCGCGATGACGAAGACGTCGGCCTTCTCGTAGAGCGCGCGCCGGTGGCTCGGCTCGGAGAACTCCTCGGAGGAGCGCTTGAACGCACGCTGGGCGCGCTTCGAGTAGTTGAGGTAGACGGGGTTGGCCCCGCGGTCGCCGCAGACCTCGTGGAGCGCGACGGCGAGGTCCTCGGCCTCCTTGGGCATCTGGATGACCACGTCGTCGCCCGACTCGATGCCGGTGGCGTGGTCGGCGATGATCTCCGCGTGTTCGCGGACGCGTGCGTCCATGATAGGTCGGTTTCGGGGCCGGGGAATTACCGCTTTTCCTTCCGGCGGGTCGCGTGGGGGAGCCCGAGCGACGAGAGTCGGGTCGGAACCAACCGACCGCAACGCATCCGACCGCCGCGAACGCGCCGGTCGCAACGCGTTTGCCCGGTCGTCGCGTAGTTCCGAGCATGTCTCGGCTCGCGTTCCGCGTGGCCGCGGCGGTCGTCGGCGTCGCCCTGCTCGCCGTCTACCTGACCGCGGCGCTGTTCGTCGCCGACCTGCTGCGCGCGGTCTGGGCCGCCCGCCCCGACCTCCCGGTCCTCCTCGCGCTGCTGGCCGCCGGCGCGCTCGGGTCGGCGTACCTCAGCTACCGGCTCGGCACCGCGCAGATCCTCGCGAACCTGGAGGGCGACCACGTCCCGCGAAAGCGGGCGCCGGACCTCCATCGCCGGATCGATTCGCTCGCAGCGCGGATGGACGTCGCGCGCCCGACCCTGTACGTCACCGACGCCCGCGCGCCCAACGCCTTCGCGGTCGGGGGCGGGAGCGACGGCGGCGCCTTGGTGATCGACCGCTCGCTGTTCCGGCTGCTCTCCCCCCGAGAAATCGAGGCGATCCTCGCGCACGAGCTGGCGCACTTAGAGGGGAACGACGGGTTCGCGATAGCGATGGCCGACGGGGTCGGCCGCGCCCTCGTCGGAGTCGCCACCGTGGTCGCGCTGCCGGCGCTGCTCGCGCTGTCGGGGCTCGCCGCCGCCTCGGCGTGGGTCCGCGGGCGACCGGGCGACCGGTCCGGCCCGTTCGCGCGGCTCCACCGCGGGCTCGCCGGCGCGCTGTTCGGCGGGTTCGTCCTCGCGACGCTCGTCGCCCGCTCGCGGTCGCGCAGGCGCGAGTTCGCGGCCGACGACCGCGCGGCCGAGGTGACCGGCGACCCGATGGCGCTCGCGCGGGCGCTCCGTCGGATCGAGCGCGCGACCGAGCCGACGTGGCCGTTCGCGCCGTTTTCGACCCACAGGCGGACCGACGAGCCCGCCGAGCGCTGGCTGTCGACGCACCCCTCGACCGACGAGCGCGTCGAGCGCCTGCGGGAGATGGCCGAGTCGCAGGGCCCGACGCGGCGGATTCCCGCGGGGCCGTCGCGGGCGGGCGACGGTCGACGGCGGTCGCCGCGGTGAACGCTGTTCGACACGGGACTGGGACGCTACTGCGGTGGCGCGTGCCTCCGAGTGCCCGATAGGGCGCGAGGAGCACGCGCGAGGGACGCCGCGAGCGACGTGGGCGACCGGAGGGAGCCCCAAGCGAGCGGCGAGGCTGGGGAGGCGTGAGGTGCGGTTGCGGTGCTGGGCGGGATTCAAAGGGGCAGCTGTGAGGGCGGCGCAGGCGACGTAAGCACCACAGCGAGTGAGCGGAGCGAACGAGCGAGGAGCGCAACGAGTGTACGCCGCCCTCACGGCTGGGGCTTTGGCGGTATCCGTCGCCGATCCGCAAACAATCATTTATGAATTATTCGTCAGAAATAGGACATTTACAGATGTCGGTCCGCCAGTGACGATTTATACGTCGTACTGTTCGCGCGTCACGTCGTCGAGTCCCGACTCCGCCAGCGCGTCGGACGGAACCAACATATCCAGCTGAACGACGCCGGGGAGCCGCCCGATCTGGACGCCGCCGGTGAACGTACACCGGCCGCGGACCTCGCCCTCGCTCATGCCGAGCAGGGTGCCGGCGCGGTCGAAGGCGTTCTGGGTGGCGTCGTTGACGGTCGCGCCGGAGCCGATCACTTGGATCGGCGCGGCGTCGGTGTCGACGTCGACGCCGTGCTCGGCGCCGAGGTCGTCGCCCGCCGCGACCTCCTCGTCGCTGTACGGCGCGCTGATGAACGGGAGGTCCTCCTCGTTCGGGAGGAGGACGGGGCCGTCGAGGTCGACGTCCTCGATCACTTCCACGTCCATCGTGACCGTGCCGCTCACGTCGGTGGTGTGGAGGGAGAGCTCGCCGTCGCCCTGGTTCGCGTGGAGGTCGCCGACGTAGATCCCGCCGCCGTCGACGACGACCGGGCAGATCAGCGTCGCGCCCGCGCGGACCTCCGGCACGTCCATGTGGCCGTCGGTCCGCTGCTCCAAGCCTTCCTCCGTCTCGACGCCGTAGTCGTGGTCGGCGCCGATGAGGTTCTGCCCGAAGTCGCCCGCGTTGTGCGAGTCCGGCATGGTGACCGGCGGCGTGGTGCCGATGTTCCCGATGAACGGACGGAGCCGGCCGAGCGTGCCGGGCATCCCGTCGGGCTCGTACAGCAGGATCGGGTGCTGGCGGGCGTTCTCGGGGATGTCCATCACCTCGTCGGCGTCGAGCGCGAGCTCGTGAGCGCCGTCCTCGTCGAGCGTGATTCCCACGGCGTTCTCGTGGTCGAACGCGACGGTGTAGCCGTACTCGAAGCCGAACGAGGAGGCGTTCGCGCCGCACTCCGCACAGCGGATCGCGTCCTCGCCGGTGCCCTCGACGACGGAGTCGGGCCACGTGGTGCCGCACTCCGGACAGCGGTGGTCGACGAAGGGGTCGTCGCCGAACGCCCCCTCGCGCTCCGCCATCGACCCCGTGCTGGTCGCCATGCTCGTCACCTCCACGTCGCGGATGTGGATCGCGACGGCGTCGCCCACCTCGGCGCCCTCGACCCGGATCGGTCGCGTCACCTCGTGGCCGCCCCGGAACGAGGGCGTCACCATCGGCCCCCAACAGCCCGGCGGGGTGTACGTCGTCACCGTGCCGCCGTCCGCGACCGTGCCCGCCCACTCTTGGTCGGGTCCGACGAGGCCGAGCGTGTACTGGTCGACGTACAGCTCCTCTTGAACGCCTTGCTGTGACATACCGTGGTAACCTACGGCACTGACCGAGATAATCCTACTGCTCGCGGAGGGGGAGCGGGGGTAGTTGCGGCCGTTGCCCCTGTTGCCGCCGTTGCGGCCGCGAGACTGAGTCGATTCGACGCCGCGCGCGGATCACCACGCGACCCGGCGGCCCAGCACGAAGACGACGAGCGCGACCAAGAGCGCGCCGAGGAACGCCTCGAGTCCGGCGAGCGCGCGCGCCGTCGACCCGACCGGCTGGATGTCCCCGTAGCCGAGCGTGGTGAACGTCACCATACTGAAGTACATGTTCTTCCCGAGGACGACCGCTCCCTCCGGCGAGAAGAGGTTCGAGAGGCCGCCGATCCCCTGCGTCGTGAGCCCGCTGCTGCCGGTCGTGCCCTGCGTCGTCGTGGTGTACAACACGCCCCAGATGAACACCGTCACCGCGGAGACGTACACGACCCGCCAGAGCCGCTCGCCGTACCCGCACGTCTGGTGGAGCACCTTGTTCCCGATCCACTTGCCGAGCGCCTTCGTGCGGTTGACCGGCGACACCGCCTCCTCGCGGGTGAAGGCGGCGCGCCAGTTCTTCCGCCGGCGGTACACCATCTCTTTGATGAAGAACTCGGCCGCCGCCTTGCGGTCGCCGAAGTCGCTCGCGCAGTTCTTCGCCTTCAGGTACGTGTTCTCCAGCCTGGCGGGCGTGAAATCCGTTTCGGACCCCGACCGGTCGGCCGCCTCGGTGGCGGCGAAGGTATGGATCTCCCAGTTGTTGCGCGCGAGGTAAGTCTTGTGGGCGGTGAAGTCGAAGCCGTGGAAGTCGGTGTTACAGAACCGGAAGTGGTTGAACAGGCCGTGGGCACAGTGTTCGTCGTCGAGCGTGACCTCCCGGACCTCCGCGTGGGTACAGTCGTAGAAGGCGTCGCCTTGCTCCGGTTGACCGAGCGTCCCGCCGCGGACGACCGCGTCGCTCAGGTCGACGAGAGTCTCGGACTCGGCGGGCCGCGGGCGGAAGGCGACCGAGTGTTCGAACTCCGCCTCGGTGAACGCGGCGTCGCGGGCGAACGTCGTGTGCGTGAAGTTCGCGTAGAGGAACGACGCCTTGTCGAAGTCCGCCTTCCCTCGGAACGTCGCCGCCTCGAAGCTGGCGTCGTCGTTGTGCATGTTCGCGCTCCCCTCGAACTCCGCCGACCGGAACGTCGCGTCGCCGCCGAACTCGGCGTCGGCGAACGTGCTGTCCTTCTCGAAGCGGAGCTCGTCGAAGTGCGCCTCGCCGCCGAAGCGGCAGCTGGAGAAGTCGGACTCCTCGAGGAACCGGGAGCGCGAGAAGACGGCCGAGGCGCCGAACTCAGCGTTCCGGAAGGTGCCGTCGTCCTCGAAGACGGTGCGCTCGAACAGCGCCGTCCCCTCGAACTCCGCGCCGGAGAAGTCCGCGACGCGGAACTCGGCGAGCTTGAAGTCGGCGCTGTCCGCGAACGTCGCGGCCTCGAAGTTGGCGTCGGTGACCGTGTGGGCGCCCCCCTGGAACTCGACGCCGCGAAACGTCGCTCCCTCCTCGAACGCCGACTCGGCGAAGCTTGCGTCGCTCTCGAACCGCGCCTCGTCGGCGGTAACGCCGGACTCGAACGCGATGCCGTCGAACGAGACCGGCTCGGTGAAGCGGGTGAACGACAGGTCGACCGACTCCGTACAGACCGCGTCTTCGAAGCGAGCGCGGCCGAACAGCGACTCCTGGAACGACACCGGTCCCCGGAAGCGTGCGTCGTCGAAGCCGGTCTGGCCGAACTCGATCTCGCGGAAGTCGGCCTCGCCGTCGAAGACGGCGCGCGAGAACGCGGCGTCGTCGTCCTCGTGGTAGTCGCCGACGAACTCGACGCCGAGGAACGAGGCGGCGTCGCGGAACGCCGCGTCCTCGAACGTCGCGTCGTCGTCGAACCGCGCCTCGGCGAACGTCGCCTCGCCGCGGAACGCCGCGTCGCGGAAGTCGCCCTCGCCGGCAAAGTGGGTCGCCTCGAAGGTCGCGGGCCGCTCGAACGCCGCACCCTCGAAGTTGGCGTACTCGAACTCCGCGCAGTAGAAGTCGGCCTCGTCGGCGAAGGCGGCGTCGGCGAACGTCACGTCGTCGTCGCGGACGTTGTCGCCGCCGTCGAACTCCGCGCCGCGAAAGCTGGCCACGCCGGCGAACGTCGCCCGCTCGAAGGCGGCGTCGTCGTCGAACCGGCACTCGTCGAAGCTCGCTCGTTCGTCGAAGGTGGCGTCGGTGAACGCGAGGTCGTCGTCGAAGCGCGACTCGTCGAAGACCGCCTTCCCGCCGAACGCTGCGCCGGAGAAGTCGCTGTATCCGAACCGGGCGCTGAGAAAGTCGACCTCGCCGCCGAACACCGCGTCCGCGAACGAGAGGTCGTCGTCGTCGACGTTGTCGCCCCCCTCGAACTCCGCGCCGCGGAACGTCGCCTCCCCGTCGACCGCGACGCCCGCGAAGCTCGCGTCGCTTCTGAACCGCGCCTCGTCACAGGAGAGCGACGCCAGCGTCGCGTCCTCGAAGCCGGCCTCCTCGATGAAACGCGCCTCGTCGAAGACGAGGTCGGCGGCCGCCGTCAGCCGCGCGAAGTCGGCGAAGCCGACGACCGCGCGCCGGAACGTCGCATCCGCCTCGAACGTCGCGTCCGCGAACGAGAGGTCGTCGTCTTCGAGGTTGTCCCGGCCGCGGAACTCCGCGCCCGCGAACGTCGCCGGCGCCTCGAACAGCGCCCCCGAGAACGCGGTGTCGCCGTCGAACCGGGCCTCCGCGAAGTCGGCGCGGCCGCCGAACGCCGCCCGGTCGAAGGCGGCGTCCCGGTCGAAGGCTGCGGACGCGAACGTCACCGTCGCCGCGAACGTCGCGTCCGCGAACTCGGCGTCGCCGCCGAACGTCGCCCGGTCGAACGCCGCGTCGTCGCGGAACTCGCAGCCGACGAAGTCCGCGTACCGGAAGGCGGCCTCCGTGAACGAGACGGGGGCGTCGAAGCGTGCGTCTTCGAAGCACGCGTCGTCGTCCAAGAGGTTCGCGTCGCCGCGGAACTCGGCGCCGTCGAACGTCGCCGCGTCGCGGAACCGCGCCCCGCGCAGCGTGGTGTCGCCGTTGAACCGCGCCTCCCGGACGTCGACGGGGCCCTCGAACGCGGTGCCGGCGAGATCGACGTCGCCCTCGAAGACGGCGCCGGTGAGGGCCGTCTCGCCGCGGACGACGGCGCCGGAGAGGTCGACCGACGCGTCGAACTCCGACTCCGTCCAGTCGATCGCCCCGATCTCCGCGCCCGAGAGGTCGATCCGCCCCTCGAACTCCGACTCCGATAGGTCGAGGGTGCCGGTCACCGTCGCACCCCTGAGATCGAGGGGATGTTTGTCGGCGGCCTCGACGATCTCGTGGCGGATCGAGAGGTCGTCGAGACTGGCGCCGAGCAGGCATTTCGCGTCTTTGCCGCGTTCGCCGGCGACCGTACGGAGGCGCTCGGCGACGGCGTCTGCGTCGACGCCGAGACCGTCGCGGGCGTCGCTCGACAGGTGGAACACGCAGCGGTCGGCCTCCGGGTGCGCGTCGTGCGGACAGCGCCACTCCTCGTCTATCTCCGCGGCTGCGTCCGCTGCCACGCCGGCCGCCTGAGGGTCGAGTCGAAACGTACACCGGCTCGCCATCGGTATGTTGACAGGTCATCGTAACGACAGTGACTTTAATTTTGGTACTCGGCCGCACGTTTGCCGGCAGGCGCTTCGTCGGGGGCCGTGGCATCGGCGGCCGGTTTCGCGGTCGGCACGGGTCGTGATCCGTCGCGACGGTGCGCGGCCCTTTTTACCGCGGTCGCGCCAACTACGCCGCGTATGCAGACGCACATCGTTCCGGTCGGGTTCGACTACGACCGGATGATCGCCCCGCTCATCCGGGACCAGTTCGACGTGGACCGGGTGATCCTGCTGGAGGGGACGGTCGGCAGCGAGGCCAACGTCGAGTACTCGCGGAACATCGCGCGCAAGCTGGAGCAAGACTTTCAGAATCTCCTCGGCGCGGAGACCGTGCGCGAGCAGTTGGACGACGTGTACGACTACGACGCCGCCTTCGAGCGTGCGTTCGACCTCATTAACGCCGAACTCGACCGGGACGACGGAGTCGACGACGCCGAGGTGACACCCGATGGCGACGCGCCGGCGGACGAGCGCGAGGTGTGGGTGAACCTCTGTTCGATGCCCCGGCCCGTCTCCTTCGCGTTCGCGACCGCGGCCCACTCGATCATGGTCGAACGGCAGGCGGACCGCGACCGCATCCACACCTACTACACGGCCCCGGAGAAGTACCTGGAGACAGAGCTCGCGGAGGAGCTGCGCGCCACGCGGGACCTCCTGCGCGACCTCGACGAGGGGACGGACGAGGCGGTCACCGACGCGAGCGTCGACCCCGACCGCGTCGCGGACCGGCTGGCGAGCACCACGGACCTGCTCGCGGAGTTCGACGAGCGCGGCACCACCATCGGCGCGAAGAAAATCGGCGACAGCCACGTGATCGAACTCCCGGTCGCCTCCTTCCAGAACGTCAAGCCGTTCGAGGAGCTGGTGCTGTTCACGCTCGGCGAACACGGCGAGTTCGAGTCCGTCTCGGAGCTGGCGGAGACGCTCGCGGCCGAGCTCAACGAGGAGTACACGGACTCGTTCCGCTCGAAGGTCATCTATAACGTCGACCGGCTCGGGCCCGGCGGCAAGGGGTACATCGAGCGCGAGGAGCACGGGAAGTCCCACCGGACGAGCCTCTCGCGGACCGGCCAGTTGTGGGTCCGCGCGCACGCCGACGAGGACCGAGACTATCGAGATCTGGCGTGAGTCGATCGGGGCGAATCGGTCGTTTATTTATAAATAGATACTGGCGGATCGGCTACGGACACCGCCAAAGCCCCAGTCGATCGTTTATACGTGGCTGATGGCGACTCACCGGCGGACACCGTCCTCGCGGCTGCCCCTTTGCGTCCCGTCTCGCCCCGCACGGCGACCGCACCTCACGCCTCCCCAGCCTCGCGGCTCCCTCGCTTCGGTCGCCGCGTCCAGCGAGGGACCGAAGGTCCCTCTGGCAGCCGGCGCGTAGCGCCGGCGACAGGGCGAGAGCTTCGCTCTCGCTTGAAACCGGACGCAGTTCGGTGACAGCGAGGCGCGACGCGCCTCTGCCAGTCGGGCTTCGCCCGACGACCTCGCGCGTGCGATTCGCGCCCTCCGGGCGCTCATCGGCACGCGTCACCGCATTTTTACGTACAGTTTATGCTATCCGCGCCGGCGGTCGGGTTCGTAACCCCTTACCGCGCTCGCCGCCGATCCCGCGTCGATGAACACCATCCACGTCGCCGGCGGCGTCGGGGTCGCCGACACGGCGATGGCCTCGTACGACGCCGCGCTCGCGGACGCGAACCTCCACAACTACAACCTCGTCGCGGTCTCCTCCGTCGTCCCCGCCGAGGCCACCGTCGAGGCGGTGTCGGAGGTCCCGGACCTGGGCCCCGCCGGCAACCGGCTCACCGTCGTCGAGGCGCGCCGGACGATCGGGCCGGGCGACGAGGTCGACTTCCGCGAGGGCGGGCGCTCGGGGGCCGAGGGCGCCGAGTCGAAGCGCGCGCCCCGCCGACACCCCGACGCGGTCGCGGGGCTCGGCTGGGCGACCGGCCCGGGGCCGGGGCTCTTCTACGAGGTCACCGGCGAGGACCCCGAGGGAGTCCGCGAGCGGATCGAGGCCGGCCTCGACGCCGGCGCCGACCTTCGCGACTGGGAGCTCCCGGCCCGCGAGACGCGCGTCGAGAGGGTCGCCGCCGAGCCGGATCGGTACGCGACGGCGGTCGTGATCGCCGCGTACGGGGAGTCCGAGCCGATCCTGTGAGGGTCTCGTGCGGCTCCGGTCGCCGCCGCCGACGCCTTTTTGACTCGGCTCCGCGTACAGGACGTAGCTTCGAATGAACGGCAACAACCCGTACGCCGGGGCACCGGGTGTGACGGACGCGGGCTCGCCCGCCGCCGTCGACCTCTCTCCGGACCAGGAACGACAGCTCCGGCGCGCGGTCGCCGGGATCGTATCGCGCACCGAATCGTATCTCCCCGACAGCTACGCCGTCGGCTCCGAACTCTCCGTCGGCGCCGAGGGCCCGCAGGCGACCGTCGCGGTGAACCCCCCGGCCGGCCACCCGGTTTCGGCCGGCTTCACCCCCGACCCGGAGGACTTGGACGCCGGCATCGCCGAGTCCGACACCGACGAGGTCGCCCGCGGCCTCGCCGCCAGCGCGGCGGTCCAGGTGATGGACGCCGTCGGCGACATCACGCCGACCGCGAAGTGACGTTCCGCGCCGAGACGTAGTCAGTTCGAACGCTCCGACCGGTCCGTTCTCGCAGTCGTCGCCGCCCGCGTCAGAGTCGCGACGCTCGTCTCAGTCTTCGGCCCCGTCGCGCGGGTACACCCGCGGATCCCCCTCTCCCGGCGGTTTCAGCACGCCGGTAACCCGCCCGTACATGCCGAAGATGTCGTCGTACCCGTTCTCGCTCGCGAGGATCGGGACCACGCCCGGTTCATCGACGCGGTGGGTGTGCACGTCGTCCTCGGCGAACACCGCGCCCTCCGGTATCGCCTCGAAGTTGGCGAAGTGGACGTGCGGCTCTCCGCCCCCCTTCGGCACCTCCTCGCTGCCCTTCACCACAGTCGTCTCCGAGAACGTCGGCGGCTCGTCCGCGATCGCGCCGTGGACCCGCAGGAACGCGAGACACGCCTCGTAGCCGAACTCGGCCGCCTCCTCGCTGCCCTGTCGTCCCACCTCGATGGAGACGGTGTGCGGGATCGTGGAGTCGAGCGTCGTCGACCGCAGGCCGCTCGCGTCGACGGCGTGGTCGACCGGGAGCCCGGTGACGGTGCGGCGGACCGACTCCGTGAGGTCGCTGAAGATGGCGAACGGCGGCGGCGCGCTGTGGGAGGTGTGGAGCGCGAGGACGGCGTCGAACCCCTGTAGTTCGGCGGTGAGCCGCGGCGCGAGCGCCCGCTCGTACTCGTCGCTGTCGGCGTCGCCCGGGAACGCCCGGTTCAGGTCCGCGTCCGTGTAGCGCGTCTCGGCCTCGATGGCCGGCTCGTTGGCGAGGATGAGCCGGACGAGCCCCTCGGAGCCCGTATCGCCGTCGCTCTCGCCTCGGTCGGCCGAGTCGAGCGGGTCGAGTTCGTCCGCGAGCCGCTCCACGATCCGCACGCCGGCGGGCTCGTCGCCGTGGATCCCGCCGACGATCGCGACGCGAGCTGATCCCACCGACTCGCGGTCGATCGTTTGCATACCGTCAGTACGTCGCCGTCCGCTCATAAATCGTCGCGATCCGCCTGCGAGAGATTTACCGCTCGACCCGCTCCGCGAGCGCGGTCCGGTACCGTCGCGCCAGCCGCCGCGCGACGAACCGGTCGCGCGGGTCCACGCCGATGAGTCGGAGCGAGGCCGCGTACGCCGCGAGCCCGACCGCGCTCCCCGCGAGCACCGCGGGGAGACCGGTCAGGAGCGTTCGGACCGCGTACATCGCGGCGACGGCGACGCCGCCCGCCGCGAGCGGGGTGAGGAACGTCCGGTCGAATGGCCACAACCCCTCGAAGTGACGGAGGAGGACGACCTGAATGCCGTTCTGTACCGCGATGGCGAGCGACGTGCCGAGTGCGGCGCCGACGAGCCCGTACCGGACGACGAACGCGTACGTGAGCCCCACGTTGAGGCCCGCGAGCAGCCAGTCGAGCGCCATCCGCGCGTACTGGTGGTCGGTCATCATCAGCAGCCAGCCGGTCGCCCCGACCGCGCTCCCGACGAAGACGCCGCCGAGGTAGACGACGAGGGGGAGGTAGCCGTCGACGTACGCCTCGCCGAACAGCGCCAGGATCTCGCGGCCGTACACCGCCAGCACGGCGAGGATCGGGACGACCGCGGTGACGATCTGTCGCGTGACGGAGCCGTACACCGCGTTGAGCGTCGCCGTCCGGTCGTTCGCGTACAGCTCCGAGGTGACCGGCGGGAGGAGTTGGTTGAACGAGAGGAGCGGGATCCACGCGACCGCGATCACCACGAGGACGACGTTGTAGACGCCGGCAGCGGTCGCCGTCAGCAGCGCCCCGACGAGCAGCACGTCGACGCGGTTCTGGAACACCTTCCCGAGGCTGCTCATCGCGACCGGGGCCGCGTGGTCGTAGAAGCGGCGCGCCTCCGCGCGAGCGCCCCGGAGCGTCGGTCGAACCCCCGTAACTGACGCGGAGAGGGGGACCGCGGCCGCCGCGAGCAGCGCGGTCGCGGCCACGATCGCTCCGGCGACGCCGACGACGGAGTAGCCCAGCGCCAGCGCCCCGACGGCGCCGACGAGCCTGACGCCCGGGCGCAACAGCTTGTTGAAGAGGATCTCGCCCCGGGCCGACCCGACCGCGCGGAAGAGCGCGGACGCGACCATCACGACGCCGAGGAGGCCGACGAGTCCGCCGAACGCCCGCATCGTCCCCGCGAACGCCGGCTCCGTGACGGTGCGGGCGTTTATCGCCGGCGCCGCGAGCCAGACGCCGGCCGCGATCGCGGCCCCGAACCCGAGCGTCGTCGCGTACGCGAGGCCGGCGACCGCGCCCTGCCGATCCGCGTCCGCCGCGTACTCCGGGAGGTACCGCTGGATCGCGGGGACGCTGCCGAACGTCACGAGCCGCGAGAGCAACTGCGCGATCCGCCACGCCAGCGCGTACACGCCGTAGGCGGTCGGGCCGAGCCCGCGGGTCAGCGCGAACTCGGTCGCCGCGATCAGCGCGCGCTGGCCGGCGACCCCGCCCGAGGTGAGCACCGCGCCGTGCGCGATCGTCTCCAGCGCCTCGCGCTCGTCGTCCGGGATCGCGCCGCCTTCACCGCCGGAACGCGCGTCGCCTCCACTATCGGAACGCGCGCCGCCTTCACTATCGGAACGCGCGCCGTCCCCGCTTTCGGAGCGCACGTCGCCCTCGCGGCCGCCGGCGTCCGGACCGCTCGCGTCCTCGCCGCGTTCGTGTCCCACGGTCGTCTCCGTCGGTCGGTCGCGGTCCCGCGGAAAAAGCGACCCGCTTCGCGGCCGCCCTAAATGAATATAATTATCGTTCACGATGGATTTATCACCCTCATCCCGCCCACTCTCCCCATGGACGGAGGAGGTCTCGCCGGTGACGGCGGCCCGGACGAATCGCGCGACAGCGGCGACGGCGACCGAGCGCGGCGGGTAGCGTCGGACGGGGGGGTCGCCGCGGAGGGGACGCGGACCGCGCCGGACGGGTCCGCGCGCGACGGGTCGACGGCGACCGGGGCTTCCAAGCCTGACCCGGAGAGGTCGATCGTCTCCGCCGCCGCGCTGGGCCACGACCGGCCGGACGTCGAGGCGTACCGGTCGCTCGCGGCCGATCTGCGCGACGCGGTCGCGGGCGGCGTCGAGTTCGACGAGTACGCGCAGGTGCTGTACGCGACGGACGGGAGCGTCTACCAGGCCCGGCCGGCGGGCGTGGTGTACCCCCGCGGGGTCGACGACGTGCGGGCGGCGATGCGGGTCGCGGCCGATCACGGCGTCCCGGTCCTCCCGCGCGGCGCGGGGTCGTCGCTCGCGGGACAGACCGTCGGCCCCGGCTGCGTCGTGCTCGACTGCTCGCGCCACATGGACTCGATCCTGTCGGTCGACCCCGACGCGCGCCGCGCCACGGTCCAGCCCGGGGTCGTCCAGGACGACCTCGACGACCGGCTCGCCGAGGACGGCCTGAAGTTCGCGCCCGACCCCGCGTCCTCGGCGCGCGCGACCGTCGGTGGCGGCATCGGCAACAACTCCACCGGGGCGCACTCCGTGCGGTACGGGATCACGGACGCCTACACCGAGGAGCTGCGCGTGATACTGGCGGACGGCACGCTGATCCACACCCGCGACGTGGTCCTCGACTCCCCCGAGTACGAGGCGATCGTCGCGGGCGAGGCGGGCGGCGAGCGCGAGGCCGCGTTGTACGAGACGGTCCGCGCGCTCGTCGAGGGGAACGCCGACGAGATCGAGGAGCGCTACCCGACGCTGAAGCGGTCGGTCTCCGGGTACAACCTCCACAAGGTGATCTCCGAGAACGACGACGGCGAGCGCGTCATCAACCTCTCGAAGCTGTTCGTCGGCGCCGAGGGGACGCTCGGCGTCGTCGTGGAGGCCACGGTCTCGCTCGTCACCCGCCCCGAGGAGACCGCGCTGGCCCTGTACGCCTTCGACTCGCTCGACGCGGCGATGCGCGCGGTCCCCGAGGCGCTCGAACTCCCGGTGAGCGCGGTCGAACTTATGGACGACGCGGTCGTCGAGCTGGCCGCGGGCTCGCCGGAGTACGCCGAGTACGCGGAGCCGATCCCCGACCGGGCCGCGGCCGCGCTCATGCTGGAGTGGGACTCGGAGCTGGTCGACGGGTTCGAGGCGGCGGTCGCCGACGCGAACGACCGCTTCCTCGGCGGCGGCGACCGGGACGCGTTCGACGTGATCGAGGCGTACGACGAGGGAACGCAGGAGGACCTCTGGAACCTCCGGAAGGCGGCGATCCCGCTCCTGATGAGCATGGACGGCGACGCGAAGCCGTACCCGTTCATCGAGGACGCGTCGGTGCCGCCCGCGGAGCTGGCGGACTACGTCGCCGCCTTCGAGGAGGTGCTCGCCGACCACGGCACCTCGGCCGCCTACTTCGCGCACGCCGGGGTCGGGACGCTTCACATCCGGCCGATCCTCTCGCTGAAGGAGTCCGAGGGCGTCGAGACGATGCACGACATCGCCGCCGACGTCACCGACCTCGTCTTAGAGCACCACGGCGCCTTCTCCGGCGAGCACGGCGACGGACTCGCGCGCACCGAGTTCAACCCGAAGATGTACGGCGACGAGCTCTGGTCGGCGTTCCAGGAGCTGAAGTCCGCGTTCGACCCCGAGTGGCGGATGAACCCCGGGAAGGTCGTCTACGTCGACGGCGAGACCGCCGCGGAGCGCGGCTACCCCGAGGCCGCCGCCGACACGGACATGCGCGAGAACCTCCGGTACGGGCCGACGTACCGGTCGATCGAGCCGCAGACGTCGCTGGACTTCTCCGACGAGGGCGGGTTCTCGGAGCTCGTCGAGCTGTGTAACGGCTGCGGCACCTGTCGCGAGACCGACTCCGGGACGATGTGCCCGACCTACCGGGCCTCCGGCGAGGAGATTCAGACGACTCGCGGCCGGGCGAACATGCTCCGGGCCGCGATAAGCGGCGAGCTCGACGACGAGGAGATCCACTCCGACCGGTTCCAGGCGGAGGTGCTGGACCTCTGTGTCGGCTGTAAGGGCTGTCAGAGCGACTGTCCGACCGGTGTCGACCTCGCGAAGCTGAAGGCGGAGGTGAAACACGACCACCACGAGCGGGAGGGGGCGGGGATACGCGAGCGCCTCTTCCGCGACATCGACCGGCTCTCGGCGCTCGGGAGCAGGCTCGCGCCCCTGTCGAACGCGGCGGCGAAGGTCCCCGGGGCCAGGGCGGCGATGGACGCCGTCGCGGGGATCGCCCCCGAACGCGCGCTGCCGACGTTCCGGTCGACGAGCTTCGAGGAGTGGTTCGCGGCCCGCGGCGGCCCCGCGGTCGACGAGCGCGACGCGGTCGACACGGTCGCGCTGTTCCCCGACACCTACACGAACTACAGTTACCCGGCTGCCGGGAAGGCGGCGGTGCGCGTGCTGGAGGCCGCGGACGTGCGCGTCGAGGTGCCCGACGACCTCGCGCCCTCCGGCCGCGCCGCCTTCTCGACCGGCTTCCTCGATGCGGCCCGGGAGCGCGCGGCCGAGAACGTCTCCGCCCTCGCGCCCCGGGTCCGGGAGGGGCAGTCGGTCCTCTTCGTCGAGCCCTCCGACGCGGTGATGTTTCAGGACGAGTACCTGGACCTCCTCGACGGCGAGGCCGTCGAGGCGGTGTCGTCGGCCGCGGCGGGCGTCTGCGAGTACCTCGACGCCCGCCGAGTCGACGAGCGCCTGTCGTTCGAGGCGCCCGCGGAGACGCTCACCTACCACGGCCACTGTAACCAGAAGGCGACGAACAAGGACCACCACGCGGTCGGCGTGCTCCGGCGGGCCGGCTACGGCGTCGACCCGCTCGACTCCTCCTGTTGCGGGATGGCGGGCTCGTTCGGCTACGAGAGCGAACACTACGACCTCTCGCAGGCGATCGGGCGGATCCTCTTCGGGCAGGTCGACGACAGCGACGGCGACGCGGTGACGGCGCCCGGCGCCTCCTGCCGGTCGCAGCTCGGCGACCGCGAGGGCGCCGAGACGCCGCCGCACCCGATCGAGAAGCTGGCGGCCGCGCTCGCCGAGTGAGTGCGGTGACGGCGCATGGTTCGCTCCCGTCTCGCCGCGCGCCGGCCGTGCCCGCCCCCTACCAGCGCTGGTGAACGTGCTCGCGGACGTGGGCGTCGTACACCTCGCTCGCGGCCTCGCGCTCGGCGTCGGAGAGCGGTTCGGCGTCGCTCGCGGCCGCGTTCGCGCGGACGTGCTCGGGCGTCGTCGAGCCCGGGATCACCGTCGAGACGGCGTCGTGGTCGAGGATCCAGCTCAGCGCGAACTCGGGGAGCGGGCGGTCGTCCGGCAGGCGCTCGTCGAGCTCGTCGACCGCGTCGAGGCCCGCCTCGAAGGGGACGCCCGCGAAGGTCTCGCCCACGTCGAACGCCTCGCCCTCGCGGTTGAAGTTGCGGTGGTCGTCCTCGGGGAACTCCGCGTCGCGCGAGAGCGCGCCCGTCAGCAGTCCGGACGCGAGCGGCACCCGGCAGATCACGCCCACGTCGCGCGCGGCGGCCTCGTCGAGGAACAGCTCGGCGGGGCGCTGGCGGAAGGGGTTGAAGATGATCTGGACCGTCTCGACGCCGGGGTACTCGATCGCCTTCAGCCCCTCCTCGACGCGCTCGACGCTGACGCCGTAGCTCGCGATCCGGCCCTCGTCTTCGAGCGTCGCCAGCGCGTCGAACGTCTCCGGCCGGTAGTAGACGTCCGTCGGCGGGCAGTGGAGTTGGACCAGGTCCAGCGTGTCCATCCCGAGGTACTCGCGCGAGCGGTCGACGAACCGCCTGAGGTTCGCCTCCGCGTAGCCGTCGGCCTCGTGCGGGTCGAGCCGACGCCCGGCCTTCGTCGCGACGGTCACGTCGCCCGCGGCGATATCGTCCGCGAGGACTTCGCCGACGATCCGCTCCGACCGGCCGTCGCCGTACACGTCCGCGGTGTCGAAGAAGTCGATCCCGGCATCGCGGGCGGCCTCGACCGCCGCGACCGCCTCGTCCTCCGTGACGTCGCCCCAGTCGCCGCCGATCTGCCAGGCGCCGTAGCCGACCTCGCTGACCTCGCCGACATCGCCGAGTTCGCGGTGGTTCATACTGTCCGCTACTGATCGCGGCGGGGGCAAGGGCGTTCCGGAGGCGGCGAGGCCGCGACGTTCCACTCCACCGCTCACTTTTACCTGGAGCGTGGACGACACGAGTGACATGGCGAAGCTCGGGCTGGTAGTGAACGCAGTCGGTCTCCTGCTCAGCGCGGTCGGCACCCTCCTGCTGTACGCGCACGTGACCGACGAGTACCACTCGCACATTCAGGACATCGGGTCGATCGCGGTCGGCTACCTCGGCGTGATCCTGTTCGGGATGTCGGTGTCGCTCACCGGGATCGCGCTGTTGCTGCGGCGGTCCGCCGACTGAGGCCGCCTCCCTCGTGCGGGAACGGGAGGTGCGCCCGTCCCTGGTCCCACTCGGCGTTCATCACCCGCCAGCGGGGGTTGTCCCGCCACAGCGACAGTTCGTCGCGTTCGGCGAGCCGATGCGCCGTGGACTTGTCGTGGCCGTTCGCCCGGTGGAGGATCTCTCTGAGCTCATGATACAGGATGAACCGGTCGTACCTCAACCACTTCTCGGAGATCCAGACCTCGTTCCTCGGGATGCCTAGGTCGTCGGCCGCTGGCGGGTAGATAAGCTTCCCGTCGAGTTCGACGCGGTAACAGGCGTTGTACTTCGCGATCCTCTCGTGGGGGACGTGTTCGACTGTCCAGCCGTGCTCCCGGATCGCCTCGCGTGGCGACGGCATAACCGGATCTCCCGCCGCGTCTGAGATGAAGATATCGGCGGTTTGCGGGCCCGTCTCACCCCTCGTTCATAACACCGCCGCCAGCGCGTCCATCGTCTCCTCGACGCGCTCGACTCGCGCGTTGTGGCCCATGTGGCCGACGCGGAGTACGTCTCCGGCGTCTTCGCCCAGTCCCGTCGCGAGGATCACGTCGTGCTCCTCGCGCAGCCGCTCCTGAAGCGCCTCGGCCCGACCGGGGACCTCGAAGGCGGTCACCGTCGGCGAACTGCGCTCCGGGTCGGGAACCGGCTCCAGTCCCAGCTCCGCGCCGCGCTCGCGGCACCGGGCCGCGGCCGTCTCGTGTCGCTCCCGTACCGCGTCGAGGCCCTCGTCCAGCAGCAGCCCGAGCGCCGCGTCGAGCGCGACGACCTCTGTCGTCAGGTGCGTGTAGGGGAACCCGTCGCTCACGTCGCGGAACGGGAGGAAGTTCGCGTACAGCGAGTGCGGGTCGCGCGCCTCCATCGCGGCCCACGCGCGGTCGCTCACCGCGGCCGTCGCGAGCCCCGGCGGCGCGCTGAAACACTTCTGGGAGGCGCCGAGGCAGACGTCGATCCGGTCGGTCGGGACCTCCACGCCGCCGAGCGAGGAGACGGCGTCGACGACCGTGAGCAGTTCCGGGTCGGCGGCCTCGATGCGATCGAGCGCGCTCCCAACGTCGTTGAGCGTCCCCGTGGGCGTCTCGCAGTGGACCATCGTGACGAGGTCGAAGTCGGCGTCGGCGGCCGCCAACCTCTCTTCGAGCGCGTCGAGCGGGAGCGGCTCGTCGTGATCCGCGGCGACGAGGGTCGCGTCGCCGCCGTACGACTCGACGAAGTCGGCGAACCCCTCGCCGTACAGTCCGTTCGAGAGACACAGCACCTCGGTGCCGGGCTCGACGAGCGAGGCGACCGCCGCCTCCAGCCCTAAGATCCCCTCGCCGCCGAGGGCGACGACGTCGCGGCCGGCGTCTCCGCCCGAGTCGACGCCGTACACCGTCGCGAGCCGGTCCGTGAGTCGGTCGTATATCTCCCGGAACCGCGGGTCTACGTCGGGGTTGATCAGCTCGCGGGACATCGCGTCGCGCACCGGCTCGGGGACCGCGGTCGGTCCCGGCGTCATGAGCATACGCCTCGGTTCGGCCGGCGGTATATAAACGAACCGCGAAAGCGGCCGTCGAGGCGCCGCAGGAGGTCGCTGCGCGGGGGTCGACCACGGTCGCGGCGCCGACACGCTCATATATTTCTGTCGCCTGCGTTCCGGTACGATGATGCTTCCGACCCACGTGCTGGCGGGGATGCTGCTCGCGGCCCCGCTGGTGCGGGCAGCGCCGGAGCTGGCGCCCGTCGGGTTCGCCGCCGGCTTCCTCGGCGGGCTCCTCCCCGACCTCGACATGTACACCGGCCACCGGCGGACGCTCCACTACCCCGTCTACTACTCCGTCCTCGCGGTCCCCGCGCTCCTCGCGGCCGTGGCCGCGCCGTCGACGCTCACCGTCGGCGTCGCCTTCTTCCTCCTCGGCGCGGCGCTCCACAGCGTCGCCGACATGTACGGGGGCGGGCTGGAACTCCGGCCGTGGGAGGGCAACTCCGACCGCGCGGTGTACGACCACCACCGCGAGAAGTGGATCGCGCCGCGGCGCGGCGTCCGGTACGACGGCGCGGTCGAGGACCTCGCGCTCTCGGTCGGGCTGGGTGTCCCCCTGCTCCTCCTGGTCGACAGCCCCCTCCGACAGATCGTGATCGGGACGCTGGCCGTCGCGGTCGCGTACACCGTTCTCCGCCGGCGACTCGCGGAGATCGCGGCGGCCGTGATCCCGCTGCTCCCCTCATCTCTCGACCCGTACCTTCCCGACCGGTACCGATGAGGCCGCGGCCGACGAGTTGGCCTCGACCGTCGGACCGACGCGCTTACTTTTCCCGCCTCGTTTGACCAGATAACAGTCCGCGCCGGCGACCGATCCCGGCGCGCGCACCCCACCATGCAACAGTACCTCGACCTCGTCGACGAGGCGCTCTCGACCGGCACCTACAAGCCGAACCGAACCGGCGTCGACACCATCGCGACGTTCAGCGGGCAGTACACCGTCGACCTCGCGGAGGGGTTCCCACTCCTGACCACGAAGAAGATGGACGGCCACCGGTGGAACTCGCTCATCCACGAGGTGCTCTGGTACCTCTCCGGCGAGGAGCACATCCGGAACCTCCGCGAGGAGACGAAGATATGGGACGCCTGGGCCGACGAGGAGGGGAAGCTCGACACCGCCTACGGTCGGTTCTGGCGCCGCTACCCGGTCCCGGAGACCGACGCCGCGCTCCCCGGCGAGACGTGGCCCGACGACGCCCACCGCTGGGTCACCGTCGAGGAGGACGCCGACGGGACGACGCGGCGCACCTTCGACCAGATTCAGTACGTCCTCGACACCCTCGAAGAGAACCCCCACTCCCGGCGGATGGTCGTGAACGCGTGGCATCCGGCGAACGCCGCCGTCTCGACGCTGCCGCCCTGCCACTACACCTTCGTGGTGAACGTCCAGGACGGCCGGCTCAACCTCCACCTCACGCAGCGCTCGGGCGACATCGCCCTCGGCGTCCCGTTCAACATCGCGGCGTACGCGCTGCTCGCGAACGCGCTCGCCCAGCGGACCGGCTTCGAGGTCGGGGAGTTCGGCCACACCGTCGTCGACGCGCACGTCTACTGCGGCCGCGGCGACCGCGGGAAGTGGTACGCCAACAACCTCCGCTACGTTCAGGAGCGCCTCGGCAACGTCGAGACCAAGGACGACTACCTCGACGTGAAGAGCTGGGTCGAGCGCACCGCCCCCGACGAGCCGAACGGCCAGGAGGGGTACGACCACGTGCCCGGCCTGCTCGAACAGCTCTCGCGGACGCCCCGCGACCGCCCCCGCATTGAGGTCGCGGATAAGCCGCTCGACGAGCTGACGTACGACGACGTCGAGGTCGTCGACTACGACTCCGCGGACGGCATCTCGTTCGCGGTCGCGGAGTGATGGCGGACGGCGACGCTTCCGCGGCGGAGCGCGACGCCGATCCGGACCTCGTCCTCGTCGCCGCCGTCGCGGAGAACGGCGTGATCGGCGACGGCGGCGGGATGCCGTGGCACTACCCCGCGGACCTGGCGCAATTCAAGCGACTGACGACCGGCCACCCTGTGATCGTCGGCCGGAAGACGTACGAGCGCATCGCCGACCGGATCGGCGGCCCGCTCCCCGACCGGACGAGCGTCGTGTTGACGACCCGCCCCATCGACGACGCTGACCTTCCCGAGGGCGCGGTCGTCGCGCACGACGTGGAGTCGGCGCGCTCCCGTGCGAACGCGGACGCCGCCGCCCGCGGCGTCGACGCCGTCTACGTCATCGGGGGCGCGACGGTGTACGAGGCGTACCTGGAGCGCGCGGACCGGATGGTTCTCACCGAGATCCCGGAGCGCCCCGAGGGCGACACCCGCTTCCCCGAGTGGGACTCCGGGTCGTGGGCCGAGCGCGAGCGCCAGAGCGACGGCGACCTCGCGTTCCTCACCTACGAGCGGCGCGACGGGGACTGAACGCGGCCGGAGCGGGACCGGACGCCGGGACGCGCCCCTCCGCTCACACCGAGCCTGCGACTCACTCTATGAACCGCGACTCCACGTCCCCCGAGGGCATCATACACCGGTCCTTCTTCCCGAACCAGCGGTACCGGTTGTCGGCGACGAAGTCGTACACGCGGTCGCGGACCGCCTCGGGCACGTAGCGGAACGGCGAGAGCAGCCGGTAGCGGCCGCCGAGCCCCGTCGCGATCCGGATGATCGCCGACGACTTCACGTAGCTCTCGCCGCCCTCGATCAGGACGATCGAGTCCAGCTCCTCGGTCGCGAGGTCGTGTTCGGCCAAGAGGGCCTGTCCCACGTCGGACTGGAGCGAGGCGAACCGGTACTTACCCTCCGGGTCGCGGGGGAAGATGTACTGTACGAACCCGTTACAGAGGTTACAGACGCCGTCGAAGAGCACGATCGCGGCGTCCTCCGGGATGTCCTCGTCCATCACCTGTCGGACGTACGCGGCCGTCGCAGTTCAGGATTCCGGTGGAGCCGACGCTCGTCCCGCGGACGCCCGAGACCGAGGCGGCCCCGTCGCACGGAAAACTTATACCGGTCCCTCGGCGTCTCCAACAAGTTGGATCAAAAGAGCATGGCTGGAAACCCCTCCGCCTCGACCGTCCGGTCGCGGCTCACCGCCGCCGTTCGACGGCTCGCGGCCGCGGTCGCCGCGCGAGTCTCGGTCGACCTGCGGGCGCTCGCCGCGTTCCGGATCGGGCTCGGAACCCTGGTGATCGTCGACCTGCTCCTGCGCTCGCGATCGCTGACCGCCTTCTACACCGACTACGGGGTGCTGCCGCTCCGGGCGTTCCTCTCGGATTACTCGACGAGCCACTCGCTACACGCGCTCTCCGGCGAGCCGTGGGCCGTGGCCCTGTCGTTCGCGGTCGCCGGCGCCTTCGCGCTCGCGCTGGTCGTCGGGTACCGAACGCGACTCGTGACGCTCGTCTCGTGGGTGCTGCTGGTGTCGCTCCACGCCCGGAACCCGATGGTGTTGAACTCGGGCGACACCCTGCTTCGCATGCTGCTCTTCTGGAGCGTCTTCCTCCCGCTCGGCGCCCGCTGGTCGGTCGACGCGGTCAGGCGAGCGGACCGGGGAGCCGGCGCGGAGTCCGCCGCGACCGCCTCCGTGGCGAGCGTCGCCACGATGGCGGTCCTGCTGCAGATACTGGTGATGTACCTGACGAACTCCGTCCACAAGTACGCGAGCGAGGTCTGGATGAGCGGGGAGGCGGTCGCGTACGTCATGCAGGCCGACCAGTTCACCTACCTCCTCGGTAACTACCTGGCCGAGTTCACCGGACTCCTGCGGGTGTTCACGCTCCTGTGGGTCGCCCTGCTGTTCGCGTCGCCGCTGTTGCTCCTGCTCACGGGGATTCCGCGCGCCGCCCTCGCCTCGCTGTTCGTCGGCATGCACCTCGGGATGGCGGTCACGATACGGGTCGGCCTCTTCCCGATAGTCGTCGTCGTCGGGTTCATCCCGTTCCTCCAGACGCCCGTCTGGGACGCCATAGAGCGCGCCGCAGACCGGCTGAACTGGTCGACGGCGCTCGCGCGCTGGCGGGCCCGCTTCGAATCCCTGGCGAGGACGGCCCTCTCGGCCGGCGCGTCGCTTCCCCGACCGGCCCCGTCGGAGCGTCTCGGTGACCTCCGCGGTAGTGACCTCGCCGCGGGTCTCGCCCGCGGACGCGTCCTCTTCTCGACGGTCCTTCCCTACGTCTTCCTCGTGTTGATCCTCCTGTCGAGCGCGGCGTCGGTCGGCTACGCCGAGGTTCCGGAGCCCGCCGACGACGCCCTGGACGCCGCCGAGATGGAGCAGTCGTGGCAGATGTTCGCGCCCGACCCGATCCGCACGACGCGGTGGTACGTCGCGGTCGGGACGCTCGAAGACGGGACCCAACGTGACGTGCTGCGGGACGCGGCGGTTACCTTCGACAGGCCGGCGCGCGCGGAGACCACCTATCCGACCTCGCGCTGGCGGAAGTACCTCAAGAACGTCTACGGCGCCGACAACGAGAACCACCGCTCGTACCTCGCGAACTACCTCTGCGGGAGCTGGAACCGCACCCACGAGACGGCCGTCGCAAACGTGACCGTCTACCAGGCGTACGAGCGGACCAACCCCTACAACGGGAGCGTTCAGGCCGCGAACGAGTTCGAGCTGATCGAGTACGACTGCTCGGGCGCGTTCGTTCAGAACGAGTGAGCCGGGGGACGAGCGCGCGGTCCCCCTCGTCGGCCGTCACGGTCGGTCACCCCCGATTCCGATGCCGCCGTCGGCGCCGTCGGTCTCGATGCCCCCCATCTCGCTGGTCTCTCGCTCGCCGCGGGCCGACTGAAGCTTCCCGATCGCGACCGCACAGACGTAGATCCCCACGGCGATGAGCACGATGACCCCGCCGGCGGTGACGCCGCCGTAGTAGGCGACGCCGATGCCGAGGAGGACCGCGAGCTCGGCGAGGACCACCGAGACGACGAGCGACTCGGCGAAGCTGCGAGAGACCTGCGTCGCGCCCGCCACGGGCACGACGAGCATCGCCGCGACGAGGATGACGCCCATGATCTGCATCGCGCCGACGACGACCATCGCCGTCAACATCACCATCACGCGGTTGTACCAGTTGACGGGGATCCCGGAGACGGCGGCCGCGGTCTCGTCGAAGGTCACGTACAGGAGTTGATTCCGGGTCACCGCCACGGTTCCGACGAT
This sequence comes from Halorubrum distributum JCM 13561, assembly GCF_000337395.1. Lineage (NCBI taxonomy): Archaea > Methanobacteriati > Methanobacteriota > Halobacteria > Halobacteriales > Haloferacaceae > Halorubrum > Halorubrum distributum. The sequence continues at coordinate 31,716 of NZ_AOJF01000055.1, forward strand.
GACGACGAACAGCACCAGCAGGATCCCGGCGCTCTGCGGCGACACCGTCGAGAGGTTGCCGAAGAGATACTGGTTCACCCCGACGGCGAGCCCGCCGGCGTTGAGGCTGATCAGCGTCGTCCCCAGCGCGAACCCCGTCGAGAGGACGATCGCCATCGAGACGTCGTTGTACGCGTCCGTCGTCTCGGAGATGAGCTCGATGAACAGCGCGGCGATCATCGCCACGACGACGGCGGTGAGGTACGGTGACACCCCCAGGTCGATGACGGCGTTGAGGAAGAGCCCGACCGCGACCCCGGCGAAGGCGGTGTGCGCCAGCGCGTCCCCGATGAGCGCGAGCTGTCGGTGGACGAGGAAGGTCCCGATGAGCGGTGCCATCACGCCGACGCAGAGACCGACGAGTAACGCCCGGTGCATGTACCGATAGCGGGGGTCCAGCATCTCCAGCCCGGTGAAGTAGTACGCCCAGTCCATCAGCCAGTACCACTGGTCTAACGCCCACAGCAGGACGCCGAAGACGACCTCTCCGACGCCGCCGAGGCCGCCCTGTAACGCGAGCGCCGGCGACTGGTCGACCGCGGCGAGGAGCCACGCGAGGACCGCGGCGGTCAGCGGGTCGCTCATTCGCCACCCCGCGTCAGGAAGCGCGCCTCGGTTCCGAACGCTCGGGCCAAGGCGTCGCTCTCGACGAACTCGTCGGTCGGGCCGTCGAAGTACACCTCGCGGTTGAGACAGACGACGCGGTCGGCGTGCTCGGCGACCGCGCCGAGGTCGTGTTCGATGAGGACCACGGTGATGCCCGCCTCGTTGAGCGCGCCGAGCAGGTCGTAGAACGCGTCGACGGACTCGGCGTCGACGCCGACGGTCGGCTCGTCTAAGACCAGCAGGTCGGCCTCGCCGGCCAGCGCCCGGGCGATGAACACCCGCTGGCGCTGGCCGCCGGAGAGCCGCCCGATGCGCCGGTCGGCGAACGCGCTCATCCCGACGGTCGCGAGGGCGTCGTCGACGATCTCCCAGTCGTCGGCGGTGAGCCGCCCCGTGACGACGTTGGCGGTCCGCCGCGCCGTGTTGACGGGGTCGGCGGCGAACTCGTCTGCGAGCGCGCCGTCGGTCAGCCGGTCGAGGCCGAGATACGGGAACCGGCCCATCTTCACCACCTCGCGGACGGTGATGGGCATGTCCTCGGCGGCGGTGGCCCGCTGGGCGACGTAGCCGACGCGCTCGCCGTCGTTGAACCCAGCGGCGTCCTCGCCGAACAGCCGGGCCGTCCCGGTGTCGGGACCGAGCAGCCCGAGCATGAGCCGCATCAGCGTCGACTTCCCGGAGCCGTTCGGGCCCACGACGGCGACGTACTCGCCGGACTCGACCGCCAGCGACACGTCCTCGACGACCGGCGTCGCCGTGTAACCGAAGGTGACGCCGGAGAGGTCGACGATCGGGCCCTCTGCCTCCGAGACGGCGGTCGCGGTCTCGCGTTCGGTGCTTCCCGTGACGGTCGCGCGGTCCGCGTCGTTCGCGCTCATACCGGTTCGAAGTTCCGCCACTCGTCGACCCAGCCGTCGGTCGGCGCCGCGGCCTCCGGCGTCTCGTTTCCGAGGACGATCTCGAAGGTCGGCATGTTGATGTTGTACGCGATCTCCTCGTAGCCCCAGTCCTCCGCGACCCACTCGTCGCGGACCCCGGCGTACGGCGTGGCGGGGAAGTAGGCCTCGACGGCGGTCTCCCGGACGAGCTGCTTGGCCGGCCGCTGCGACTCGAAGACGCCGTTGGCGATGTATCGGATGTCGTTCTCGCGGATGACTCGCGTCGCCTCCCGGATGTCCGCGGGCTTGACGTCCCCGCTCGCCGCGAGGCTGGTCACCAGCGGCCGCATCCGGACGCCGTACCGCACCCCGATGTACTGGAAGGCGTTGTGCGCGGCCAGCTGGACCACGTCGCGGTCCGAGCGGTCGAAGATCGCTTGGTAGTCCGCGTCGATGCGGTCGAGCACCTCGCTTTTGTACCGTTCCGCGTTCTCGCGGAACCGGTCCGCGTGGTCCGGAGCCACCGCCGCGAACCCCTCGGCGATGTTGTCGACAGACCGCTTCGCGCGCCGCGGGTCCAGCCAGAAGTGCGGGTCCTTCCCGCGCTCGGCGCCGACGCCCTCCTCGTCGCGGTCGAGCGACGCGGCGAGGTCCACGAGGTCGACCCCTTCCCGGGCGTTTATCAGCGCGGTGTCCGCGCCGTCGGCCTCGAGCGTCTGAATGGCGCGGTCGGCCCACGGCTGGAAGTCCTCGCCGACGTGGACGAACGCGTCCGCCTCGATGATCCGCCGTGTGATGCTCGCGTTCGGCTCCCAGCCGTGGCCGTGGAGCCCCGTCGGAACGAGGTTCTCGACGGTCAGCGGGGTCCCCTCTGCGATCTGGCGGCCGAAGTCGTAGAAGCTGAAGAAGGAGGCCACGGCGACCGGTCCCCCGTCGTCGCCTTCGGCCCGGCCGGACCCCACCGGCGCGCCCGGGAGCGACGTACAGCCGGCGACGGAGGCCAGCGCCGTCGCCGCCCCGGCGCGCACCGCGTCGCGTCGCGTCACCGCTCGGTCGTCGTTGCGTTCAGTAGGCATATCAGAAGTCACATCCAATTTTTTGACTCGTCTAATCTTATGTTTTCCCGCATCATATATGGCTTCCGCCCGGCGCCGCCGCTGATCGGTACTCGGTCGCTCGCGGGCGTCTACCGCCCGGCGCCGTCGCTGGTCGCTACTCGGGTCGTCGGCTCGGCGGCCGCCCGGCGCCGCTCAGTCCGCGAGGAACGTCGCGCCGCGGCCGATCCGGGTCTGATACGCCCGGGCTTCGATACCGGCGCCGGCGAAGGCGTCGAGCATCCCGGCGGCGACGTCGCGGCGGTCGCGCTCGCGGCAGGCGGCGATCACCGCGGGGCCGGCGCCGCTGACGGTGACGCCGGTCGCGCCCGCGTCGAAGGCGCGCTCGCGGACCTCGTCGTAGCCGGTGATGAGGCGGGCGCGCTCCGGCGTGACCACGGGGTCGCTCATCCCGAGGCCGACGAGGTCGGGGTCCGAGCGGCACATCCCGATCGCGAGCGTCGCCGCGTTGCCGACCGTCTCGACCAGTTCCTCCATCGAAGCGCTCTCGGGGACGACCCGGCGCGCGTCGCGGGTCGAGACCGCCACGTCCGGAAGACAGACGACCAGCGGGATCGCGGCGTCGACCGACCGCGTTCCGTCCGCGGTCGTCACGGTGAACCCGCCGAGGATCGAGGGGGCGACGTTGTCGGCGTGCGCGACCCCAGAGACGACGGCCTCGCCCTCAGCGGCGATCGGGACCAGCTCCTCCCGGGAGCGCCCGCGGTCGTAGAGCCGGTTGAGCGCGACCGCGGCGCCCGCGGCGCTCGCGGCCGAGGAGCCGAGCCCGGAGGCCGGGCGAACGCCCTTGTCGATGTGGATCCGCGCGGGCGCGTCGAGCGCCTCGACGACGGCGCCGACGGTGTTCTTCTCGGGGTCCTCCGGGATGTACTGCGCCCCGACCCCCGTGACCTCTATCGTCGTCTCGGCCGCCTTCTCGACGGTGACGACGTCCGCCGGCCGCGAGAGCGCCGCCCCGAACACGTCGAAGCCGCTCCCGAGGTTCGCGCTCGTCGCGGGGGCCCGTACCGTTACCATGGCGGGGAGTGTCTCTCGGGGGGCAAAAAGGAGCGGGATCGAACAGATAGCGAGAGGGCGACGGAAGCCCCCGCGGTCGGCCGAAGAGAGATGGGTTCCGACGCGTCGAGGGTGGTTCGGTCGGGCGCTCCGTTCGGCGTCGATCGGCAGCCTCAGCGGGCCATCGTCCACAGCAGCGTCCCGACCAGGACGAGCGGGATGCCGAGGAGGATGAACGTCGGCGGCATCGTCGTGTACGGCGCCATCAGGAAGATGACCCCGAAGACGGCCAGAATCGACGCGATGACCTTCTGGGACTTCAGCGGCGCTGCCCCCAGAAGCGACACGAGGAGCCCGAACAGGAGGATGTGCCCGAGGTGGTAGTTGAGCAGGAACGTGTCGATGACCAGCGGCGAGAGCATTCTTGGCTGGAGGTGCGAGCGATTCGCGCATTAAAGTTCCGTTTCTCGTGGCCGCGGAGTCGCGCCCGGGGCCGCGGCGCGTGCCGATCTTATAAGAGCCGTCGGTGCGACCGGGGACCGTGCGACTCGTTCAGGTCATGATTCCGGCTGGTAAGCGGGCGGCGGTCGTCCGTGCGCTCGACGACGAGGGGGTCGACTACGTCGTCACCGACGAGACGAGCGGCCGGGAGTACACCGCGGTCGCGACGTTCCCGCTCCCGACCGCCGCCGTCGAGCCGGTGCTCGACCGGCTGCGAGAGGCGGGGATCGACGAGAGCACCTACACCGTCATCGTCGCGGCCGAGACTGTCATCTCGCGGCGGTTCGAGGCGCTCGAAGAGGAGTACGAGGAGGAGTCCGAGCGCGGTGGCGACCGCATCTCGCGCGAGGAGCTCCAGGCGAAGGCCGACGGCCTCGCCTCCGGGCTCGGGACGTACGTGCTGATGACGGTCATCTCCGCGGTGATCGCCACGGCGGGGCTCCTGCTCGACTCGCCCGCGACCGTGGTCGGATCGATGGTGATCGCGCCGCTCATCGGCCCGGCGATGTCGGCCGCGATCGGGACCGTCGTCGACGACGAGGCGCTGTTCCGGCGCGGGGTGCGGATGCAGATCTTGGGCGTCGCGGTCGCGATCCTCGCTGCGACGCTGTTCGCGTTCGCGCTGCGCTCGCTCGCCTTGGTCCCGCCCGGGCTCGACCCGCTCGAACTCGCGGAGGTGTCGGAGCGGCTCGCGCCGAACGTCCTCGTCTTGGTCGTCGCGGTCGGCGCCGGGATCGCGGGCATCGTCTCGCTGATGACGGGCGTCTCCGCGACGCTGGTCGGCGTGATGATCGCGGTGGCGCTCATTCCGCCCGCGGCCGCGGTCGGCATCGGGATCGCCTTCCGGATCCCCCAGCTCGTGATCGGCGCGGGCGTCATCGTCGCGGTGAACGTCCTCTCGATCAACCTCTCGGCGCTGGTCGTGCTGTGGTACGAGGGGTACCGGCCCCAGCGGTGGTTCCGCGAGGACGAGGCGCGCGCCGCGTTCCTCAAGCGCGTCGCCGTGCTGGCGGTCGCCATCGCGCTGCTCTCGGTGTTCCTCGGCGGCGTCACCTACGAATCGTACGTCGCCTCGACCACCGAGACGGACATCCGCGCCGCCGCGACCGACGAACTGACCGCGATCGACTCGGAGTTCGAACTGCTCGAACTGACCGTCGAACGGACCGGGACCGTCCCGCCGCTCGAAACGGACCGGGTGGTGATCACCGTGGGCGTACCGCCCGGCAGCACCGTCAAGGGGACAGCGCCCGCGCTCGACGACCGGATCGAGACGGTCCTCGACCGCGAAGTCGCCGTTGAGGTCCGCACGGTGACCGTCGAACGGGCCTGAGCGCCCAGCTGGCGGGTTCCGCCGATCGCCAGCCGTTCGGTCGGTTTTCCCCGCGTGACCCGAAGAGCAAGTGATTTTTATCGGGCCGTCGTGGGCTCCGCCAGTGACCGACTCAGAGCAACCCGACGACGATTCGATGCGGGAGGTCGTCGAGCGGTCCCGGAGCGGCGCGCCCGCGGTCGGCGAGGCCGTCCGGGACCGATTCTCCTCGGACGAGGTGTTCCAGCGGATCATCGCGGCCGCGGACGAGGAGGTGACCTCGGGGAGCCGAGAGCTCTTCTTCAGCGGGCTCGCCGCCGGGCTGGCGATCACGATCACGTTCATGCTGTACGCCTCGCTGACGGCGTCGACCGACTCCCACCCCATCCTGAGCGTGCTGCTGTACCCCCTCGGGTTCATCTACATCATCATCGGCGGCTACCAGCTGTACACCGAGAACACGCTGCCGCCGGTGGCGCTGACGCTCGAACGGCTCGCGAGCCTCCCCACGCTCCTCCGCCACTGGACGATCGTGCTCGCGGGCAACTTCGTCGGCGGCGGGATCGGCGCGCTCGTGCTGTCGTACGGCGGCGTCTTCACGGGCGACACCGTCGACGCGGCGCTGTACATCTCCGAGGGGGGGTTCAGCGTCGGCGCCGTGCCGCTGTTCTTTAAGGCCGCGATGGCGGGGCTGATCGTCGCCGGCGTCGTCTGGGTCGGCTTCGCCTCCACCGACTCCGTGAGCCGGATGCTCGTCGTCTACCTCGCGTTCCTCGCGATCCCGCTCGGCGACCTGTTCCACGTGGTCGTCTCCTTCACCGAGGTTCTCTACCTGTTCTTCGAGTATAACATCCCGCTGTACGGCGCCGAGATCAGCCTCTACTCCGGGATCGTCGGCTTCGTGATCCCGGTGTTACTCGGGAACACCATCGGGGGGGTCGTGCTGGTCACGCTCGTCAACTACTTCCAGACCAGCGAGGAGCGGCTCGAGGAGGCGCGCTTCGAGGGCGTCAGCCGTCGCCTGACGGTCCCCGAGTGGGTGTTCGGCCGCGCGGCCGGTCGCTCGTACGTCCCGATCTTAGACGCCACCGAGGCGACGCTGTTCGCGGGCGAGGGGTACCGGATCATGGTGCCGATCACGAACCCCCGGACGGACGGCCCGATCGTCGAGCTGGCTGCGCGGCTCGCGAGCAGCCACGAGGACGGCGTCGTCCACATCGTTCACGTCGTCCAGGCGCCCGAGCGCATGTCGCTCTCCTCGGGGGACGCGGGCCAGCGGATCGCGGATGTCTCCGCCCAGGGAATGGACGACCTCCGGTCGACCGCAGCGGAGTACGACGTCGAGGTGTCGACCTCGACGGTCGTCTCGCACCGCTCGTTCGAGGAGGTGTTCAACATGGCCCGCCGGACCCGTCCGGACGCGGTGCTGATGGGCTGGGGCGACGACCAGCTGTGGAGCGCCGCCCGCGCCGAGCGCCCCATCGACGAGCTCACCAACCAGCTCCCCTGCGACTTCCTCATCCTCAACGAGCACGAGCTGGACACCTCGCGGATCCTCATCCCGACTTCCGGCGGTCCGGACTCGGACCTGAGCGCGGAGGTCGCGAAGGTGCTCGCCGACACCACCGACGCCGACGTGACGCTGCTCCACGTGGTCGACGGCCCCGAGAAGCGGGGACAGGGCGAGCTGTTCCTCGCGAACTGGGCCGAGGAACACGGCCTCGAAGACGCCGAGTTCGTGGTCGACGACGGCGGCGACGTGGAGGCGGGCATCTGCGACGCGTCCGTCGACAAGACCCTCGTCATCATCGGCGCCACCGAGAAGGGGCTGCTCTCGCGGCTCGTCTCGAACTCGCTGCACCTCGACGTGATCCACGACGTCGACGCCGCCGTGCTGCTCACCGAGCGCCCCAGCAGCCGGTCCCTTCGCGAGCGGCTGTTCGGCTCCGGCCGCCGGGCGACCGACATGTCGGGCGGCGTCGAGCGCGACCCGGAGCAGTCGGAGGGCACCGACGTGCGGGCCGCCGGGACCCACGGTTCCGACCGCGGCGACGGCGCTGGCGCGAACGGGGGATCCGGCGCCGCGGACGCGATCGGTGCCGAAGGTTCGGCGGACGCCGCGGACGCGGCCGTCGACGCCGTTCTCGACGACGCGGACGAGGGTGGCGACGACGAAGCGGCGGAGAGCGACGCGGACGAGGGCCCCGCCGACGAGCAGCCGCACCTCGACGACGCGTTCATCGCGGACCACGACGAGGCGGACGAGGAGGCGGACGAGGAGGCGGCAGACGAGGCTGACGATGAGGACGCGGCCGACGGCGACGGCGCGCGATAGCGAAAGCGGCTCTTTGTGCTATCGGCGTTTTATAGGCGTCCGCGATCCATCGGACGGGTATGAACAGGCGACTGACGGCACTCATCGGCATCGCGGCGCTCGTCGCGCTGGCCGGCTGTACGGGGTTCGCGGGGACGGCGACCCCCACGGACGGCGGCGACGACGCGCAACTGGAACGGAGCATCGAAGTGACGGCCAGCGGCGAGGCGACGTCCGCGCCGGACCGCGCCACGCTCCGCGTCGCGGTCACCGCGACCGGCGACGACGCCGCGGCCGTGCGCGACGAGCTGGCCGCCGGCGAAGGGGAGCTCCGAACGGCGCTGACCGACTGGGGGCTCGACGAGGACGCCATCCGGACGGAGCGGTACGACGTCCGCGAGAGCTACGAGACCCGCGACGACCCGAACCGAACGCGGTATGAAGGGATCCACCAGTACGCGATCGAACTTGACGACGTCGACGCCGTCGGCGAGGTCATCGACGTCGCGATCGACGCGGGCGCGGACGAGGTCCAGCGGATCGAGTTCGGACTGAGCCAGGAGACCGAGCGGGAGGTCCGCGAGGAGGCGATCGCGCAGGCGATGTCGAACGCGGACGACGACGCGGCCGCGCTCGCGAACGCCAGCGGGCTCGAGGTGTCCGGCGTCTACGAGGTGTCGACGGCGCAGTCGGGGTCGCAGCCGTACGTCAGGGAGAGCTACGACGCGGCGGCCGGCGGCGACGCGGGCGCCTCCACCGCCGTCGAGACCGGCGACGTCAGCGTACGCGTCTCGGTGAACGTCGTGTACGAGGCGGTTCCGGCCTGACGACCGTACAGGGACGTATCGACCTCTGGAGTCCGTTGGAATCCCATTTTAGACAGGCTCTCGCCTGAAAAATCCGATCGACGGGGCCGCTTTTTGATCGAGTGCGGGAGTGGGTATCACAGACTCGTGGCGACGAAACGCTATTTAAATAGCCGTGAGCGACGGCTTCGAGTGGTTATAAATAGAGAGTGCGGTGGCGCGCCTGCGAGCGGCCGCCACCGGCGGCCGCGAGCCAGTCCGCGAGGGAGTCGCTGGCCCCGGAGCGAAGCGGAGGGTGCCAGCGACGAGGCTGGGGAGGTGAGAGGTGCTGTGCGGGGCGGTGCGGGGCGGGATTCAAAAGGGCAGTCACCGGCGGCGAAGCCGCCGGTTGCCCGTGGCGCGTAGCGCCACGCTGTCGCGAGGGCGATACGCCGCAGAAGCACCGCAGCGAGGGAGCGATAGCGACCGAGCGAGGAGCACAGGAAGGCGCGCGAGCCGTCGCGGCTGAGGCTCTGAAGCCGTTCACCGCGGCGGCGTCGGTCACGTATAAATAGCCCACAGCAACACTGCTGTTCTACTTATAAACAACGACGCCATCGCACTGAGCGACCTACCACACGTACTCCCGTGACTATTCCCCGTCGCGGGTGGGGAGGTCGGGCTCGTAGCCGACCGCGTCGACAGCCATGTCGAGGACGGCCTCGACGTTTTCCTCCTCCGTGACGCTCATCGTCGCGTCGACGGACTCCGCCTTCACGGCCTCGAAGCGGTCGTGTTTGTTCGCCACGGTGAGCAGCGGCACGTCCGCGCCGAACAGCTCGCGGACCTCCTCGCGGAGCTCCAGCTGGACGTCGAGCGGGTAGCCGCAGTCGCCGGAGGGGTCGATGACGAAGACGACGGCGTCCGCGAGGTGTTCGAGGGCGCTCACCGCCTGCCGCTCGATGTCGTTTCGCTCGTCTTCCGGGCGGTCGAGCAGTCCGGGCGTGTCGACGATCTGGTACCGGACGTGGTTCCGGTCGAAGTGGCCGATCTGGACGCCCTTCGTCGTGAACGGGTACTCCGCGATCTGGTTCGACGCGCGGGTGACGCGGTTGACGAACGAGGACTTCCCGACGTTCGGGTAGCCGGCGACGACGATGGCGGGCTCGTCGGGGTTGATCTCCGGCAGCACCTTCAGCTGGTCCCGCGAGTCGCCGATGTAGCGCAGGTCGTCTTCGATCTGGTCCATCACGTCCGCCATGCGGGCGAACGCCTGCTTGCGGTGTTTCCGCGCGGTGTCGACGTCCGAGTTCCGAATCTTCGTCGTGTACTCGTCGCGGAGGTCCTCGATCTGACGGCTCGCCCACATCACCTGCGAGAGCGCCTGCCGGAGGCGGTCGACGTCGACGATGGCGTCGGCGAGCTCGTAGTAGAACGGGTCGACGTCGAAGCCGAAGTCGGGCCACGAGGTGACGACGTTCTCCAGGTTGTCCGAGAGCACGTTGCCGGCGGTCCGGAGCATCGACTCCTGCGCCTCGTGGCCGCGCTTCGCGCGCCCGGCCCGCGCAGCCCGCGAGAACGCCTTGTCGACGAGCTCCTCGGAGCGCGGAGTCGTCGGGAGGCCCTCAAATATCATTGTTACCCGAGTTTTCGCCGCCGACGCGTATAAGAGCGTCCGTTCGCGGACCGCCGCGACACGGCGGCACACGGTCGGACGCGGCGGGTGCCGCGGGGCCCGCCGGAGCCGCTCACCGTAAGCGGCAAGATCTATCGCTATCTATCACACGCATATTTCGAGCCATACTTATGCTTCAAAGGAATACAATCGGATATGGCACGCTCGTTCACCCCGACGGCGTACGACGACCTGGATCCCGACCGCCGCCCGAGTCTCGCGGCGGCGCTGATCCCGGTCCTCGCCGTCGTCGCGTTCCTCGGTATCGGCTCGGCCGTCCTCGGCTTGGACCCGCACCCGCCGCTGCTCTGGAGTATCGCCTTCGTCGGCGCCTTCGGGCTGTGGCTCGGCTACGACTGGGACGACCTGTTCGACGGGATCGCCAACGGCCTCGTGATGGGGCTCCAGGCGATCCTCATCATCTTCACCATCTACGGGCTGATCGCCACGTGGGTCAGCGCCGGCACCATCCCCAGCCTGATGTACTACGGGCTTGAGGTGCTCTCGCCGACGACGTTCCTCCCGGCGGCCGCGGTCCTCGCCGCGGTCGTCGCGTTCGCGATCGGCTCCTCGTGGACCACGGTCGGGACGCTCGGCGTCGCGTTCGTCGGCATCGGCGCGGGACTGGGCGTCCCCGCGCCGATGACGGTCGGGGCCGTCCTCTCGGGCGCGTACGCCGGCGACAAGCAGTCGCCGCTCTCCGACACCACCAACCTCGCGGCCGGCGTCACCAACACCGACCTGTACGCGCACATCCGACGGATGCGGACCGGCACCGCGATCGCCTTCGGCCTCGCGGTCCTCGGCTTCGCCGCGCTCGGCCTGCGTACGAGCGGGACCATTCCGGCGGGCCGCATCGCCGAGATCCAGGGCGGGCTCACGGAGACGTACGCGATCACGGTCGTCGCCTTCGTCCCGCTCGTCGTCACCTTCGGACTGGCGCTGCGCGGCTACGCCGCGCTCCCGACGCTCGTCGCCGGCGTGTTCGCCGGCGCGTTCACGACGATCCTCCTCCAGGGGACCGGCTTCGTCGCCGCGTGGGAGATCTTCATGTACGGGACCGCGCCGGAGTCGGCCTCTGAGACCGTAAACGACCTCCTCGCAACCGGCGGCCTCACCGGCTCCGCGTGGACGATCACGGTCGTCGTCGCCGCGCTCTCGCTCGGCGGGATCTTGGAGCGCACGGGCGTCCTCGCGGTGATCGCCCACGCGTTCACGTCGGCCGTTCGGAGTCCGGGCGCGCTCGTCGCGGGGACCGGCGTCTCCGCGATCTTCATCAACGCGCTCACCTCCCAGCAGTACATGAGCATCGTCCTCCCGGGCGTCACGCTCCGGAACACCTACGACGAGTTCGGCCTGGACACCGACCAGCTCTCCCGCGCGGTCGAGGCCGCCGGGACCCCGACCGGCGCGCTGTTCCCGTGGCACGCGGGCGCCGTCTACATGGCTGGCGTTACCGGCGTGCCCACGCTGGAGTACGCGCCCTACTACCTGTTCGCGTTCCTCTCGCCGCTCGTGTTGTTCGCCATGGCCGCGACCGGCTACACGATCGACGCGAACCCGGTCTCGGCCGACGCGGGCGCCGAAGCGGGCGAGCCCGCGACCCCGACGCCCGGCGGCGACGACTGATTCTCGACGGGCGCGAGCGACCCCGCGTTCGACACGTTTACGCGCCCGCCGCGCCGTCCGTCTCACATGAGTTTGGAGGTCGCCGTCGCCGCCCCGTTCAAGACCCGGGCCCAGGACCGGCTCGGCGAGGGGGAGTTCGTCGTCGCGCTGTCGCTGGAGCGGGAGTGGTTCTCGCCCGACCAGGCGAAGCGCCTCGTCGACGTCGCCGTCGGTCGCGGGCTGCTGGCGTCCGAGGACGGCGACCTTGTCCCGCAGTTCGACCCGGCCGAGGTCACCGTCCCGGAGGGGTTCGCCCCGGACGAGTCGGTGCTCCGCGAACAGTCCACCTTCGAGAGCGCGCTCGACGCCATCGTCGCCGCGGGCGTCGAGAAGCAGCGCGCGGTCGCCGCGATCAACGAGCGCCAGCGCGCGCTGGCAATCACCATCGAGGCCGCCGCGGTCCTCTACGCCCGCGAGCAGGGCGCCGCGGTCGGCCGGCTGGCGGCCGACGTTCGCGAGGAGCTCGCCGCCGAGGCGGGAGAGCGCGGTGGCGACACGGCCGAATCGAGCGACGTCGACGACTCGGGGGCGGCCTGAGATGGTCACGGACCGCCTCGCCGACGGCGTCCGGATCGCCGAGCTGCTCGCCTCCGAGGTGACCGGCAACGAGAGCGACCTCCGCGGGCTGACGGTCGTCGACGCCGACCGCGACGTCGAGCCGACGGCCGACGGCGCGCTGGCGTACCGGATCGCCCGCGAGCGGGCTGAAACGGACGACGGCGCGACCGAAGCGCTTGCCGAGGTGTCCGTCCAGCCGGACCGCGCGCTGATCGAGGCGGTCGTCGCCCCGGACGCGGCCGCGGACGCGGCGAGGGAGGTCGACCTCCGCGTGCGACCGAAGGCGGTTTACCCGCCGCGCACGCTGGTGTTCGTCGAGGACGGCGCGCAGGTGAAGCGGGCGCTCGCGGTCCTCGAATCGCTCCGAGACGCATCTCGCGGCGAGTAGCCGACGGCCGGCGTCGACCCGCCGAAAAGAGCTCCGTCGAGCGGTCGCCGACTACTCGGGCTGTCCGCCGTCGCCGACGGCGACGTTCGGCCCGGCACCGGCGGCCGGGTCCACGTCGTCGCCGGTGACGTCGAAGTCGCGGACGAGCGCGCCGAGCCGTTCCGCCTGCTCCGCGAGCGACCCGGCCTCCGTCGTCGCCTCGCTCATCGCGGTCAGCTGCTCGTCGGCGGCCTCGGCGACCGTGTCGGCCTCGTCGGCGGTCGACTGACTGATGTCCGCGACCTCCTCGGCCATCGAGACGGTCTCCTCCGTGCTGGCCGCCTGGTCGTCGGTGGCGCGGCTGATCTCGCGGATCCCCTCGCCGGCCTCCGCGGCGTTGTCCGACACCCGCGCGAACGCGTCCGCGGCGTCATCGACGGCGTCGGCGCCGACGGCGATGTTCTCCTCGGCGCTCCGGACCGCCTCGACGGTCCCCTCGGTCTGCGACTGCGTGGCGCCGATCAGCTCCTCGATCTCCGTGGCGGCGTCTTGGGTCTCCTCGGCGAGCTGTTTCACCTCGTCGGCGACGACCGCGAAGCCGTCGCTCCCGCCGCCGCTCCCGCCCGCGCGGGCCGCCTCGATGTTCGCGTTCAGGGCGAGCAGGTTCGTCTGCTCGGCGATGTCGCCGATGAGGTCGACGATCTCCCCGATGTCCTCCATCCGCTCGTCGAGCTCCTGGACGGTCCCCGCCGCGGAGTCGAGCGCCTCGCGGGACTCCTCGACGCGCTCGATAGCGGCCTCGGCCGTCTCCTCGCCGTCGTCGGCGATGTCGGCGGTCTGCTCCGCGACCTCGACGACCGTCTGGGTCGAGGAGGCGACCTCCTCGATCGTCGCCGAGAGGTCGTTCATCTCGTCGGACACCTGCCGGAGCATCTCGCGCTGCTCGTCCGCCCCCTCGGCGATCTCCGTGACAGACTGGCTGACGGCCTCGCTCCGGTCGGCCGCGGTCTCGACGCCGTCGACCGTGTTCGCGCTCGCGGTCGACACCTCCTGGGCGAACGACCTGACCTCTCCCATCGCCTCGTCGAAGTCGTCCATCATGCCGTTGAACGCCTCACCGATCTGGGCCATCGCCTCGCTCTCGCTTGCCGCGTCGAGTCGGACGGTCAGGTCGCCGTCGGCCGCTCTGTCCATCGCAGCGCTGTAGTCGTCCGCCTTCGTCTCCAGGTGGCTGTTCAGCCGCTCGACCTCCTCGCGGCGCTGTTCGACCTCGGCCTTCGCCGCCTCGACGTCCTGGATCTCCGACTGCTTCTGCTCCGCCAGTTCGAGCTGCTCGCGCGCCGCCTCGCGCGACTTCTCGATCGAGTACCAGTTGACCATCAGCGCGCCGGCGAGCGCGAGGACGAAGATAGCGTGAATGCCGCCCCAGACGATCGGGTTCTCGATCGCCGCGGTGTGGTTGTAGACGAGGCTCGAATCGATGAGGCTGAACGCGCCGTGGCCGATCGCCACGTACGCGACGCCGACGGCGAACGGGAGCCAGTCCTCGTACAGCGCGAGCACCCCGATGAACACGAAGAAGCTGAAGTGCGCCTCGATGTATCCGCCCGACAGCTTCACCAGCGCCATCGAGACGGTCATGAGGCTGAACGCCGTGAGCACCGTCCGCTGGCGGCGTCCGAGCCCCGACCAGCTCGCCAACGCGGCCGTCGCGAGGATGACGGCGACGAACCCGCCGAGCATCCACAGCGGCGTCGCCGGAATCTGCGCGCCGGTGACCGACTCCGTTCCGCTGTAGAGCCCGAGCCCGATCAACAGCGGAAGCTGGATCACGGTGGCGATCAGGATGTTCCGGTGGCGCGGCGCCCACATCTCTTCCGGCATCGAGGTGCCGTCAGGGATGTACCGGATCACCTCTCGTAGGCCCCCCGTCAGCCCGTCCGACCCCCCTGAATCTACTCCGGTCGCAGTCTCTGCCATACCCGTGGGTTGTCGTATGTTTTAAAAATACATCGCCTCCAACTATTATCCCTGATACCGTCGTTTACCACGCGCAGCGCCGCTAATAAACTGCTGCCGTTCGCTCACGATCTCCCGAAAACGGCCCGTTTTGCTGGTATATCGGCGTAGTCCGAACCGGTTCGGTCGGTCGGTGGTCCCGGTTGACCCCCCGATTCAGCTCGCCGGATCGAGTCGTCGCCGGGCCGCGACGGTGCCGTCGACCGCGCGGCCGACGACTTTTATATCCGTCCGGACCGCCGTACGGTCGTGACGCTCGATCCGATCCACGTCGAGAACATCGCCCGGCTCGCGTACGGCATCGGCGGCGACGTGGACGCGACGGACCACGACGACCTCGCCGAGCGCGTGTGGCGCGAGTGGCTCCCCGAACTGCGCCGGGACGGCCGGGTCGTGATCGAGGCGCTCGGCGACCACGAGCGCCGCCGGGCCGCCATCGACGACGTGGCGCTCGCCGAGCGCCCGTTCGGGACGGTCCACGGCCTCGACTCGGGGACGATCAACCCGACGACGTTTAAAAACGGCCTCGTCGTCGACGTCGCGCACGCGGCGATGGCGAGCTCGCCGACGGACCTCGACCTCCACCGCGACCGCACGATCGTCGCCACCGTCCACGCCGGCGACTCGACCGCCGGCTTCGACAGCGAGTGGACCCGCCGCGACGAGGGCCACACCAAACAGCGCGTCCTCCACGTCCCGCGGGTGAACCGCTACGCGGAGCGGGTCGTCCACGCGCTCGCCTTGTACCTCGCCGAGGGGACCCACGCGCTCGACCGCGCCGACGCGGTCGACGAGCTGCTCGTCCTCGACGGCCCGATCTATCCGAAGGAACTCTTCACCTGGGCCGACCGCGACCCCGAGCTCGGCGCGCTCGCCCGCGAGGCGAAGCCCCGCGCGGTGATCGAGAAGTACGTCCGCCTCGTCGAGCGGTTCGTCGAGCGCGACGTGCCGCTGGCCGGCTTCGTCAAGAACCCCGCGAGCGGGGCCGCGGTCCGAGCCCTCTCGCGCGCCGGCGTCGAGTCGCCGTGGCCCGACGACACGGCGCTTTTCACTCGGCTGCTGGAGCGTCGGGAACAGGGTGACGGCGCCGAACCCGTCGGAACGGACGGTGACGACCCCGCCGCCGACCGCGGCGCCCGCCTCGACGACGACCTCACGTTCACCACCTGGTTCCGCAGCCGCGGCGGCGCGGACGCGCCGATGGCCGCCGACGGCGACGCGCTCGGCGTCGAGCGCGAGCTCGACCCGGAGCTGTACGAGCCGACGTTCATGGTCGTCTACGACCCCCGGACCGACGTGACCTACAAGCTGGAGGCGCCGTACGCCTTCACCCGCGACGAGGACACCCGCGAGCGGCTCACCCGACAGGTGGTCGCCGAGGTGGCGGCGACGCGCGGGCCGCCGGAGCCGGTCGCGAAGGCGGACGAGCTGGCGCGGATCTCGGCCACCGAGAAGGCCGCGCTCCGCCGGAAGTTCGAGGAGCGGCTCGGCAGCGACCAGCAGGCGACGTACGACGACCTGCGGTGGGGGAAGGAGACGTTCTGAGACGCGGTCGATTACTCATAAATAGCCGACTGCGGATCGAGGACTAACGCTGCCGAAGCCCCAGCCGCGAGTCCCACCCAGCCGCAACCGCGCCTCACGCCTCCCCAGCCGCAACCGCGCCTCACGCCTCCCCAGCCTCGCGGCTCCCTCCGCTTCGCTCCGGTCGCCGNCCCTCGCGCGTGCTCCTCGCGGCCTCCGCTTCGCTCCGGCCGCTCGCAGGCACGCGCCACCGCAGGGGTTCGAGTGAGAGTGAATAGCGGTCCAGAACAGTCGCGTCAGCCTTCAGAGCGCCTGCGAGAGCAGCACCGCGTACGTGATCGCGTTGTAGATGCCGTGGACCAGCCCCGGCACGATCACGTTGTCCGTCCACTCGTAGAGCGCGCCGAGGACCGAGCCGAGGACGACGACGACGCCGACGTACGCCCACTGTTCGACCATCGTTCCGGAGACGGAGGGCAGGTGGATCAGCCCGAACGCGAGGCTCGCGATGAGCACCGCGGGGACGGCGTCGAACGCGCGCCGGACGCCGCCCTGGACGACGCCGCGGAACAGCAGCTCCTCGACCGGTCCGACCACCGCGAGCGACACCGCGATCATCGCGAGGTAGTAGACCACGGGGTCGCCCGCGGGGACGACGGCCTGGTTCTGCCCGGTGGAGAACCCGAGCTGGCCGAGCGCGAACAGCGCGCCGTACTGGAACGCGAAGAGGACGATACCGCCGCCGACGATGATCGCGGCCTCGCGGCCGTCCGGCCGGGAGACGTGGGCGATCTCCCACTCGTCGGTGACCGCGAGGTAGCCGACGGCCGCGAGAGCGAACCCGCCGAACTGGAGCAGCGTCCGGAGCAGCTGCTGGCCGGTCGACCCCTCCGACACCAGCCCGAGGGAGGTCGCGAGATTCGCTCCCGGCGCGGTGATCGCGCTCGCGACGAGCAGCGCGAACACGATCGCGAACAGCGCGCTCGCGACGCGGAACACTCGGTCGCCGACCGCGGCCGCGAGAGGGTCGTCGCTCATTGCCGGAGACACGGCTCGCGGGGCTTTAGACGCACCGGATGCGGATCGCTGCCGTCGACTCCGACCCGGCGGTCCGGGGTCAGTCGATCCGCAGTTCGCGCTTCTGTTCGACCGCCTCCGCTTCCGCGAAGTCGCCGCCACCGAGCAGCCCGCGGGCCGCTTTCTTCCCCCACTCGACCGCGGGCTGCGTGAACGTCGAGACGCTCGCGAGCTCGCCGTAGAGCACGCAGGCGGCCTCCATCCCGAAGAGGAGCTCGCCGAGCGCGCGCTCGTCGACGCGGTCGATCTCGACGCGCACGTTTGGGACCCCGGCGGCCGCGAGGCTCGCCTCGGTCGCCTCGAACTCGGCGTCGAGGAGCCCGCCGAGCGACGACCCGCCGAGGTACGCAAGGCCGTCGAGGTCGGTCTTCGGGATCCCCACCTCTGCGCGCTCGGTCGGCCGGATCAGCGAGACGAGCTTGTCCGGCGGGCCGGCGCGGTATAACTGGAGCTGGGAGTGCTGGTCGGTCGCGCCGAGCGCGCGCGCCGGCGTCTGCCCGAGCCCGTCCTTCCCGAGGCTCTCGGCCCACAGCTGCGCGAACCACTCCGCGAACGTCTCCAGCGACTCCGCGTACGGCATCACGGCGTTGGTGCGGGCGCCGCGCTGCGCGAGCGCGTACGTCGCCGCGCCGTAGGCGTAGGCGGGCGAGTCGTACAGCGACCCCGCGAGCGACTCCATCCCGTCGCGGCCGCCCGCGAGGACGGCCTCGACGTCGTGGCCCTGGAGCGCGGCGACCGCGAGGCCGACGGTCGACAGCGCGGAGAAGCGCCCGGGGACCCCGTCCGGGACCGGGAGCGAGGGCAGGTCGTGGCGGTCGGCCAGCCGGCGGAGGTTCCCTTCCTCGCCCGTGGTGACGAGCGTGCGCTCGGTCCAGTCGACGCCCGCGTCGGCCATCGCCTCGCGGACGACGAGGAAGTTCGCGAGCGTCTCCGCGGTCGTCCCCGACTTCGAGACGACGTTGACGACGGTGTCGCCCAGCGGGAGGTCGGCGAGCAGCGCCCGCGCGTCGTCGGGGTCGACGTTGTCGAGGACGTACGCGTCCACGTCGCTTTCGAGGGCGTTCGACAGCGTCGCCGCGCCGAGCGCGCTCCCGCCGATGCCGACCGTCAGCACCGCCTCGGGGCGGTCGAACCCGTCGACCGCGGCGTAGATCGCGTCCGGGTCTGCGGTCTCTGGAAGGGTCAGGGCGGCGTAGCCGAACTCGTCGTCGGCCATCCCGCCCGCGATCCGCTCGTGCGCGGCCGCGACGCGGTCGTCGAGTCTGTCCAGCGTTGCCGTCGTGAGCCCGGGGGTCGTCTCCAAGGCGTTGCCGAGGTCCACGCGCATACCTCACTCACCGGGCGAGAGCGACTTAAAAACCGCCGGCCGGGCCGAGCGCCGCCCCGCGCGGGGACGCGGCGACCGGGCCGTCAGTCGGCCGCTGCGACCGGTCCTTCGTCTTCGAGCGCCGGGCGACCGATCAGCCGGTCGACGGAGAGCGGGCCGGCGCCGAGCGCGAAGACGGCCGACGCGAGGCCGAACAGCGCCACGTGAGCGAGGACCGGGTCGTCCGGGAGGCCGAACAGCGTCGTCGTGAACAGCACGAACGAGAGCGCGGCCGCGCCGCGGGTGAAGAAGCCCGCGATGAGCGCGAGGCCCACGGCGACCTCGGTCACGGCCGCGCCGACGACCCACAGCCCCGGATCGACCGGGACCACGGCGGTGAGGTCGTACTTCTCGACGACCCGTAGCGCGCTCGCCGGGTCGGCGAGCTTCTGGATCAGCCCGAGGTAGACGAACGAGACGCCCATCCCGACCCGGAGCACGGTCGGCACGTAGCGTCGCAGCGGGCCGGTCGACTCGTCCAAGAACGACTTCAGGTGGTGGACCGGGTCGATCCGGCCGTAGTACGACCCCGGCGTGCTCGCGACCGCGAGCAGCATGTCGTCGGCGCTCGGCCGACCGCCGCCGAGGATCAGCAGCGCGAGGAACACCGGGACGTACTCCACCGCGAGGACGACGAGCGGGTCGACGGCGACGAGCACCCACGCGTACGTCAGCAGGCCGGCCGCGGCGGTGATCCGCGTCGCGAGCCCGAAGAGGGTGAAGAAGCCGAGCCCGATGAAGAAGACGCGGAGCAGCGGGCTCGTCGCCGGCTCGAACGAGAGCGTCGGCGCGAACAGGTAACCCTGGAAGCCGGCGCCCACGAGCGGGAGTCCGACGGCCAGCCGCAGCATCCACGGGACGAGGTCGCCGTAGCCGGCGAGCTTCTCGCGGAGGACGACGACGTCGACGACGGTCGGGCGTACCCAGAGGTACGCGGCAATTCCGACGGCCGCGAGGAGCCCGGACCCCGCGAACAGCGCCGCGTTGAACGGGTCCGACAGCACCTCCGCGGTGAACGCCACCGCGTCGAGCGGATCGCCCGAGTCCTCGGTGACGTAGTCGACGTGGGCCGTGACCGGTCGCGCGACGAGCGTCGCGAACAGGGCGAACGCGGCGACGGCGACCGATCGGGTACGAACGGACATACACCCCGTACGGGCCGAACGCACCTAACGGTATTTCTTCATGAACGTTCGAATTCACCGCTGAAACGGTAGTTTCGCGAATTCGAACGTCGATGATACCCCGACGACGGCACCGAACGCCGATCGCCTACGGCGCCCGAGCGACGACGCCGAACGTCTCCGTCCGGGTGGCGGCCGAGACGACCTCGAGGCCCGCGGCCTCCAGCGCCGCGACGGCGTCTGCGGCGGCGAACCGCTCGTCGACCGGCGGCCCCTGCTCGCCGTCGCCGTCGCCGGCCCAGTCGAACGTCACGACGACGCCGCCCGACCGCACGACCCGGGCGATCTCCGCGAGCGCGGCGTCGCTCGCGAACTCGTGGTACGTCATCGTGGAGACGACGCCGTCGAGCTCGCCGTCGGCGAACGGGAGGTCGGCGACGTCGCTCGCGACGAGCTCGACGCCGTCGGGGACTCCCTTCTCGCGGTACCGGTCGTGCATCTCGGGCTGGACGTCGACGCCGTAGACGGTCTCGACGCGCGCGGCCACGTCGTCGGTGTAGAAGCCGGTGCCGCTGCCGAGGTCGGCGACGACCTCGGCGTCGGCCTCGACCAGCGGCCCGACCAGCTCCTCCGCGGACACCCAGCGATAGCGGCCGGGGCGCTCTAACCGCTCCGCCTGATCGGCGTCGAACGTGTGGAATCCCATGGGCGGTCTTGTGCGCCAAGTGCTAAAACGCGTCCGGTCGAGCGGCGCGCGGTCGCGTCCGACTCGGAACCGAGCGACCCCGCCCGCGGCTCACCACTCCCGTTCCAGCGCGCCGAGGAGTCGGTCGACCTCTGCCTCGGTCGAGATCGCGTGGACCGACGCGCGGATCCCGTTCGGATGCGGCAGCGACCGGACGACGATGTCGTCGTCGGCCAGCCGCTCGACGGTCGCCTCCGGGTCGTCGACGTCGATCGTGACGAGCCCGGACTCGTACGCCCGCGGGCTGAGGAGTCGGTCGTCGGGAACGCCCGCCTTCAGCCGGTCGGTGAGCGACTCGATCCGCGACTCGATCACGTCGAGGCCGACGGCGTCGATCGCGTCGAGCGCCTCGACGAGGCCGACGTGGGCCGCGGCCGTCGTCGTCCCGATCTCGAAGCGCCCCGCCGCGGGCTTGAACTCGATCTCGTCGCCGGTCGGGTCCTCGACGCCCCGGTAGCCGACGGCGTGGGGTTCGAGGTCGGCCGCGGCGTCGCGGTCGACGTAGAGGAAGCCGGCGCCCCACGGGCCGAGCGTCCACTTGTGGCCGGCGGCCGCGACCGCGTCGGCGCCCCACTCGTGGACGTCCATCGGGACCTGACCGGGCGACTGGACCGCGTCGACGAGGGTGAACGCGCCCGCGTCGTTCGCGACCTCGACGAGGTCGGCGACGGGGAGGCGGGTGCCGTGGGTCCACGTGATCGCGCTGAAGCAGACGAGGCGGGCGTCCGCGACCGCCTCGGCGTACTCGTCGCGGTCGACGCGGCCGTCCTCCGTCTCCAACACGCGCACCTCGACGCCCTCGCGTTCGAGGCGCTTCCACGGGAGGACGCCGGCCGGGTGTTCGAGGTCGGTCCGGACGACGACGTCGCCCGGTTCCCAGTCGATCGCCCCGGCGACGCGGTTGATCCCGTCGGTCGTGCTCTCGGTGAGCGCGATCTCCGCCGGGTCGGCGCCGACGAACTCGGCGATCCGCTCGCGCACCCGGTCGTACGTCTCGAACGCGTGTCCGTACGGGTCGGTCGTCGCGGAGCCGTACTCGTGGTCCGCGACGAACGACCCGGCCGCCTCGACGACGTACTCGGGGCTCGGTCCGTGCGCGCCGAAGTTGAAGTACGCCGCGTCGCCGAGGGCCGGGACGTCCGCGCGAAGCTCTCTGGGGGTCATACGGTCGTCGTCGAGTTGGATCGTTCTCATGGTGTCGGTTTCGGCGGCGCCGCGGCGGGTCTCGCTCGGATCAGGCGTCGGCCTGGCGGACCGCGTCCGCCAGCGCCTCCTCGGTCTGCGCGCCGACCATCCGATTGACCAGTTCGCCGTCCGCGAACACGAGCAGCGTCGGGATGCCCTGAACGCCGTACTCGCCGGCCAGCGCCTGGTGGACGTCGACGTCGACCTTCAGCACCGCGGCATCGGTGTCTTCCGCGACCGCCTCGACGGCGGGCTCCATCATCTGGCACGGGCCGCACCAGTCGGCGTAGAAGTCAACGAGGACGACGCCGTCGGCGACGTGCTCGTCGAACGCGTCGGCGTCGGTCAGCTGGATCGGCTCTCCGGGTGCGGCTTCTGTCGAACTCATACCAAGCCGTACGCGCCTCGTGGTAATAATGGTTTTGGATAGTTTCCACAATACTACGATGGCGCAGATGCGCGGTTCCCGTCCGGCTCCGTCGCGATGCGGACCGATGCGGTCGCTATCGGCGTTCGAAAATCGGTACGGTCGGACGAGCGGTCGCCCGACCGGGGTCGTATCGGAGTGGAGAGAAACCGCGAGAGGTCGGTCGACAGCGACGCAGTGCGGGTAGCTCGATTACTGAATGTGGCCTTCGCGGCGGAGCTGGTCGGCGTCCTCGTCCTCGTACCGCCACTCGACGTTCGCCTTCTCGTCCTGCCAGTCCCACGGTTCGGCGAGGACCACGTCGCCCTCGCTGATCCACGTTCGGTACTTCATGCGGCCGGGGATCCGGCCGAGCCGCTCCTCGCCGTCGGCGCAGCGCAGCTGAACGTGGTTGCCGCCGAGGTGCTCGGTCACCACGGCGAACACTTCGTCGTCGTTGGGCATGCGGAGGTTCTTCCGCCCGGATTCTTCGCTCATACCACCAGTAGTGCGTTCGCCCGTATAAGTGATTGGAGACGCGTGTGTACCCCCGTCATGCGATCTGCTCGCACGACAGCCGAGCCGTGGACGCCGCCGCCTACTCCGCGTCGGTGACCGGGGCCGAGCGGTCGCCGTGACCGCTCGGCTGGTCTTCGCCGGCCCCGCTCTCCCCGAACGCGGCGTCGACCTGCGCGAACGTCTCCGCCTCCGTGCCGGAGTTGTCGACGAGGACGTGGTCGGTCGCCACCTCGTCGAACAGCTCCTTGAAGTGGAGGTGGATATCGAAGTCGGCGTCGCTGATCCCGTCGCGGCGCTCGATCCGGCGCTCGACGACGGCCTCGTCGCAGGCGACCTCGACGAGGTCGAACTCGGCGGCGGCCGCGGCGGCCGTCTCGCGGGCGTCCGCGCGGAACCGCGCGTCCGCGAACGTCGCGTCGAGGACGACGGCGTCGCCGGCGTCGACGTCGTCGCGGGCGCGCGAGAGGAGTTCGGCGTAGACGGCCTCGGTCTCCGCGTCGGTGTACTCGGGGTCGTCGAACAGCTCCTTGCGAATCACGTCGGTCCGGCGGATCCGCCCGTCGACGTGGGCCGCGACCCGCTCGGCGACGGTCGTCTTCCCGACGCCGGGCAGGCCGCAGACGACGACCAGCCGTCCGGTTGAGGGGCCGTCGTCGTCGGCGATCGTGGCGGAGGCGGTCGACGCGTCCGGAGCGAGAGAGTCGGCCGCGTCACGCTTCGAAGTCGTCGATTCGGTCCGGTCCGGTGTTCGGCCGCCTCCGTCGCTCATCTACGCGTATCCTCCGGGGTGAAGTAAAAGAAACTTCGCATCACGCTGCGGCGCCGTTCGAGCGGTTCGACGGGAATCTCCTCCCCGTACGAGAGGTCGTCTGTGTCCCCCGCATCCGTAGTAGCGTGTAACCACCCGCGGAGGATCAACCACCCCGTTACCCGACCGTGTGGGGGTGTACTGGTTCCACGGTCGAACGGTCGGGGGGGCTAACCCGGCAATAATAACAAATTTTAAATATTATTAATTAATCATTAGGTATGGTGTAACACACCATGGCCAACCCCCAACACACCGTCGTATTGGAGGGATTAGAACCGGACGGACGATCCGATTACACCATCGACGCGACCGGACAGATCGACATGGTTGACGGGATGTTGGACGGCGTGAACGTCAGTCGGGACAGTGACGCGCCGGTGACAGGTAGCACCACTGAAGGGACCGTCTGGGCCGGTGCCGACGGCTACCGAGTCCACGGGGCGATCAAGTCCATCGACATCGAGAACCCGAGCCACGTCCAACTTCGCGTGAACAAAATGTCGGCGCCCGTACCCCCCGTTGGTGAGGAGTGCCAGGTGACGATCCGCATGGAGAGCGTTGACTTCATCAGCGGCCAGGGGGCGGGCGAGGGAGCACTCGAATTAACCATCGAAAGCGACGTACACGGAGAGCAGTCGGCCACCGAGTCGGTTCGGCTTCCCACGGGCAGCTCACGGAACATCGCGCAGTCGATCGAGTCGTTCCAGGTTCCCGTGGGCCGCTCGCTCACGAAGCAGCTCACGACGAAAGTGACCGAGCGTGAAGTCCCGTCGGACTGGTTTACCGGAAACGACGACTACGGCGAGTCGACGACGGACGTCGTCCTCCAGTGTGGCGAGCCCAAGACCGTCAGCCAAGAGGTGACGATCAGCTCGGATCAGGGCAATCCCGGCAAGGTGCGGGTCAACTACACGATCGGTGACCTCTCGCGGTAACGATCGCCCGGGTCCGCTCAGACGCATGCGCCGGATGAACGCCCCATCCGGTCCCCGGGGAACTTCTTTCGATCGAGCGTCCGAGCCACGCGAATGACTTCGCGGCGGTGATCGGCGATCGGCAGTCGATCGAGGACGACCGCCGTCCCGACCGCTGGGGCCGATTCGGACTGCGGTCGCCTCGCTCGCTCCGTTCCCCGCTTCGAGTCCGTGGCACCGTGCTGTCGAAAGAAACCGGACGCTACCGGTCGCGGCTGCGGTGTCGAGAAAAGTGGGTTGGGGCAGATTTGAACTGCCGGCCTCCTCCATGTCAAGGAGGTGTCATAACCGGACTAGACTACCAACCCGCAGGGGCTTACTGACGCATCTCGTCGTATCCGGGGGACGTAATTGAACCTTTCGTTTCGGGGATCCGGACGGGGCGAGTCACCACCCGCCGATCGGGCGACGGCGGGTCCCCGGAGCCGCCGGCACGAGCGGTTTTCGACCGTTTTTACCCGCTCGCCGACAGTCCGTCAGTATGGTCGACCTTGCCGCCCGAACGGAGAGGCTCGACGCGTACCTCGACGAGCGCGGGCTCGAAGCCGTCTGGTTCGCGCGGCCGAACGGGTTCGCGTGGCTCACCGGCGGCGACAACGTCGTCGACGGAGACGCGCCGACGGGCGTCGCCGCCGCCGGCTACGACGGCGAACTCCGCGTGATAACCGACAACGTCGAGGCGGACCGGCTCGCCGACGAGGAGCTCCCGGACGCGTTCGCGGTCGAGTCGTTCCCGTGGTACGCCGGCTCGCTCGCCGAGGCCGTCGCCGAGCGCTCGCCCGCCCCCGCCGCCGCCGACTTCGACGTCCCCGGCTTCGCGGCCGTCGACGGCAGCCGGCTCAGACAGCCGCTCACCGACGACGACGTCGAGCGGTACCGCGATCTCGGCCGCGAGGTCGCGGCCGCCGTGGAGACCGTCTGCCGGAACCTCGAACCCGAAGACCCCGAGTACGAGGTCGCCGCCGGCATCGACATCTCGCTCGCCTCTCGCGACGTGGACACGCCGGTCGTCCTCGTCGGGGGAGCTGACCGGGCGCGGGCGTTCCGGCACTACACGCCGAGCGACGCCTCCCTCGGCGACTACGCGCTCGTGTCGGTCACGGGCGAGCGCGCGGGGCTGTACGCCTCGATGACGCGCACCGTCGCGTTCGACGCCCCCGACTGGTTCGAGGAGCGCCACCGCGCCGCGGCGCGCGTCGAGGCGACCGCGGTCCGCGCCACCGAGGCGGCCGCGGCCGGAACCCTCTCACGAGACGGCGGTGCCGATGACGCCGCCGATCCCGGCGACGCCGCCCCCGACACCGCCGGCGACGTCTTCGAAGCCATTCGAGCGGCGTACGACGCCGTCGGCTTCGCCGACGAGTGGGAGAACCACCACCAGGGCGGCGCCGCCGGATTTGCCGGCCGGGAGTGGTTCGCGACCCCGAACGGCGACGAACCGGTCCGGCGGCCGATGGGCTACGCGTGGAATCCAACGGTTCAAGGGACGAAAAGCGAGGACACGCACCTCGT
This sequence comes from Halorubrum distributum JCM 13561, assembly GCF_000337395.1. Lineage (NCBI taxonomy): Archaea > Methanobacteriati > Methanobacteriota > Halobacteria > Halobacteriales > Haloferacaceae > Halorubrum > Halorubrum distributum. The sequence goes on from NZ_AOJF01000055.1 coordinate 57,792, forward strand.
GGCGTCCGACCTGACCGAGCGGCTCACGAAGACCGGTCGGTGGCCGACTCACGAGGTCGAGCCGGTCGACGTCGCGGGGATCGACACGGAGCCCGTCGAGTTGGCGGCGCCGGTGGTCCGGTAACGGGGGCGATACCGCCGGCGCCGCGCGGACTCCCGCGCGAACGCGGCGTCAGTACACGTACTCGCTCTCGTCGATGCCGACGTAGTCCTTCTTCACCCGGCGCTTGTTCCACTTGTAGCCGAGCAGTAGCTTCAGCGACTCCCAGCCGGAGCGGTACGGCTGCGAGAGCAGGCTGTCGCCGGTCTCGGCGGCGAGCATCGCGTCGGCCGCGCCGATAACCCGGTTCCAGTCGTCCGGCCCGTACTCGGCGACCATGTCGGCCATCGTCACGTTGCGGACGACCTCGTCGCCGATCGCCTCCTTCCAGCGACGGTTGTAGGAAGCCAGGTCTCCCTCGGCGGCGAGTTCGCCGGCGATCGCGCCGGTGCGGACCGCGACGTGGTCGCCGCCCTCGTGGAACGCCGAGGTCGTCCCCATCGCGCCGCCCGCGACCGCGACCCCGGCGTCCACCGGCGAGTCGATCGGCCGGGTCGACGAGATCGGATACGTCTCGGTCCCGTTCCGCTTCCCGGCGTCCTCGACGAGCGGGAAGTCCTCTTCGATGTCGTACTCGTCGCCGTACTGCCACTCCAGGAGGCGACGGATGTACTCGCCGCCCTGCGGGATCGACTCGTCGTCCGCGTCGAGCAGCGCGTACTCCGAGGCGTCGACCTCGTCGATGTCGAGGCCGATCGGCATCGTCAGTCCGACCCGGCAGACGCGGTCCGCGTTCGGGAAGATCCACGGGTACGCGGTCTCGCCGGGCATCACGCCCCACCAGAAGACGATGGCGTCGTCGACTTCTTCGAACACTTCCTCGGGGACGCGCCGGTACTCCTGGTAGGCGATGTGGTTCGCGGTGCGGGAGGCCAGCCGCTCGGAGGCCTGCGCGTCCGCGGGCAGGTACTCGTCGAGGACGCGGTTTGTCACGGTGCGCTGCGGGCCGTCGGCGAGGACGACGAAGTCGGCGCCGACGGTCCCCCCGTCGGCGAGTTCGAGCGTATGCCGCGGGTCGGCGTCGTCCGGAGTCACCGAGAGATCGGTGTCGACGCCGCGGACGGAGGTCCCGACCCGGTACTCGGCGCCCGCGTCCTCGGCGCGGTCGCGGAGCCAGTCGTCGAAGCGCGCGCGCTGGAAGGTGTACCCGAACTTGTCGTACGAGGAGTCGATGCCGGTGGCGGTGAGCGTGGCGGACTCGTCGGGCCCGCGGAACTCGGCGCGGTTCAGCTCCCGCTGGACGACCCCGTCGTCGAACTCGTCGGGGTGGATCCCCATGATGTCCACCCAGTAGTCGAGGATGCCGGCCGCGTCGGTCGAGTCCGGACCGAGGCGGCCGCGGTCGGCTCGGGGGACCCCCTTCTCGATGACCAGGGCGTCGGCGCCGCCGGTCGCGGCCGCGTGCGCCGCGGACGATCCGGCCGGCCCGCCGCCCACGATCGCGACGTCTACGCGTTCCATACCCCGTGAGGTTGCCGTCCGGCTATTAAATTCACGGTCCCCGATAGGGATCGGTCTCGGCCGTCGCTCCGGGGGGACCCTCGACAATTTCGACGCGGTCCTCGGCGCCAAGGCGGCCTCGCCACGGCGGTGCCCGATTGATCACGTTCGATGATTACTGGAGCGAGCGGCGGAGAGACACGCTTTTACACGGTTGGGGATCTCTCTTCGACACCAATGGCACGCGAGACATGGGCGACGCGGATGGGGTTCATCCTCGCCGCGGTCGGCAGCGCGGTCGGCCTCGGGAACGTCTGGCGGTTCCCGTTCATCACCGGCCAGTACGGCGGATCGTCGTTTCTGATCACCTACCTGGCGTTCGTCGCGCTGATCGGGTTCCCGGCGATCCTCGTCGAGTTCGTCATCGGCCGGCGGACCGACCGGAACCCCGTCGGCGCGCTGCGGGAACTGGGGAGCGGCGTCTGGTCGCGCGCCGGGTGGCTGTTCGTCGTCACCGGCTTCATCATCCTCTCGTACTACAGCGTCGTCGCGGGCTGGTTCCTCCGCTACACGCTCATCGGGATCACGGAAGGGTACACGCTGACCGACCCGGCCGAGGCGGACGCGCTGTACAGGGCCGTCTCGACCGGTCTCGATACGCTCGTCTTCCACGCCCTGTTCATGCTGCTCGTCGTCGGCATCATCGCCGCCGGCGTCCGGCGCGGGATCGAACTGAGCGTGAAGGTGATGGTCCCCGCCATCCTCGTGATGCTCCTCGGCTTGGCCGCGTACGGCTTCACGCTCGACGGCGCGAGCGCGGCGTACGCCTACTACCTCTCGCCGGACTTCGGGACGATCGCCGCGAACTGGACGGAGATCCTCCCCGCTGCGGCCGGACAGGCGTTCTTCACGCTCTCGCTCGGAATGGGCGTGATGATCACCTACGCCTCCTACCTCGGCGAGGACCGGAACCTCGCGGCGGACGCCGGGATCATCGCGACGCTCGACACGCTCGTCGCCGTCCTCGTCGGCTTCGTCGTCTTCCCGGTTCTCTTCTCGGTCGGGATCGAGCCCGGAGCCGGCGGTCCCGGGGCGATCTTCGTGAGCCTCACCGCCGCGTTCGCGGGGATCCCCGGCGGTCGCGTCCTCGGGATCGTCTTCTTCGGCATGGTCGGGATCGCCGCGCTCTCCTCGGCGATCAGCATCCTCGAAGTGCTCGTCTCCTACCTGATCGACGAGGTCGGCGTCGCCCGGGTGCCGGCGTCCGCTGCGCTCGGAGCTGCCGTCTTCCTGCTCGGCGTCCCGGTCACGATCGACTCGATCTTCCTCGGCCTGTACGACGGCCTCGCCGACGGCATCCTGCTCGTGCTCGGCTCGCTGCTGCTCGCCCTGTTCGTCGGCTGGGTCGTGCCGGACGTCGGCCGCGAGGAACTCAGGAAGGGGATCGGGGACGTCGGCGGCCTCGACGCCGCGTGGATCTGGGCGGTCCGGCTGCCGATACTGATTGTCGTGATCGTCTCGCTCGGCCTCGGCATCGCCGACTACGTCGGCTTCCTCACCGGCGACTTCGCCAGTTGGCTGGCCGCGCGATAGCCCCTGGCCGCCGTACTGATTTTCCGTTTCCGGCTCAGACGTGTTCCTCGCGCGGCTGGACCACGACGAAGCCGTCGGCGCCGTCGAAGCGCATCTGGTAGCGCTCGCCGGACTCCTGGCCGATCATGTCCGAGAGGCTGCGGTTGACCTCCACGTCGGGCGAGGTGCCGCCCCACGCGACCGTCGCGCTCGGGTCGGTCGCCACCGGCGGTTCGAGGACGATCGGGTCGCCGTGGGTGGTGAGGGCGACGTAGCCCGGCCCTTCGAGGTAGACGTTGCTGAAGCCGCCGGCGAGCGCGCCGGCGAGGCTGTCGATCGTGTTGATCTCGTAGGAGAGCGACTCCTCGAACGCCAGCACGTCCTCGCCGTTGACCGTGATCGACTCGCCGGCGCCGAGCTCGATCACCTGGACCTTCTTGCCGTCGTCCGCGAAGTAGACGTGCCCGTCGCCCTCGACGGCCATGATCGGCGTCCCCTCGCCGGTGGCGGCCTCCTTGAGGAAGCCGGTGATTCCGCCCTCCGCGGAGGCCTTGCCCGTGAACGAGACGTCGCCCGTGTACGCGACCATCGAGCCCGCCTTCGCCATCACGGTGCCGGCGACCTCGACGTCGAGGGTGTAGCTGTTCTCGCGCTGGAACGGTTCCGCGCTGTCGGTCGGTGCGTTCTCGGCGGTGAACTGATCGAGATTCATGGTGCGGGGACCGAACCGTTCGGTTCGGCTGTGCGGAGATACCCCCCAATCGCTTAAGAATCTACGGGAGAGATCGGAACGTTCGACACCGTCGCTCACGGTCAGTACACGACCAGCGAGAGGTACAGCTGTCCGATCCCCGCGACGATCATCACGGCGCCCGCGATCCGCTTCAGCAGTCCGGCGTGGTTCATCGCCCGGTTCGCGTTGCTGACGAGGCCGACGCCCGTCGCGACGGTGGTCGCGGCCATCAGGACCGCGACGGTGCCGGCGTAGACGGCGACGACGAGGAACGCCGCCTCGGACGGGAGCGCGATCGCGCGGGCGACGACGCCGAGGAACACCGGCGCGACGCAGCCCGCTCCGGCCAGCGCGTACCCCGCGCCGAAGACCCCGAAGCCGAGCACGCTCGAGCGGCGCTCGGGGAGGGGGACCGATATCGACGGCATCCGGCCCGAGACCACGAGCAGCCCGAAGGCGATCAACAGCCCGCCGACGAGCGTCTCGAACACCGTGATGTTCGACAGCGTCGAGTAGCCGATCCGGACGGTGGCGCCCGCGAGCAGCGCGAACGTCGCCAGCACGCCGACCGCGGCCGCGACGCCGCGGGCTCCCGCCCCGAGGACCGACGCTGAGTCGGCGTCGACGGAGTTTACGTAGAAGCCGACGTACCCCGGGAGAAGCGGGTACGCGCACGGCGAGAAGAACGTCGCCACGCCGGCGGTGACCGCGAACGGGACGTTCGTCGCGAGGGAGATATCGGTCATCGATCGACGCGCCGTTTCATCGGTCGGTCGACTTCTCGCCGCATCAGTCCAGCGCCCGCTCGATCCCGTCGACGAACTCCTCGGTCGTGTGGGTGCCGGAGGTCGCCCAGCGGACGCGCCTGGAGGCGTCGACGGCGCGGGCGCTCGGGTAGCTACCGACGTTGAGCCGCGCCGCGAGCTCGGCCGAGACGTCGGCCGCGACGAGCCAGTCTCCGTCGTGTTCACGCCACCAATCCACCACCTTGTCCTCGCTGATCCTCTCGCCGACGGGCTCCGTCGTCACGGAGACGAACAGCACCTCGTCGCCGATCCGGTCGTGTGCCGCCGCGAGGTCGGGCATCTGTTCGGCGCAGGGGGGACACCACGTCCCGAAGAAGTCGACGAACGTCGGCCGGTCGGGCGCCGGAAGCGTCACCTCGCCGTCGCGACTGCCTGGTGCCTCGATGGTGTCGAGCGTCACCGGCTCGATCGGCTCTGGAGCGTCGCCGTCGGTCTCGCGGCCGCCGAGCGCGTCCGGCACTCCGCCGGTCGCGACGGCGCCCGCGCCGCCGAGGACGCCGACGCTCGCGAGCCCGGCCAGCAGGTGCCGTCGCCTCACGCGGTGACCACCCGTCGGAAGTCGTCGACGATCCGTTCCACGTCGGTGGCCGGCCCGCGCGGGTACGCGCGCTCGACGATCCCCCGCTTGTTGACGAGGAGGATGAGCCCGTAGTGCGGGAACGTGTACTCCAGGCTCTCGTAGTCGTTGTCGAACGCCTTCTGGATCTTGAGCCCGAACTCCTCGTCGAACAGCTCTTTGCCGCGCTCGTACGTCTCCGGACGGAGGAAGTGCCAGTTGCCGGCGTCGAGGTCGACGCCCCGCTGGTCAGCGTACTCCCGGAGGGCCTCGGCCGTGTCGCGCTCGGGGTCGAACGTGGTGGGGAGGAAGGCCGCCTCGTCCTCGAACCCCTCCTCGGCGGCGACCTCCTGCGCGCGCCGCAGACGGAGGATGAGGGCCGGACAGACGCCGTCGGGGCAGTTGGTGTAGAACATCGTCCACAGGAACGCGCGCTCGCCCTCGAACTGCGCCGTCGATATCTCCTCGCCCGAGATCGGGTCGGGGACGGTGAAATCGGGCATCTCGTCGCCTTGGATCGGGTGAACCGGGTCTCCCCGGGTCTGCTCGGGCGGACCCAGGATCGTTCCCTCGGGACCGGACTCGCCGAGGACGCCGGCGCAGCCTGCCGTAGCGGTCGCGCCGGCGGCGGCGCCGGTGGCGGCGAGCGAGCGGAGGAAGTGGCGGCGGTCCATTGTCGTTGGTCGACTTACGTGGTCGCTCGTAAATGAACCCCGCGGCTGGTTGCGCGCGCTGAACACGACCGGGAGCGTCGGAACGTCGGCCGAAGCGCCCCGAAACGAGTCGGTATTCGGCATTTCTCGGATAGACGAACGTCCGGTACCCCCGTGGTACCGTGCCCCTCGCAAGGGTTATCCCCGAACGGGCTGTACGTTTATTCGCAATGGCAAACGGTAAGGTTGATTTCTTCAACGACACTGGCGGCTACGGTTTCATCTCGACTGACGACGGCGACCTCGACGACGACGAAGACGTGTTCTTCCACATGGAAGACGTCGGCGGCCCGGACCTCGAGGAGGGTCAGGAAGTGGAATTCGACATCGAATCGTCCCCCAAGGGACCCCGCGCGACGAACCTCGTCCGCAACTAACCCCCACGTAGCGGACGACGCGTCCGCACGCACTACCGGATTTCGGCTGTCGCTCGACGCGATCGACGCCTATCTCCGTTTCTCTCACACTTATTACACCCCGACGAGCGACGGCGCTCGCCCGGACGGGTACCGCGATCGACCGTTTAAATACGAGCGCGAGCGAATCGCTCGGTAGTGAGCGATCCGATCCCGACCGGCTGTCGCCCGGTCGACGAGCTGTTGGGCGGCGGCTTCGAGCGCGGCGTCGTCACGCAGGTGTACGGGCCGCCGGCGGCGGGGAAGACGAACCTCGCGCTCGCCGCCGCGGTCGAGGTCGCGGGCGGCGGCGACCGCGCCCTCTACATCGACACCGAGGGGCTCTCCATCGACCGCTTCGAACAGATGGCCGAGGGGCGGCTCGAACGGGGCGACGGCGACGACTCCCTCGAGGAGCTCGCCTCGCGGCTCGTCATCTCGGAGGCGTACGACTTCGACGACCAGCGCGAGGCGGTCCGCGACGCGGAGGAGCTCGCCGAGGAGGTCGAGCTGATCGTGTTGGACTCCGCGACGGGCTTCTACCGGCTGGAGCGCGCCGGCGACACCGAGGGCGGCGAGTCGCTCCGCAAGGTCGCCAAGCAGGTGACGCACCTCCTCTCCCTGGCGCGGCGCCACGACGTCGCCGTGGTGATCACGAACCAGGTGTTCACGGACCCCGAGGGCGACCGCGACCGCGCGCTCGGCGGGAACACGCTGAACCACTGGACGGGCGCGATCCTCCGCGTCGACCGGTTCCGCGGCGGGAACCGCCGAGCGACCCTCGAAAAGCACCGGTCGAAGCCCGCCGGCGACACCGCGACGTTCCGGATCGTCGGTGACGGGCTCGCCGAGGGGACCGACGCCTGAGCGTCGCTGGCGACGAGTCGAAGCGTACGGCGGAGAAGACGGAGACGGCGACCGAAATCCTCGCAGCGACCGATCGAGGTCCGTCGACGGTATCGGCGAGCAGGTCGGCGGCGTGAGGGGCCCGCTCGCCGGTCCGGGCGCTTACCGCCTCAGAGCTCGCCGAGCTTGCGGAGGAGCTGGCCGCGGTACTCCTCGTCGGCGTTGACGCCCTTGATCTCAAGGACGTTCCGCTCGAGCTTGTCGAGCGCGACGTGGAAGGCGTGTTCGGCGCCGTACCCCTCGCCGGAGCCGCCGACCTGGCCCTCGTTGGTGCGGAGGCGGATCTGACACTGGATCAGGGGCGTGCCGCGGAGCTTCTCCTTGTGGGCGTGGAGCCGGACGTGCGCGTGGATGACGTGCATGTCCGCGTACTTGTCCGCGACCTGCTCGATGGACTCGACGATGTGTTCGCGGGAGGTCCCCTCCAACAGGTCGACGTTGGTGATCTGGACGTCCATCGAGTCCTGCTCGGTGAACGTGAGCGCGCGCAGCACGTCGGTCTTCGTCACCATCCCGGCGACGGTGTCCGCGCCCTCGGGCGTGACGACCAGCCCGGAGACGTCGTTGTCGAACATGCGCTGGACGACCGCCTGGGCCGTCTCGTCGTGCGCCGCCGTGACGACCGGGCTCGACATGATGTCGTAGACGGGGATGTCGAGCATGCGGTCGATGTCGCCGGCGCGGTCGCCGCTGCCCTGACGCTCCTGGTCGCGGACGACGAACTCCACGATGTCGTTCGTGGTGACGACGCCGACGAGGCCGCCCTCGTCGTCCAAGACCGGGAGCCGGGAGACGCCGTTCTCGCGGAGGCGGTTGATCGCGCGGCCGACGCTCTCCGTCTCGCCGATACCGATCACGTCCTCGGTCGCGATCTGGCCGACGGTGATCGCGTCGAGGCTGTCGAGGACGGCCTCGAGGATCTGGTCGACCGTGACGATGCCGAAGAGCTTCTCGCCCTCGTAGACGGGCGCGATCTTCACGTCACCTTCGACGAGGAGCCGGGCGGTCTCGCGGACGTCCTCGTGGCGGTCGACCGAGGGCGCCGGCTTCATCACCGCCGACACCTTCGTGTCGTCCTCCATGCGCGAGCGCATGAGCTGCTTCTCGCCGACGACGCCGGCGTACTCGCCGTCCTCGACGACGACGATCCCCTTCGGGTTCTCTCGCTCGAAGATAGAACGGACCTTGGCGAGCCGCTCGTCGACGTCGACCTCGACGTATTCCGGGACCGCGATATCAGAGATGTTCATAGTCCAATCTGAGGGTTCGACGGGCCGGGTATTGAAAGTGCGGGAGTCGTCGCGCCCGCCGGCGGCCGTCGTCCGACCGTCGAAATCCCCCTGAAGGTATTTGGGCGCCGCGGACGAATTCGGGACGTGAAACTCTCGACCGCGCTGGCCGCCGTCGGCGTCGCGCTGATCGTGATCCCGCTGCCGGTGCCGATCCCCTTCGTCGGCGTGATCGTCGGCACGCTCGCGCTGCTCGCCGGGCTCTTCCTCCGGCTGTTCGGCGTGTGAGGCCGCCGCTCGCCCCCGGATCGCAGCCCTCCCGGGGCGTGAGGCGCCGCGCTCCCGACGTGTGAAACCTTTTTGCCCGTTACCCACCCACAGCGATGCGTGTACGACGCCGTCGTCCTCGACAACGACGGGGTGTTGGTCGGGCGGACGCCGTTCGACACGCTCCGCGAGGCCGCCTGGGACGCGTTCGTGAGCCTCGGCGTCGAGGACCCGGACCTCGCGCACGTCGACGACGTCGCCGTCGGCGTCGACCCAGCGACACTGACCGACATCTGCGAGCGCTACGGGGTCGACCCGGCGGAGTTCTGGCGGGTCAGAGACGAGACGGCGGCCGCGGCGCAGATCGACGCCGCCCGGAAGGGGCGGAAGACGCCGTACGACGACATCGACGCGCTCCGGGCGCTGGACGCCTCACTCGGCGTCGTCTCCTCGAACCAGCAGGCGACCGTCGACGCCCTCCTCGACCACTTCGGGCTGGCGGGCCGCTTCGAGGTCGCGTACGGCCGCGAGCCCTCGGTGGCGAGTCTCTCGCGCAAGAAGCCTTCGCCGTACTACATCGAGCGCGCCCTCGAGGACCTCGGCGCCGAGACGGCGCTGTTCGTCGGCGACAACGAGTCGGACGTTCGCGCCGCCGACAACGCCGGCATCGACTCCGCGTTCCTCCGGCGCCCCCACCGACGGTCGACGGAGCTCTCCTGTCACCCGACCTACGAGATCGACGACCTCCACGACCTCGTGAGCATCTGCGGGCGGGCGCCGACCGATGCGGACGGAGAGGTCTGAGGTCGGCGGCCGAATCCGCGCCACCCGCCCCGACCAAAACGGGCATGTGGCCCGTCGCCGAAACGCGACCATGCCCTCGCCCTCCGCGACCCCGGCCACCGACCCAGACGCGCCGAACGTGCGGTCCGTCGTCGGCCGCTACCGCCGCGCCGAGCGCGCCGCCAGCTGGACTCTCGCGCTGATCGCCGTCGGCGCGTTCCTCGCGGCGGTCGCGGCGCTGTCGTTCTGGCCCGGCGCGGCCGTCGGCGCCGTCCTCCTCGTCGCGCTCCGGGTGCCCCTGTTCCGACGGCGCGGCTCGACCCGCCTCCGGACGGACGCGACGCCCGAGGCCGTCGTCCGCGAGTTCGCGACGGCGACGCCGCCGATCCTCGCGTTCCAGTGGGTCGTCGCCGACGAGGTTCGGCGCGACGGCGCGGCCGACCCGACCGATTCCGTCGGCGAGGACGCGTCCGGGGCGGGCGCGACCTACGAGTTCTCGTACCTCTTCGGACTCAAAACGGTCGAACTCGACCTCGCCGTGGACGTCGCCGAGGGGGACCCGCTCGCCGGTGACAGCGGGACCGACGAGTCCGAGAGCGCGTCAGACCGGCCACCGGTCGCGACCGTCGACATCGAGGGGACCGCCGGCGGGGAGCCGTGGGGGTCCTACGCGGTCGCGGTGCGCGAGGCGCCGGACGGCGGGAGCGTCGTCGACGTCGAGCTGCGGCCGACGCGTCGGTTCGGCCTCCGTCGGCTCCCGCAGGGGTGGGCCGCGGAGCGGTACTACGCCGAGGCGCTGGCAGCGCAGGGGTACGAGACCGTCGAGCGGACGGTCTCCGTGACGCGGTGACTCACGCGACGAGCTCCGTCTCGGGCGCGTCGACGACCCCTCGACGGATCCGGATCTCGGCGGGGGCGACGCGGACCCGCCCGCCGACCGTCGCGAACGACCACGTGCCGGGTCGGCTCATCTGGACCCCGCCGGATCGCGATCGCCCGACGCGGGAGGACACCGGGCTGAAGGGTTCACTGCCATGGAGGGATTTCTGTCACACTGCCGCAACCGACTTAAATCCGCTCGCCGGGCGCGTCCGTGGACGGGACGAAGCCGGAGGCTTTTGCCCGACCGCGAGACAGGGTCGATCATGGAACTCCCGCCCGTCGGCCTCGGAACGATGGGGATCGACGACCCGGACGCGGTCGCGACCGCGCTCGCCGTCGGCTACCGCCACCTCGACACCGCGCGGATCTACGACAACGAGGCGGTCGTCGGCGAGGGGCTCGCCGCGGGGCTGGCCGAGGACGCCGGGGCCGCGGCCGAGGACCTCGACCGCGAGGACGTGACCGTCGCGACCAAGCTCTGGATCGACGACCTCGCGGCCGACGCCGTCGCGCCCGCGGCCCGCGAGAGCGCGGACCGGCTCGGGGTCGACGCGCTCGACCTGCTGTACGTCCACCGGCCGCGGGGCGACTACGATCCGGAGACGACCCTGTCGGCGCTGGACCGGCTGGTCGACGACGGCCTCGTACGGAACGTCGGCGTTTCGAACTTCGAGATCGCGGACCTCGACCGGGCGATCGACGTCCTCGGCCGGCCGCCCGCGGCGCACCAGACGGAGCTCCACCCGCTCTGTTATACCCCGGAGCTGCTCGATCACGCCCGCGAACACGGGTATCCGGTGGTCGCGTACTCGCCGCTCGCCGGTGGGCGGGTCCGGGAGGTCGACACCGTCGTGGAGGTCGCGGCCGCACACGGGACGACGCCCGAGGCGGTCGCGATCGCGTGGGCGACCGCGAAGGACCCCGTGACCGCGATCCCGAAGGCGTCAAGCGAGGCGCACCTCCGCGCGAACCTCTCGGCGGCCGAGCTCGAACTGACCGACTCGGAGGTCGCCGCGATCGACGCCGTCGAGCGCGAGGAGGAACTGTTCCCGGAGTAAACGATCCTCATACGTGGATCAAATTCGAGATGAGAAGAGTTCGATGACCACGATCCCGCGTCATTTTTATCGCGGGGACGACGACGGTCGCACATGACAGAGATCATCGACGGGGAGGCGGTGGCGGCCGACGTGCGGGACGCGGTCGCCGACGAGGTGGCGCGGCTGGCCGACGCCGGCGTCGAGCCGGGGCTCGCCACCGTGCTGATGAGCGACGACCCGGCCAGCGAGACGTACGTCTCGATGAAACAGCGCGACTGCGAGGAGGTCGGCATCGAGAGCTTCCACGTCGAGATCGACGCCGACGCACCGGCCGAGGAGCTGTACGAGACGATCGACGACCTCAACGATCGCGACGACGTCCACGGGATCCTGGTCCAGCTTCCCCTCCCGGACCACGTCGACCAGCGGACCGTCCTCCGGCGGATCGACCCCGAGAAGGACGTGGACGGCTTCCACCCGGAGAACGTCGGGCGCCTCGTCGCGGGCGACGCCCGGTTCAAGCCGTGTACCCCACACGGCGTCCAGAAGCTCCTCGACGCCTACGACGTGGAGACGGAGGGCGCCGACGCGGTCGTCGTCGGCCGCTCCGACATCGTCGGCAAGCCCATGGCGAACCTGCTGATCCAGAAGAGTCCCGTCGGCAACGCGACGACCACCGTCTGTCACTCCCGCACCGAGGACCTGGAGGGGAAGCTGGCGGGCGCCGACATCGTCGTCGCGGCCGCGGGCATCCCGCAGTTTGTCGACGGCTCGATGATCAAGGAGGGCGCGACCGTGATCGATGTGGGGATAAATCGGGTGGACGCGGACACCGAGAAGGGGTACGAGCTCGTCGGCGACGTGGAGTACGAGTCGGCGAGCGAGGTGGCGGGGGCTATCACGCCCGTTCCCGGCGGCGTCGGGCCGATGACGCGCGCGATGCTCCTTTATAATACGGTGAAGGCTGCCGGCCTCCAGCGCGACGTCGACGTGAACCTGGACTGAGACTGAGAGGCTGCGGACTCGAACGGTTCGCTCGCGGTTGGTGTTTATAAATGGTCGAACAATCGTTTATATACTGTTGCTGCTAGATCGGCGGCGAACACCGCCGAAGCCCCAGCCGCTCGTTTATAAATAATTGATGACGGATCAACGACAGAGACCTCCAAAGCCCCAGTCGCGAGGACGCCGTACGCTCGCTGCGCTCCTCACTCGGTCCTCCGCTCCCTCGTTTCGGTGCTTACGTCGCCTACGGCGTCCTCGCGACTGCCCCTTTGATTCCCGCCCCACCGGAAGACGTTCCTGCTCGCTCCCTTCGGTCGCTGTGCGGGCTGCGGCTTCCGTGCTCCCGCTCGCTTCGCTCGCGGGAACGCACAGCAACCGCACCTCACGCCTCCCCAACCTCGTCAGTCGCCGTCGCTTCGCTCCGGCGACTGACTCCCTCGCGCGTGCTCCTCGCGCCCGTCGGGCGCTCGGAGGCACGCGCCACCGCGTCTGTTTATAAGTAAGCGGTCGCCGCCGCGACGCCCGTTCAGTCGTCGTCTGCCGCGACGGCGCGGTTCCGGATCTCGATCCGGTCTTCGATTTCTGGGTCGATGCCGTGTTCGCGGGCGTACGCCGCCAGCACCTCGTACTGGATGTCGGCCTCGTCGATCCGGTGGCGCTGGGCGAGCGTCGGGTACTCGTGTTCGGAGTGGAGCAGGTACTCCGAGACGGCGACCGTGTAGCGGGCGTCGGGGTCGATCGGCTCGCCGCCGACGGTGGCTTCGAGGATGAGTTCGGCGTCGTCGTCCCAGACGACGCGCGCGTTCGAGACGTGGCCGTGCCACCAGTGGTCCTCGCCGAAGTCCACGTCGGGCGCGGCCATCTCGCGGAACACGTCGTGAAGCTCCGCGCCGGTGACAGAGGCGAGCGCCACCGGCTCCTCGAACGGGATCAGGGAGATCAGGTCGGCCTTCGTCACGTCGCCCGCCCACGGGTCGCCCTGCCGGAGCCCGCCGGCGTTCGACAGCCCCACGTCGGCGTCGTGTATCCACCGGAACGCGTCCGCGACGAAGTTGCCGACGCGGCACTCCCCGCCGTGGACCACGTCGCCCGACCGCTCGATCGGCTCCTCGACGACGTCGACGGTCTCGTCGAGGTCGGCCGCGGCCATCCGCTCCGCGAGCGCGTCCGCGAGGTCGGGCGCGGGGTCGGCGCCGTCGGGCTCGTGGAGCGTCGCCGTCGGGGGATCGGCGTCGAGGTCGATTTCCGCTACTGTCTCCCCGTTGACGCCGGGCCGGACGAGCAGCGTGTCCGCGACGACCTCGTTCCGGCGGCTGTGGACGTGGCCGCCGAGTATCGCGTCGACGTCGAGCTCGCGCGCGAGGTCGTCGTCGCCCGCGCCGAGGTGCGAGAGGACGACGACGTGATCGAGCGGGTCGGCGTCGGCCGCGTCCTCCTCGCTTCCCGAACCCGACCTCCCCTCCCCGCGCTCGGCGACCGCCGTACGCATCTCCGCGAGCGCGTCGCGCACGGCCGACACGGGGTCGTCGAACGCGAGGTCGGCGGCCATCGGGTTCAGCGAGTCCGTCGCGGGGTCGGTGACGCCGACGAACCCGACCGTCGCGCCGTCGACCTCGCGGGTCGCCCACGGGACGACGCCCTCGTCGCGGCCGAACGGCTCGCCGTCCTCGTCGCGGACGTTCGCGGAGACGAACGTCGCGGGCGAGTCGGCGACGAGGCCCCGGAGCGCGTCGGGACCGTAGTCGAACTCGTGGTTTCCGAACGTGTCGAGGACGGTGTCGGTCGCCTCGTAGAAGTCGAGGACCTGCCTCCCGGTCGCGACCAGCGAGAGGACGCCCGGCGCGGTCGTGTCGCCGGTGCCGACGACCGCGGCGTCGGGGCCCGAGAGCGCCCGGATCCGGCCGGCGAGGCGGGCCGCCCGCTCCGGGGCGTCGAAGACGTTCTCGATGTCGGAGTAGTGAACGAGACGGACCATTCGATACGCGAACGGAGGGGCGAGCCGGGCTTAAAAATCGCGGAGTTCGCCCACCGCTGCGGTCCCTCGGTCGTCGCCCCGTGATCCCCGCTCGCACACGCGCGGGTCATTGAAAGCGCTTTTATGGATGTCCGGACTACCACGGGGCACAGCCTCTGTGGGGTCGATGATGTGCCGTTCCGTTAGGGACCGACCACGGGACGGACACGCGAGCCTACACGGAGGATAGGTGAACAACATATGCCCGTTTACGTAGACTACGACACCCCGGCGGACCTCGCGGAGCGATCCCTCGAAGCGCTCGAGGTCGCCCGAGACACCGGTACAGTAAAGAAAGGAACCAACGAGACCACCAAGGCCGTCGAGCGCGGCAACGCCGACCTGGTCATCGTCGCCGAGGACGTCTCCCCCGAGGAGATCGTGATGCACCTCCCCGAACTCGCCGAGGAGAAGGGGATCCCCGTCGCCTTCGTCGACACGCAGGACGAGGTCGGCCAGGCCGCCGGCCTCGAGGTCGGCTCGGCCGCCGCCGCCGTCGTCGACGCCGGCGACGCCGCCGACGACGTCGAGGACATCGGCGAGAAGGTCGCGGAGCTCCGATAACCACCCATGAGCGCAGAAGAGGGCACCGGCGACTCGACGACCGCGGAGGTCATCGAGGTCGTCGGCAAGACCGGGATGCACGGCGAGGCCATGCAGGTCAAGTGCCGCATCCAGGAGGGATCGAACCAGGGCCGGATCATCACCCGGAACGTCCTGGGTCCCGTCCGTCTGGGCGACGTGCTCCAGCTGCGGGAGACCCAGCGCGACGCCGACTCAATCGGAGGCCGATAACCAATGGTCGAGACACGTACCTGCGATTACAGCGGTGAGGAGATCGAGCCCGGCACGGGCACGATGTTCGTCAAGAAGGACGGCACCGTCCTCCACTTCGTCGACTCGAAGGCTGAGAAGAACTACTTCCTCGGCCGCGAGGCGCGCGACGTCGAGTGGACCGAGGAGGGCCACCGAGCCGGAGGCGACGAGCAGTGAGCCACCACGACGAGCGCACCTTCGTGATGGTGAAGCCAGACGGTGTCCAGCGCGGTCTCATCGGCGAGATCGTCTCTCGCTTCGAGGACCGCGGGCTCAAGCTCGTCGCCGGGAAGTTCATGCGGATTGACGACGACCTCGCCCACGAGCACTACGGCGAACACGAGGGCAAGCCGTTCTTCGACGGCCTCGTCGACTTCATCACCTCCGGCCCCGTCTTCGCGATGGTGTGGGAGGGCGCGGACGCGACCCGACAGGTCCGCGCGATGGTCGGCGAGACCGACCCCGCCGAGTCCGCCCCGGGCACGATCCGCGGCGACTTCGGCCTCGACCTCGGCCACAACGTGATCCACGCGTCGGACCACGAGGACGAGGGCGCCAACGAGCGCGAGATCGACCTGTTCTTCGACGACGAGGAGCTCGTCGACTACGACCTCGACACCTCGGCGTGGGTGTACGAGGACGAAGACCACTGACGCCGCGGCTCTCGGAACTTTCCACTTTTCGCTGCGCCCGACGCCCGCCGAGCCCTCGCTCAGTCGACACACCCCGTTTCCGGTGAATAACGCCCGGTAACTCGTCGCGGTCTCTCGGTTTCCGTGAGAAATCTGTTTATAAATCTACTGGGAACGACCCCGCCGTCTCAGGTGTCGACCGCGATCGCGGTCCCGTCGTCCGCGACCACGATCACCTCGTCGCCGCCGTCGCCCGTCACGTCGGCGAACAGGGGGCCGCCGTAGGCGACGACGTCGCCGGCGTCGCCCCGGGCGATCACCTCGCCGCTCTGGGTCATCGCGAGCACCCCGCCGGCCCGGTTGAGTACCACCGGCGCGCGCTCGCCGTTCCCGTCGACGTCGGCCATGCGCGGCTCGTTGACCCGGGTCGACGCGCCGTACTGCTGTTTCCAGACGACCTCGCCGTCGAGGAGGTCGACGGCCCACACGCTCCCGGAGCCGCCGACGTACACCCGCCCGGGGTCCGCGTCCCCGACGGCGATCGGGCGGTCCTGGAGCTTGACCTCGTACCGGTCCGACCCGTCGCTCGCCTCTACGGTTTCGATGGTCCCGCTTGCGCCGCCGAGCGCAAGCACCGGCCCGTCGCGGCTGTCCGCCGCGTTCCAGCTCAGCGGGTTCACGCTCGGCTCGGTCGTCCAGCGCGTGCCGCCGCTCGCGTCGAGCATGTGGACCGTCGCGGGGCTCCCCGCCGTCGTCAGCACCGCGAGCCCGCCCCGCACGTCGGCCTCGGGGTCCGGCTCGACGACGAGCGGCCGGCGGCTGATCTCGCCCGACAGCGAGGCCTCGGCGACCGGGTCCCCCTCGCCGTCGAGGACGCGAACGCCCCCGTCCGTCGTGACCGCGGCGACCTCGCGGCTCCCGTCGCCGGTGAGGTCGCCGATGGTCGGTCGGAGGCCGGCGGGGCCGCCGAGGTCGACCGCGAACCGCTCCGTCCCGTCGACCGCGTCGAGGACGACGAGCTCGCCCGCCGCCGTCGTGAGCGCGACCACCGGGTCGCCGCCGAGGGTGCCCGCGGTGAGGCCGCTGACGGCGAGGGGATCGCCGCCGGCCCCGTCGGTGTCGTTCCCGCCGGCGTCCCCGTCATCGCCACCGGTGCCGTCCCCGCCGCCGCGCTCCGCGTCCGGTCCGGAGACCGGTGCTGTCCACGGCGTCTCGTCCGTCCCGGCGACCGTCGCGGTGACGACCCGCGACCCGTTCTCGACCGCGGGCCGGAGGAGGAGCGGGTCGCCGTCGACGGTCGCGACCACGGCGCCGCTGCCGTCGTCGCCCGCGGCCGGCTCGGACTCCCACACGACCGTGGCCTCCGTCGTGGCGTCGTCGACGCCGACGAACGCGAACAGCGCCACGCCGACGCCGGTCGCGCCGCCGGCCAGCAGTATCAGCGTCGCGAACAGGACGCGTCGGTCCATTTGAATCCCCTTCGAGCGTCGCCGTGAAACGGTTGTCGGATGCGCACCCCGGCCCCCGGCGCTCGGGACCCGCGCCGGGAGGCGGTCCTACCGCTCCAGCAGCGTCGCCACGTGGTCGGCGTGCGCCTCGCCGACGAGGTCGCAAAGCGTTGCGGGATCGCGCTCGCCGTCGGCGTTCACCAGGTAGACGGCGCCGTCGCGGTCGCCGTAGACGCCGTGGAGGTCGTAGACGAACCCGTAGACGGTCGCGTCCGCCGCCTCCTCGCTCTCTCGGGCGAACGCGACCTGCTCGTGGACGTTGTACTCGACGAGGCGGTCGCGGACCGAGGTATCGGCATCGTTGTCCGCGTTCTCGTCGCCCGCGCGGTCGCCAGCGACGTCGCCCCCCTCACCGACCACGGCCGGGTCGGTCAGCCCGGCCTCGACGATCGGGAGCAGCGCCTCGACGTCGGCGCGGACGCCCGGTTCGGCCGGGAACTCACCGGTGCGAGCCGCCGTGAGCGCGGCGTCGACCGCGCCGCAGCCGGTGTGGCCGACCACGGCGAGGACCTCGGTGTGGGTGTGCCCGAGCGGGTACGCCACGCTCCCGTCGAGGACGCGCTCGCCGTCGACGAGGGCGCTCACGCTGTTGCCGATGGCCCCGGAGGTGAAGAGGAACCCCGGCTCCTCGACGGCGAACATCCCCTCCTGGGAGACGCGCGAGTCGGAACAGCAGACGGAGACCACGCCGGGTCGCTGGCCGTCGCGCTGCCGGTCGAAGGAGCCGGACGGGAGCGCGGCGACGTGGTCGTCGTTGCGGTCGAGGAGGTCGACGAGTATCCCGCGGTGCATATCGTCTCGACCCGCCGGAGAAACAAAAAACGCCGTGGCCGCTGGGTGGCTCTCCGCGAGAGCGCCCGCCTCGCCGGCGGCGGAATCGCGGGCTGCCGCCGCCGAAACGGGGCTCGTCAGGCGACGAGTCCGACCGCCGCCACCAGGAACCCGACGACGAATATCGCGAGGAGCGCGACCGTCGCGACCACGACCGCGGGCGCGAGCGCCTCCTCGTTCTCGTCGAAGACGAAGTCTTCCATGTTCTGCATGTCCGAGGCCTCGTCGCGGCGGGGTTTGAACGCTTCGACCGAGGCCGCGCTACCCGCCGAACCGGTCCGTCACTGGTCGAGCCAGACGTTGTTGTAGTCGCTCAGGGCCCGCGGGTTGTACTGCGAGCGCGGGTGGGCGACGAAGTCCTCGACGTAGTCGCGGATGCCGATGGAGACGCGCAGGCTGTAGCTGGGCAGGTGGACCCGGTCTTCGAGCACCGTCGGAATGATCGACTCGTACAGTTCGCGCCGCTCGTCGATGTCGCTGGCGCGTCGGGCCTCGATGATGTCGGCCATGAGGTCGTCGTTCTCGTAGTAGGTCCCGTTGGTGGCGCCGATCTGGCCGTCGTGGAACAGGTTGTACACGTACGAGTCCGGGTCCGGGCCGCCGAGCCACCCCAGCGCGTACATATTGTAGTCGTCCTCGTCGCCGGTGTCGTACGTGTCGAGGAACGTCCCCCAGTCGTACCGGCGCACCTCCGCGTCGTAGCCGGCCTCGTTCAGGCCGTTCGAGACCGATATCCCGATCTGTTCCCGGAGGTCGTCCGGCGGCACGATGATACGGAAGTTGTAGTCCTCGGGCACGCCCGCCTCCGAGAGCAACTCCGCGGCGCGGTCGACGTCGCGGTCGTGGCCGATGTCCGCCCACTCGTCGGTCGGGAAGTCCCACGAGTCGGCGACCGGGAGCGGCACCGGCGCGTAGTTGCGCTCGCCGGCCGGCTCGATGAAGTTCGAGACCGCCTGGTCCATCGAGACGGCGTAGTCGATCGCCTCGCGGACCTGCGGGTCCGCGGTTGGCCCCTCGTTGCAGTTGAACGCGATGTAGTAGTAGGAGATGCCGGGCTCCGACTGGAGCGACATGTTGTCCGCGCTCTGGACCGTCTCCCACGTCTGGGGCGTGATCCCGTCCGCGACGTCCGACTGACCGGTCTCCAGCGAGACGACGCGCGTCGTGCTCTCCGCGACCGGCTCGAACCGGAGCCGGTTCAGGTGCGGCAGCGTGTCGCCCCAGTAGTCGTCCCACTTCTCCAAGTCGACGTAGTTGCCTTCCTTCCAATCGACGAACTCGAATGGTCCCGACCCGACCGGATTCTCGAGGTTGAACGCGTCCTTGTCCTCCTCGCGGACCGACTCGGGGACCACGTTCCGCGTCAGCGCGAGCGTGTAGAAGGGGCCGTACCCGTACTGGAGGTCGATCTGGACGGTCCGGTCGTCGACGACCTCGATCGCGTCGATCATCTCGACGTCCGGCGCGTTGGCGGTCTCCTCCTCGACCGGCGCGAGCAGCGAGTACCTGACGTCCTCGGCGGTGACCGGGTCCCCGTTCTGGAAGCGCGGCCCGTCGCGCAGCTCCACGACGTACCGCGTCCCGTCGCGTTCGACGGTCGGCTCCTCGCTCGCGAGGTGCGGAACCGGGTCCGTCCGCTCGTCGTAGGCGTACAGCGGCTCGAACACCTGCGAACACACCTGTTGCGAGTAGATGTCGTTGACGACGATCGGGTCGAACTCGATCGGCGACACCTGCTGTGAGTACACCAGCTCGCCGCCGCTGACGGGCTGCCCCTCGCCCCCGCCCCCGTCGTCGGTCCCGTTGCCGTCGGTTCCGCCGGTTCCGTCTCCGGCCGTTCCGTTCCCGTCGTCGGAGCCGCGGCCGGCGCACCCGGCGATGGCCCCCGCCGTCACTCCGGTCGCGACGCCGCGGAGCACGCGCCGCCGCGACCGGTCGAGTTCACGTGACATGGGACGGCGTTTCTCCCCTGTATATAAATCAACGCACACACGGGCAGCGTTCGATCCTACGTCGGATAACCGGAAACAATCTCCGCCACTTCGCCGTTGCCGACGTGTTTTTGTGCGTCGGGCGAGGCGGATCTGCCAAGATGCCACGCGAACAGTACCAGACGAAGCTGGAGGGACTCCGCGACGACGTCCTCTACATGAGCGAAGTGGTCGCCGAGCGCCTCCGCATGGGGCTCGACGCCCTCGAACGGCAAGACGCGGAGCTGGGCGAGGAAGTGATCGCCGGCGACGCCGAGATCAACGACCTCTACCTCGAACTGGAAGGGCAGTGCACTGATCTCATCGCGCTCCAGCAGCCGGTCGCGGGCGACCTGCGATTCATCGCGGCGTCGTTCAAGATCATCACCGACCTCGAACGGATCGCGGACCTCGCGACGAACCTCGGGGAGTACGCCAAGCGGGCGGACCGCGAGGTGTTCCCCGACGTGGACGTCCAGCGCATCGGCGACGACACGCTGGCGATGCTCCAGGAGGCGATGGACGCGTACGCGGAGTCGGACTCCGAGCGGTGTTACGCCGTCGCGGAGTCGGACGACGACCTCGACGCCGCCTGCGAGGCCGCGAGCGAACTCGTCGTCCGCGACCTCATCGAGCGCGACGAGCTCCGCGAAGAGGAGGACGTGGAGGCGACGATGCGGAACGTCTCGCGGCTCCTGCTCACGATCCGCGACCTCGAACGCGTCGGCGACCACGCGGTCAACATCGCCGCCCGGTCGCTGTACATGATCGAGAACGACGACGAGCTGCTGTACTGAGCGAGAACTGCGGCCCGTCCGAGCGGCGAGGACTCGCCGCGCCGGCGGCCCGTCCGCGACCTGTCACCGAGCGAGACGCTGCCCCCGCGTTATATCCCTCCGACCCGAGACGGCGCACACATGGTTCTCGGAGCTATCGTCTCGTTCGTCGTCGCGCTGTTGGTCGGTGGACTGGGCATATACGTCAGCGGACGCGTCGTCGCGGGCGTCGACGACTACTCGCACGCGGTGGTCACGGCGCTGCTCGGCGCCCTCGCGTGGGCGATCGGATCGCTGATCCCGCTGATCGGGTCGGTGGTCGCGCTGGTCGCGTGGGTGTGGGTCATCAAGTGGCGCTACCCCGGCGGCTGGAAGGACGCCGCGATCATGGGGCTCGTCGCGTGGGCGGCCGCGCTGGTCGTCATCGCCGTCCTGAACGGCGTTCTCGGCCTCGGAATCAGCGCGTTCGGCGTCCCCGGCGTGTGAACCGCTCGTCGCGGCGCCGGCGGCGACGCGGTGCGCGTCAGACCGCGACCCACCACGCCGCGGCGACCGCGACGCCGCCGAGGATCGAGCTCAGGACGGCGTGTCGGCGGAGCCGGTCCCGGAGCCGGTGGCCGTCGGCGTCGTGGTCCGCGGCGTCGACGGGGCACGTCTCGCTCCCGGTGGTACACTCCGGCAGCAGATCGACGGCGACGTGAAGGAACACGCCGGCGGCGATGCCGAAAAGGAGCCCGCGAAGCCCGCTCTCCGGCGAAAGCCCGACGATACCGACCGGGAGGGCCACGATGCCGACCGCCGCCGCGGGCAACAGCAGGGTGACGACCGGCTGCCCCCGCTCGGCGAGCCGACGGGCCGCGGCGTACCCGGCGGGCGCCTTGTGCGAGACGAGCGCGACCCCGAGGACGGAGGTGAGCGAGGGCATCGCCGTGTAGATCGCGCCGATGATCGCACCGGCCGCGAGCGCGTGAACCGTCAGCTCGGCCGTCGTTCGATCGACGGGTAGCTCCAGATGGGTGAACCGGTGTCCGACCGTGTGTCCGGCGTACCCGCCCAGGAAGCCGACCGCTATGCCGAGGCTGCCGAGTCGGCCGTGCTGGCCGAGCGCCTGCGGGATCAGGAAGAGCGCGGCGCTGGTCACCATCGCGCCGCTGGCCAGCCCGTACCCCCAGACCGGCTCCAAGGGGTGGCTGCTCCGCACCGCACGCGCTCCGAGCGGTGCGCCGACGGCCATCGCCGCGAACGCGGTCCAAGAGACCGCCACGAGCTTCCAGTTAACCCCGTCGGCTATCGCCACCAGCGACAGGAGTACCAGTGCTATCAGTCCGGTCGCTCCGACGGCTCGTTCACGGCCGGCCGTCGGTCGGTCCGTCGTAGCTCGGGAGAGACGTTCTCCGGTCACTATTGTATAGTAATAACTGAACTGCCGAAATTAATAAAACTTCGGCGCGTCTTCGGAGCGGACGTGGACCCGGGGCTACGGACCACGAGACCGACCGTATCGGTATTTTGAACGCGTTTAAACTGTCGGACTCGGCGCGACGGGTACCGGCGGCGCACCCTCGTCGAGCGGGCTGTGACCTCAGTCGTCCGCCACGGCGGGGGCCGTGCGCGGCTCCGCGTGCGCTTCGGCCGCTTCGGGAACCGGCGCCCACGCCAGTTCCTCCTCGTACTCGAAGGCGCGGTGGTCGCGCGTCGGGTCGACGACCGTCAGCGAGAGCCAGTCGTTGTCCAGCAGGCCGGTCACCGCCTCGTTGTCGGCCAAGACCTCCGTGACGCGGTCGACCGGCGCGTGGACGACCGTCGAGAGCCGGAGCGGCTGGTGGTACGGCTCGCCGGCGGCGGCCTTGACCGACTGGAGCGGGAGGCCCGTCATGAGGTCGCCGCCGTTGCCCTGGTAGACGCCGACGTTGCCGACGGGATTGTGGGTCGCCTTCGACCCGCTCCCGTACGCCGCGTTGTCGACCGTCGAGAAGTAGTACTGCGCGTTGATCCACTGCGTGACGACCATCGGGCCGGTCAGGATCGCTTCGAGCGCGTCGCCGTCCGGGTCGGTCGACCAGTCGTACGAGTGGAGAAAGACGCGCCCGTCGAGGTCGAGGCCGCTCGTCAGCTCGCGGGGACCGACGACGAAGCCGGCGTTGCCCGCCAGCCCCCACTCGGGGCGCGTCTCGGCCCAGTCGGCGGCGCGGCGCTCGGTCTCGCGGACGGCCGACTCCTCGGCCTCTTGCCCGGTGCGCTCGCGTGCTGCGCGCCCGCGCGAGACCTCAAGGTCCGCGCGCAGCCGGTCGAGGTCCGCGGCGTGCGAGTCCGGCACGTCGCCGTCGTACAGTTCGATCTCGTCGGTCGTGGTGTTGTGTTCGGCTGCGAGGAAGACGGTGTCGTCGGGCACGTCGATGCCGCGCTCGCGCAGCCCCGCCCTCACCTCCGAGTCGTTACAGATCGCGGCGAGCGCGCGGGCGTTCGGGCCGCCCGGGTTGCCGGCGCAGGCGCCGCAGTCGAGGCTGGAGTCGTAGGGATTGTTCGCCGTCTCGGCCGCGTGGCCCGCGAAGACGACGAGGCGACCGAACGCCTCCCACCCCATCAGCTCGAACGCGGTCGCGGCGTACTCGACCCGCTCGTCGCGGGTCAGTCCCGTCGGAAGCCCCTCATTGGAGGCGTCGTGCTCGTGGACGCCGGGCTCGCAGAACTCGTGGTCGTCGGGCACCGCGTCGTCGGCGCCGGCGAGCAGGTCGCGCACCCGGCCGGGAACGAGCGTGCGCGCCGCGAGCGCGAGGCCGTACCCGCTCCCGGCGCCCTCGACGAAGCTGAACGCGGTGGCGGGGTTCGACCGCAGCGTCTCGACCACCTCGCCGGCGGCCTCGCGGAGGTCGGCCCAGCGGTCGCGGCTCGCCCGCGCGTCGTCGTCGCCCGGGACCTCGGAGACGCGGTGTTGCGGGTCGACGATCGGTGGACACGCCTCGACGGACACGTCGGTGTCGTACCCGGTGTACTCCATCGGGACGCCGAAGAAGCCGGCGTACCCGTGCGTCTCGTAATCGCCGGTCGCCTCGACGTGCCGGCGGATCACCTCCGAGCGGGTGTCGATACAGAAGACCAGCTGGGCGTCCGGGCGACCCGACGCGCCGCCGTCGGCGCGGGCCCCGTCCTTCCCACGTGCTTCGCTCCCCCGGTCGCGCGCCTCGCCCTCCGCGGCGACCCGCTCGACGAGCCCGTCGCGGTAGGTCGCCTCCCACGCGCTCAGAAACGCGTCGGCGATCTCGTCGCTCGGTTCGACCGCCGGCTCGTCGGACTCCTCGGGCGGCGAGAGATCGACCCCGAAGGCGTCCGCCAGCGCCAGCCGCGCCGCGAGGTACCCCGCAGGCGTGATCGGGTACGCGGACTGCCACGCGCCGCCGTCCTCGGCGCGCCGCGTGAGCAGACCGGTCCACCCGGGGAGCGCGGCGAGCTGCGCCTCGAAGACGGCCTCCCAGCGGTCGCGGGGATACGGTGCCAGCGCGGCCTCGATCGCCTCGGTCGGCGACGCCGGCAGGTCGGCGGCGAGTCCCGTATTCGGAATTTCGTCGTCGTACGCGGCCACCGAGCGGAACGCCTCGTAGAACCCCGCCTCGCGGTTCGGCATCGCCCACTCCGCCCGCCCTTCGTCGAGGAACGCCGACAGCCACTTCGTTAGCACGCGGTCGACGCGCTCGGCGGCGGGGGCCGCCCCTTCCGTCCCGCCGGCCCCGCCCGACTCGTCCGTCTCCTCGGCGGTCTCCAGCCGCTCCAGCAGGGCCTCGGGGTCGGCATCGTAGCCCCGGTCGGTCAGTTCCGCGTCGAGCAGCTCGGGGGCGATCCGTCCCTCGTCGAGGGCCGCCCGGAACGTCTTCGCGCGCGGGTAGCCGCGGCCGCCGAGGAGGCCCGCCGCCCGGCTCACCGCCTCGTCGAACGGCCGGTCCTCGAAGCCGGCGAGGGGGTTCGCGGTCACGAACGAGTGGACCGGCCAGACCGAGCCGACGGCGCTCGCGGCCGCGTCGATCTCGTCTTCGACCGTGTTTCCGTCGCGTCCCGTTGCGTCCGCGTCGTCTCCGGTGGTGGATTCAGCGTTCATCGTACTCCTCCGTGGCGGTCAGGAGGGTGTCCGGTGCGGGTTGCCCCGCGTTCGTGAGCGCGACGTAGAGGCGCTCGCTCCGCTCGTGGACGCCGGTCTCGATCCCGACGTACGCGGCGAGGAAGGCGACGGCGACGAGCGCGTGGAGCGCGGTCAGCTCTGTCGGGGCAGAGACGAGCGGCACCCCGGCGAGCAGCCCCGAGACGGCCCTGTACGCGAGCGCGTACACGGCGATCGCGGGGAGCGCGACCAGCGGGACCGCCCCGTAGCGGGCCGCCGTCGAGAGGCCGGTCCGGCGGACGGCGCTCCGGGCCGCGTGGAGCGTCGTGAGCGTCACGAACCCGGCGAGCAGCAGCCCGCTGTCGACGCTCGTCCCCTTCCCCGTCAGGAGCGCGAACGTCGCGCCGCCCGCGACTCCGGTCGCCAGCACGACGACCGCGCCGGCGACGCCCGTCCCGTCGGGCTCGTGTCCGTCCTCGCTCGGGGCCGCGTGCTCGACCTCGTCACCCGCGCTCAGGAAGTGGTACGCCTTGTAGAAGCCGTGTAAGACGAGGTGCGTGACGGCGGCGGCGAAGAAGCCGAGCCCGGCTTGGACGATCATGAAGCCCATCTGGCCGACCGTCGAACAGCCCAGTTCGCCCTTGACGTCCGACCGAACGGTTTTGAGCAGCTTTCCGGCCAGCGCGCTCGCGGCGCCGACGACCACGATAGCGAGCATGAGCCCGGTCTCGACGGTCACGACCGGCGCGAAGCGGGTCAACAGGATGCCGCCCGCGTTGACGAACCCGGCGTGCATCAGCGCCGACGCCGGCGTGGGGGCGGTCATCGAGGAGAGCAGCCAGCCGTGGAACGGGACGAGCGCCGACTGGATCATCGCCGCGAGGACGAGCGCTGCGCCGGCGACGAGCCACGCGGGCCCGCCGAGGGCGTCGGCGCCCGCGGCGATACCGGAGACCGTCGTCGCGCCGGTCGCCCACCACAGCGCCGTCACGGCGACGCCGAGCAGTGCGCTGCTGGCGAGGAAGTACCGGCGGGCGACGCTCGCGGCGGCCCGGGCCTGCGGCCAGCCGTCGACGGTGCCGATGAGCCGGGCCATCAGGAGCCCCATCGCCAGCCAAAAGCACCAGAACAGCGCGACGTGGTCGGCCGCGACGAGCGCCATCACGGCGAGCGTGAACCCGAAGACCCCGAGGAAGAAGTCGGCCTCGTGGGCGCTCCCCGCCATGTAGCGGCGCGAGTAGCTGTGGACGATCCCGCTGAAGAACGTCGCGACGACCCACAGCAGGACGGTCAGCCCGTCGACGGCGACGGCGCCGGGGATCTCCCACGGCCCGCCGAGTCGGACGTGGGCGACGAGCGCGGCGACGCTCGCGGCGAACAGCGTCCACGCGAGCCGCGTTAGTGCGACGGGAACGGCCGACGACTCGGCCGTCTCCCGGAGCGCTCCGACCGTCGGTTTCGAGGTGCGTCCTGACATCGTTCGACCAGTCACGCGACCGCGGCCGGCGTCCGGAGCGCCCCCGGATCCGGTATCGGTCGTGTCTACCCTGGTTTGAGAACACAATGTCTATTAAAACTGTCTGTGTTCACAAAACGTTCGAATAAACAAAATTATAGAACATTATGTTTATCGGAGCGGCTGGTGAGCGGCGAGCGCGTCGGCCCGGCGACGGGGCGCGTTCACGAACCGTTCGCCGCCGCCACTCAGGAAATCATATCGTTCCCGAGTTCGGAAGGCCGGTATGGAGGAACTCTCGGGGACCGTCCTCGCCGGCGAGTCGTTCGACCCCGTCAGCGGGCGCGTCGTCGTCGACGACGGGCGGATCGAGGCCGTCGAGGAGGCGGCCACCGACTCGACGGACATCGTGCTGCCGGCGTTCGTCAACGCGCACACCCATCTCGGGGACTCCGTCGCGAAGGATGCGGCGGTCGGCCTCTCGCTCGACGAGGCCGTGGCGCCGCCGGACAGTCTGAAACACCGCCGACTGGCGGCCGCCGACCGCGACGAACTGGTGTCGGCGATGCGGCGGACCCTCCGGTTCATGCGGCGGACCGGCACGGTCTCCTGTCTCGACTTCCGGGAGTCGGGGCCTCCCGGGGCGCGGGCGCTCCGCGACGCGGCCGAAGGCACGGGCGTCGACCCGTTCGTCCTCGGGAGCGGCGACCCGTCCGTCCTCGACGTCGCCGACGGGTACGGCGCCTCCGGGGCGAACGACGACGACTTCGCCGCCGAGCGCGCCGCCTGCGAGGAGCGCGGCCGGCCGTTCGCGATCCACGCGGGCGAGCCGGACGCGACCGACATCCACCCGGCGCTCGAGTTGGACCCGGACCTCCTCGTTCACATGGTCCACGCCGAGGCGGACCACTTGGAGCGGGTCGCGGACCAGTCCGTTCCGGTCGCGGTCTGTCCGCGAGCGAACGCGGTCCTCGACGTCGGAAAGCCGCCGATTCGGGAGCTGCTCGATCACACGACGGTCGCGCTCGGCACGGACAACGTCATGCTGAACCAACCGTCGATGTTCCGGGAGATGGCGACCGCGGCGAAGCGGTTCGACGTCACCGACCGGGAGGTGCTGCGGATGGCCACCGCCGCGGGCGCCGAGATCGCCGGCCTGGACTGCGGGGTCGTCGAACCGGGCCGGCGGGCGGCGCTCCTCGTCCTCGACGGCGACTCGAACAACCTCTCCGGCACCGAAGACCCGGTGGCAGCGGTCGTTCGGCGGGCGACCGCGCTGGACGTCGAGCGCGTCCTCGTCTGATCGCGTCCTCGGCTCGCCCCGCCTCGGTCAATCCTCGCCGTTCCGCTCGACGTCGAACTCACCGAACGGGGTCGTCTCGTGGGTCCGCACGAGTACCTCGTCGGCGACGGTGACGCCCATGTCGAGGAGCGCCTGCGCCACCGGCGTGATGTCGTCGTCCGACTCGCCGACCACGGTCACGAGGAGGTTCTGCTCGCCGGTGACGAGCTCCTGGACCGACACGACGCCGTCGATGTCGAGGATGTCCGGGATGAGCTCGCCGCGCTCCGGAATCGACGCGGTGCAGTAGAGCAGCATCCGGAGGGGGTACCCCGACCGCTGGTAGTCGACGCTGGCGCTGTACCCCTTGATCACCCCCTCGGATTCGAGCCGCTGAATCCGCTTGCGGACGGTGCTGTCCGAGGTGCCGGTCCGCTCCGCGACGTCCCCGGACGACGTGTTCCGTGCGTCCTCCTGTAGCGCGTACAGGATCGCCCTGTCGACGTCGTCTATCGCGCCGTTATCCATACCGCGGTGATAGACGCGCGGCCGTTTTATACGTTGTCGAGACCGCCACGTCCGCGTTTTCGGCCGCGGTCGTCCCGATCCCGACGCCTACATACGATCCCCGCCAGTGGGTCGGATATGGGTACGTACACCGCGGACATCGACGTGCGGTTCCGCGACATCGACGCGATGGGCCACGTCAACAACGCCGTCTACGCGACGTACATCGAGCAGGCGCGGACGCGGTACTTCAGCGACGTCCTCGACGCCGACCTCTCGCGCGTGTCGACCGTGCTGGCGTCGATCTCGATCGACTTCCGGCGGCCGGTCGAGCTCGTCGACGGCGAGGTCACCGTCACCGTCGACGTGGCCGACCTCGGGCGGTCGAGCGCGACGATGGTCCACGAGGTCCGGGCCGGCGGCGAGGCGGCCGCGGAGGCCGAGGCGACGCTCGTCTCCCTCGACCCGGAGACGGGGGACCCCGCACCCATCCCGGAGGAACACCGGGCCGCGATGGAGTCGTACCACGACCTGTGAGGCGCTCGGGCGAGGCTCCGCGCCGCGGTCGCGGCGGAGGGAGGCGCGGACGCACACCTTCTTGACGGCGCGGACGGATCGATCGGTATGAGCGTTCGACTGTACGCCCTCGACGGGTGTCCGTTCTGCGAGACGGCCGCCGAGGCGTTAGACGAGGCCGGCGTCGAGTACGAGACGGAGTGGGTGGAGGCGCTTCACTCCGACCGGAATGGGGTCAAGCGCGTCAGCGGCCAGCGCGGCGTCCCCGTCCTCGTCGACGAGGAGCGCGGCGTGACGATGGCGGAGAGCGCGAACATCGTCGAGTACGTCGAGAGGACCCTCGCATGAGCATCTACACCGGCCGCGGCGACGAGGGCGAGACCGACCTCCGGGACATGAGCCGGGTGTCGAAGTCGAGCCACCGCATCGAGGCGTACGGCTCCGTCGACGAGGCGAACGCGCTGCTCGGCACGATTCGCCCGACGGGCCACGACGACGTGGACGACCTGCTGGAGACGATCCAGAACCACCTCCACATCGTCCAGGCGGACCTCGCGAACCCCGATCCCGACCCGGAGGACCCGCAGGTCGAGAGCGAACACACCGAGGCGTTAGAGGCGCACATCGACGCGTTCGACGAGGAGCTGGAGCCGCTCACGTCGTTCATCCTGCCCGGCGGCGGCGAGGCGGGGGCGGCGCTCCACCACGCGCGCGCCGTGGCGCGACGGGCGGAGCGCCGCGTCGTCGACCTCGCGCGCTCGGAGCCGATAAACGAGGCCGTCGTCACTTACCTCAACCGGCTCTCGGACCTCCTCTTCACCCTCGGGAGGGTCGTCAACGCGCGCGACGGCGAGCCGGAGGAGTCGCCCTCGTACTGAGCCCGCGCCGTTTCGACCGCGGGGGCGGCCCGGGTCCCGAGCGCGCGATTTTTCCCCGTCCCGCGCGAGGTGCGGGTATGACGCTCGACAGCTACGCGACGGCGGTCTCCGGTCTCGACCCGGCACCCGGCGAGGTCGAGACCGCGGAGCTCGTCGTCACCGACGACGTGCTCGTGAAGGCGTTCGTCCTCGGGCCGGACGCGGCGGTCGACCCCCACGAACACGCCGACGCCACGAACGTGTTCCACGTGGTGGAGGGCGAACCGACCGTGGTCCGCGACGACGAGGAAGCGGCGCTCGCGGCGCCCGCGGTGGTGCCGAACGAGCGGGGCGCGGTCCACGGCGCCCGCAACGACACCGACGACCGGGCCGTGCTCACGGCCACTCTCGCCCCCCTCCCCTGATGGACGGCGAAATCGACCCCGAGGAGCTGTCGGCGCTGTTCGACGAGCGCGACGGCCCCGCGGACGACACCGACGGCGACGACGACGAATCCGAACCGCTCCGTATCGTCGACATCCGCGACCAGCGCGCGTTCGACCGCGGCCACCTCCCCGACAGCGAGTGCATCCCGTTCCCGGAGCTGACGAGTCGGATCGCGGAGCTCGAGGGAGCAGAGCGGATCGTCACCGTCTGTCCGCACGGCGTCGCCAGCCAGCAGGCGGCCCAGCTGATCGGCAGCTACGAGGGCACGCAGGACGCGCGCGTCGAGAGCCTCCGCGGCGGCATCGAGGCGTGGGAACGGGAGATCGGTGAGCTGACCGAATCGGAGAACCCCGACGCCGACCCGGACGAAGGTCCCGAATCGCCCTTCTGACGCGCGGCGGCCCCTTTTAAATGGCTCAGATCGCGCGGACGCGGACTCGCCAGAAGTCGCGGAACGCGTCGTCGAGCGCCGCCTCCGGCTTCCCGGTGGCGTCGGAGACGTCCGTCACATCGGCGCGGTCTCGCACCCGGCCGAGGACGCTGCGCTCGCCGACGGCGATCACGCGGTCGACGTCGTCCCCATCGGCGACATCGGCGAGCGCCTCGTTCGCCTTCTTCAGGTGGTCGTCGATCTGTCCCTCGCGGCGGCGCTCGAAGCGCCCCTGCGAGAAGCCGCCCTTCGAGTGCGCCTCCTTCACGTCGCTGGTGAACCCCTCGAAGGCGACCCGCTCGTCGCCCTCGTAGGTGCCGACGGCGAACACGTCGGAACGGACCAGCGCGAACGCGAATCGGCCGGTCGGGCGGAACCACGCGTCGTCGAGCCGAAATTCATCGCCCCAGCGGTCGAACGGTTCCGGTTCGATCGGCGGGGTCAGCGCCGCGCTCACGGCGCCGGTGTCGTCGGCGAGGACGACCGCGGGCGCGGCGCGCCGGACCAGTTCCGTGCGGTCGCCGAACCAGTCCGAGACGGTCGCCGGAACCGAGTCGGCGTCCGGGACGTACGCCGCAAGTAGCCCCTCGGGGTCGTCGCTCTCGACGCTCCGAAAGCGGTCGAGCACGTCGGCCAGCCGCGAGCCGCTGCGGTCGCTCACGCGCCGGAACTCGACGGACGCCTCGGTCCCCTCGGCGCGCTCCAACCGCTCTTCGAGCGACTCGATCCGGTGTTCGAGTTCGTTGACGCGCTCCTCGGCGCGCTGGCGGTCGGCGACCGCGTCGGAGCGCCGCTCCTCCTCGGCCTCGGCGCGGCGTTCGAGGTGGCGCTTCTCCTCCTCCAGCTCCTCGATGCGTTCCTTCAGCTCGGCGCGCCCGAGCAGCCTGTCGATCATACCGAATCCGCGACCCCCTGCGACCTAAAAGGTGCGTCTGCGGCGGCGACGTGGTCGAACTCACTTATAAATGAATGCCGTGCGGTGGCGCGTGCCGGTGAGCGCCCGGAGGGCGCGAACCGCACGCGCGAGGGAGTCGCGGCCGCTTTTAAGCGGCCGCGACGAGGCTGGGGAGGCGTGAGGCGCGGTGCCGTGCGGTGCGGGGCGGGACTCAAAGGGGCAGCCGCGAGGACGAAGCCCGACGACGTAAGCACCGCAGGGAGCGAACGAAGTGAGCGACCGAGGAGCGCAGCGAGTCGTGCGAGTCCTCGCGGCTGGGGCTTTGGCGGTGTTCGTCGCAACAGTGGCTGTGTATCGCCGAGCGGCTGGGGCTTTGGCGGTGTTCGTCGCAACAGTGGCNGGTGTTCGTCGCAACAGTGGCTGTGTATCGCCGAGCGGCTGGGGCTTTGGCGGTGTTCGTCGCAACAGTGGCTGTGTATCGCCGAGCGGTTGGGGCTTTGGCGGTGTGGTCCGTCAGTGTGGTAGCAACTATTTATAAACAAACGGCTGAGGATTCGGAGGAGGTCGCCGCTGGAGTCCAGCTGCGCATTTATAAATAGACACTATTGTTCCCCCGAAAAACGGAGTCACTTTCCGCGTATCACGCGTTCACGAACGGCTCCCACCCCTCCCAGCGCAGCAGCTTCTCGGCGCGGTCCGCGTCCGCCAACAGCACGTTCCGGCGGTCCGGGAGCGTCTCGTCGGCGAGCTCCCGCGGAATCGCGAGCGTCCCGCTCGGGACGTCGTCGTCGCCGGCGACCGGAATGTGGCCCCCGTCGACTTTCATGACGAGGGGGGCGTCGAGTCGCTCGACCCCCTCGCCGTCCGCGTACAGCTGCTCGTTGACGTGCTCGTGGTCCGCCCGCTGGATGACGGCGCGCTCGCCGTCGCGGGGTTCCACGTACAGTTCCCCCAGGTAGTAGCCGCTCGAGAATCGCTCGAACATTCTATGGGTGTTACTCTCTGCCATGACTGTATATAAGCGTTTCCCGCGGCTCGCGCGCGCTGAGATTCGGCCGGGACGTCCGCTACGGAGCGAGCGCGTCGCCGTCGTTCGCCCGGTAGTACGCCGCCAGCGGCGTGCCGCGCTCGCGCTCGGCCTCGAACAGGTCGGCGAGCCACGCCACGGCGTCCGAGTCGTCGTTCGCGGCGTACCCGAGGAAGTTGCCCTTGTCGCCGTGGATCGCGAGGTACGCCGTCGTCCGGCCGTCGACGGTGCTCAGGTACCACGCGAACGGGAGGTCGGTGACGACGCTCACCTCAACCTCGGCCTCGACGATGGAGCGCGCCCGCTCCGGGCTCTCCGCGGCCAGGTAGTCCGCGACCGACTCCGTCAGGACGTACGACAGCTCCAGCGACCCCTCGACGACGGTGCGGCGGTACAGCGTCGAAACGAACTGCTCGTCGTTGGCGGCGATCGACGCGCCCCGGAGCCGGTCGGCGGCTTCGGCGACGCGCTGAAGCCGGGACAGCACCGTCGCCGGCGGCGTCTCGGCTATCGTCACCACCTCGGCGTCCGCGAAGAACCGGTGGTTCCGCGGCGACGACGGGAGCTCGTTGAGGACGCCGTTCGCGGTCTCGACCGCCTCCGCGACCGCGACCGCCTCGTCGACGGTGTCCAACAGGATCCGGCCGGCGTACGTCGCCTCGTAGCCGTCCGCGCCGCGCTCGACGAGCCCGTCCGCTTCGAGGGCCCGGACCGCTCGGTTGACCGTCGACCTGGAGTGCTCGAACGCGTCGACGAGGTCCCGGATCCGCGCGGGACCGTCTGCGAGGTGGACGAGGTACTGCCGACGACTGAAGGCGAGGTCGAGCACGTGTGAACTGTCGGACAGCCTTCAGTAATACGTGTCGCTTGAAGAGGACGTCACGCCGCGTGCGGGGACCGTCGCGCCGATGCCGCGCGCGTCGGGACGGCTACACGCCGATGCCGCGCGCGCCGGGACGGCTACGCGTCGTCGCGCCGCGCGACCTCGTGGCGCCCGAACCCGTACCGGAGCCGGTTCGCGAGCCGGCGCGAGAAGCGCCCCTCGTTGCGCGAGTCGAACCGCTCCGCGAGCGCCTGATAAATGATGGGGACGGGAACCTCCTGTTCGAGCGCCTCCTGAACCGTCCACGTGCCCGTCGAGCCGCCCGCGACGTGGTCCGCCACGTCGCCGAGGTCCGACCCCTCCTCGCGGAACGCCTCCTCGCAGAGCTCCAGCAGCCACGACCGGATCACGGCGCCGTTGTTCCAAGTGCGCGCCACCGACTCCATGTCGAGGTCGTAGCGCCCGTCGGCGAGCAGCTCGAACCCCTCGCCGTACGCCTGCATCAGCGCGTACTCAACGCCGTTGTGGACCATCTTCACGTAGTGGCCCGAGCCCGACTCGCCCATGCGGTCGTGGCCGTCCGGGCCGGTCGCCACCGCGTCGAACACCGGCACGAACTCCTCGTAGGCCCACGCCGGGCCGCCGATCATCAGCGAGAAGCCCGCCTCCGCGCTCGCGGGCCCGCCGGAGGTGCCGCAGTCGAGGTACGCGGCGTCCGTCCCCTCGGCGCGGCGCACCGACTCCTCGAAGTGGGAGTTACCGCCGTCGACGACGACGTCCTCGCCGTCGAGGTGCGGCTCCAGGTCCGCGAGCGTGGCGTCGACCGCGTCGCCCGCGGGCACCATCAGCCAGATGCGCTTGTCGCTTCCCAACCGGTCACACAGGTCGGCCACCGAATCGGCCGGCTCCGCGCCCGCCGCCGCCGCTTCCGCGGTCGCCTCCGCCGAGAGGTCGAACGCGACCACGTCGTGGCCCGCCTCCAGCGACCGGTTCGCGACGATCTGCCCCATCCGCCCGAGTCCGATGACGCCGAGTTCCATGCGCGAGGGGTGGCGACCCCCCGCCGTAGTGGTTCCGGTTCGACGCCTCGGCCCGTGGAGAGGGACGTCTGCCTCTCCCTTACTCGCCCGCCTCTGCCTCCCGCTCGCCGAGGTGCGCGCGCAGCGCGTCGACGTCCTTGTTGCCCGCGCCGGTGTTCAACAGGACGACCGTGTCGTCGGGGCCGAACTCTCCCGACTCCGCGAGCGCGAACGCCCCCGAGACGGCGGCCGCGCAGGTGGCACCGACCTCCAGCCCCTCGCGCCGCGCGACATCGATCGCGGCGTCGAGGATCTCCCGGTCGGTCGTCGCCACCGCCCCGCCGCCGGACTCGCGGACCGCATTCAGGATGAGGTGGCTCGCCCCCGGGTCCGGGATCGCGATCCCGTTACAGGCCGTGTCGACCTCGTCGTCGTCGAGCGGCTCGTGCCGGTCGGCGCCCGACTCGTAGGCGTCGACGACCGGGGCGCAGCCCGCGGCCTGCGCGGCGTACATCGGGACCAGCTCGTCGGTCCACCCCAGGTCACGGGCCTCCCGGGCCGCCTTGTGCATCCCCACCAGCCCGACGCCCCCGCCGGTCGGGTAGACGACGCCGTCGGGCGCCTCCCAGTCGAGCTGGGCCAACAGCTCCAGCGCCATCGTCTTCTTCCCCTCGTGGCGGTACGGCGTGACGAACGTCTTCGTCGAGTACCACTCCGGATGCTCCTCTATCGCCTCGGCGTACGCCTTCCCCGCGTCGCCGATCTGGGAGTTCCCGTCGATCGGGTCGGTGACGGTGAGGTCCGCGCCGTGGACCTCCGTCATCGCCTTCTGGGTGAATCCGGCCCGCGAGGGGAGGAACACGTGCGCGTCGAGGTCCGCGCGGGCCGCGTACGCCGCGGCCGCCTGCCCCGCGTTGCCGGCGCTGTTCAGCGCGACCTCGCTCGCGCCGTGCTCGCGCGCGGCCGTCATCGCGGCCGACTGCCCGCGGTCCTTGAACGTCCCCGTGGGGTTCGCCCCCTCGTCTTTCAGGAGGACGCGGCCGACGCCCATCGCGTCCGCCAGCGACGGGCACTCGACGAGCGGCGTGGCGCCCTCGCCGAGTGACACCGCCGTCTCGGCCGGGAACGGGAGGAGTTCGGCGTACCGCCACATCGACCCGTCCGGGCGCGCGTCGAGCGTCTCCGGCGTCAGGTCGATCCGGTCGTAGTCGTAGTCGGGGTCGAGGATCCCGTCGCAGTCGGGACAGCGGTGGGTCGCCGCCTCGGCGTCGAACGTCTCCCCGCAGTCGACGCAGGTCAGGCCGATGAACGCCTCTGTGGTCTCCATGGGTCCGCGCTCGCGTGCCGGAAACTTCGGTGCTGTGGTCGCGGCGGGTACTTAGGGTCGAAACGTATGAAGGGGTACGCCGAGGGAGCCCGCCGTCGTATCCGCATACGAGATGCCCACATCAGCGACCGCGCCCGATCCGCCGGGGGAACCGAGGTGGGACCGATGAGCCGAACCGACCTGCGGTTGGACCTCCCGACCGGATCGTGGCTCGGGGACGTCTCCCGGCGCGTCCCCGCGGCGACGCTCCGGGTCGCGGAGACGATCGCGGTCGACGGCGACGACCGGCAGCCGACCGACGGGGACCCGGCGGTGGCCGCGACCGTCCGCGTCGGCGGCACCGACAGGGACCGCGTCGAGGCGGCGCTCCGCGACCACGAGCACGTCTCGCGCGCGACTGCGGTCGAGCGCCGCGGGGACGTCCGCACGCTCCGAGTGGTCGGACGGGCCCCCGCGTACCTCCCCGCGGCGCGCGCGGTGGGCCTCCCGATCGAGTCGACGGTCGAGGTCGTCGACGGCCGCGCGGCGGTGACCGTCGTCGGCGACCGGGGCCGGATCGAGGCGTTCGGCCGCCGGCTCGCGGGCGACGGGATGACGGTCGGCGTCGCCGCTACGGGTGGTGACGACCCGGACCGGACGCTCACCGAGGCCCAGCGCGACCTCGTCTTCGAGGCGGTCAGGGCGGGGTACTACGACACCCCCCGCCGGTGTACGCTCACGGAGTTGGCCGAGGCGAACGGGATCGCGAAGTCGACGTGTAGCGAGACGCTCCACCGCGCCGAGGGACGGGTGATGCGCCGGTTCGTCGACGGTGAGGGCCCGTTCGCTTCGGAGTCGAACGCCGAGGGGGCCGCGGCCGGCGAGGCCGAGTCCCCCCGGACGGCGGCGTTCGACGGCGAGGAGTTCGACGGTGACGACCGCGACGCGGACGACAGCGAGGACAAAGAGTTCAGCGACGACCGCGACGCGGACGAGCTCGAAGCCCGCGACCGCGAGGAGCCGGTGCGGTCGGCGGCGACCGAGCCCTGACGCGGTCGATCTCCCTTCCCGCGCCCGAGCGGCTACGCCTCGTCGAGCGCCTGCCACGAGAGCCGCGGGTTCCGCGCGGCGCCGACCTGGTCGATCCGGCCCGCGGCCGTCCGGTTCGGGGCCGCGTCGAGCGCCTCGTCGGTGTCGGCGTACGCGAGGTTAAACGCCTCCGCGAGGTCGTCGAGCGAGGACTGCCCCTCGATCTCGGTCGGCTCGGTCAGCATCGCCTCCGGCACCATCTCCGGCCACTTCGTCGTCGGCGGGTGGACGCCGAAGTCGAGCATGCGCTTGGCGACGTCGGCCGCGTCGCGGTCGCCCGCGGTCGCGGCGAACTCGTGGTGGAACGGGCCGAAGGGCACGTCCAGGTCGATCCGCTCGGCGAGGTAGTTCGCGTTGAGGACGGCCTTCGCGGCCGCGTCCGACAGCCCCTCGTCGCCGAGGCGGGCGATGTAGGCGTACGCCTTGATCGACACGTGCCAGTTGCCGGCGAACCCGTGGACCTTTCCGATCGTGTGGGCCGGCTCGAACCGCTCGTACCCCGACCCCTCCGCCGCCTCGCGGACGCGGGGCGTCGGGAGGAACGGCGCCAGCTCGTCGACGACGCCGACCGGGCCGGCGCCGGGACCGCCGCCGCCGTGAGGCGTCGCGAACGTCTTGTGGACGTTGTAGTGCATCACGTCGAACCCCATGTCGCCGGGGCGCCCGCGGCCGAGCAGCGCGTTGAGGTTCGCGCCGTCGTAGTAGAGCAGGCCGCCGGCGTCGTGGACGATGTCGGCGATCTCCGTGATGTCGCGCTCGAAGAGCCCGACCGTGTTCGGGTTCGTGAGCATGAGGGCGGCGGTGTCGTCGCCGACGGCCGCCTCCAACGCCTCGAGGTCGACGCGGCCGTCCTCGCCCGAAGGGAGCTCGACGACGTCGTAGCCGGCGGTCGCGGCGGTCGCGAAGTTCGTCCCGTGGGCCGACGCCGGGATCACGACCTCCGAGCGGTCGTTGCCGTGGTGTTCGTGGTACGCCTTCGCGACGAGGATCCCCGTCAGTTCGCCGGCGGCGCCCGCGGGCGGCTGGAGCGTGACCGCGTCCATCCCGCCGATGTCCGCGAGGACCTCTTGGAGCCGGTACTGGAGCTCGAGGTTCCCCTGCGCCGAGCGCGCGGAGCGGTCGGGGTGGATCGCCGCGTTCGGGTCCGCCGCCACGTCCTCGGTGAACTTGGGGTTGTACTTCATCGTGCAGCTCCCCAGCGGGTACGGCCCCGAGTCGATCGCCCAGTTCATCTGCGAGAGCCGGGTGTAGTGGCGCGCCGTCTCCGGCTCCGAGGGGTTCGGCAGCGTCAGCTCCTCGCGGGTCAGGTCGTCGGGCAGCGGGGAGTCCTCGCGAACGTCGACGGTCTCCTGCCCCTTCTCCGAGAGCAGCGGCTCGCGGACGTCCTCTCCCTCTCGCTCGTAGTTGGCCTGGTCGTGGATCATCTCAGAGCACCTCCTCGAAGGCGGCGACGAGCCCGTCCGTCTCTCCCGCGTTGAGGTCGGTGACGCACACCTGAAGCAGGTGCTCGCCGATCGCGTGGACCGCGAATCCTTCGGCCTCCAAGTCCTCGGCGACGGCCGGCGCGGGCTGGTCGACCCGCACCGCGAACTCGCGGAAGTGGTGGCGGTCGTGGACCGGGGCGGCCGCGCCGGACAGCTCGTTGATCCGCGCCGCCAGCGCCTCGGCCTCCCGGACGGAGTCGTTCGCGAGGTCGACGAGGCCGTCGGGGCCGAGCGTCGCGGCGTGGATCGCCGCGCGGAGCGCGACCCACGCCTGGTTCGTACAGATGTTCGAGGTGGCGCGCTCCTTGCGGATGTGCTGCTCGCGCGTCTGGAGCGTCAGCGTGTACGCGCGGTCGCCGTTCGCGTCCTCGCTCGCGCCGACGAGGCGACCGGGGACCTGCCGCAGGAACTCGTCGCTACAGGCGAAGAGCCCGAGTCCCATCCCGTAGGCGGTCGGCAGGCCGAGCGAGCCGGCCTCGCCGACGACGACGTCGGCGCCGGCGTCCGCGGGCGATTCGAGCACCGACAGCGCGACGACGTCCGAGCCGAGCGCGAACAGCGCGTCCGTCTCGTCGGCGAGGTCGCCGATCGCCGCGAGCCGCTCCTCGATACAGCCGCGGACGGTCGGGCTCTCGGCGTACAGCATGACGACGTCGTCGCCCGCGCGCTCGGCGAGGGCGTCGACGTCGGCGGTCCCGTCGGCCATCGGGTACGCCTCGACGGTCAGGTCGGCGCCGTCGCAGTAGTTCTCAAGGACGGCGCGCTTCCCCTCACGGAGCTGTTCCGGGACGAGGACGGTGTCGCCCGAGGTCGACCGGACGCGGTCCGCGAGCGTCGCGGCCTCGCCCAGCGCGGTCGCGGCGTCGTACATCGAGCAGTTCGCGACGTCGAGCCCGGTGAGCTCGACCAGCATCGACTGGTACTCGAACAGCGCTTGGAGGAACCCCTGCGAGACCTCCGGCTGGTACTGGGTGTAGCTCGTGAGGAACTCCGCGCGGTCCGCGAGGTGGTCGACGACGCTCGGCACGTAGTGGCCGTAGTGGCCCCGGCCGAGGAACTCCGTGAGGTCGTCGTTGCGCGCGAAGACCCGGGCGC
>NZ_AOJF01000056.1:0-49689 GCF_000337395.1 Halorubrum distributum JCM 13561
GAGATGTGTATAAGAGACAGCCGCCAGCATCGCCGCGGTCTCGTCGTCGGTGTGGGGCGCGTACGGCGTGCCGTTCGCCCGGCTCATCGGTGCGCCTCGCCTCGTCCGCGGTCGGTCGACCGCTCGTCTGTGGCCCGTCCGTTCGCGGCTCGTCGGTTCGCGGCTCGTCGGTTCGCGGCTCGTCGGTTCGCGGGTGAAGTGGCGTCGGAAGGTGGCGTGGTCATGGTCGTGTGTCGGGTGGGTGTGTCGTCCGGGGGCCGCGGGCCGTCCTCGGCGTCGGTCCGGGGATCAAGCGATCTGGTCGTCGTACGCGTCGGCGTCGAGGAGCCCTTCGGCGTCGCCGCCGTCGGCGGGCTCGACCTCGAGCATCCAGCCGTCGCCGTACGGGTCCTCGTTGACGAGCTCCGGACGCTCGAAGAGGTCCTCGTTGACCGCGACGACCTCGCCCGAGACGGGCGCGTACAGGTCCGAGACGGCCTTGATCGACTCGACGACGCCGAACGACTCGCCGGCGGCTACCTCGTCGCCGACCTCGGGGAGCTCGACGAACACCACGTCGCCGAGCTCGTCCTGCGCGAAGTCGGAGACGCCGATCCGAACGGTGTCGCCGCCGGTCGTCGCCCACTCGTGCGATTCCAGGTACCGTCTGTCGTCGGGAACGTCGAAGCTCATTGGTCAGGGTCGCCGCGGTCCGCTCGGGGTCCGGCCCGCGACACGTGTGATTGACCCTTCTGACGACGAGGAAATAAAAGGTGTGTTCGCGGCGGTCGCGGCGGGGGAAGACCGTTCGGCGCGCCCCGTCAGGTCCACCGGTCGAGCCCGGTCTGGACCTGCGACTCCGCGATGCGCTCGAACCCCCGCTCGACCTCGTCGGCGTCGACGCCCCACTCGTCGACGACGTACGCGCGGGCGGCCTCGACGTCGGGGTTCACGTCGGCGTCGACCGCGACGTCCTCGGCCGGGGGGTCCATGAACAGCTCGCGGATCGCCTCGGCGTTCGGGACCTCCGCGTCGCGGGCCTCCAGAACGCCCCACAGGTCGCCGTGTTCCTTCACCGCCGTCACCGCCGTCTTCGGCCCGATCCCGCGGACCCCCTCGTTGAAGTCGGTGCCGCAGAGCATCGCGACGTCGACGAGCTCCTGCCGGTCGAGGTCGAGGTCCGAAAGCGTCGCCGCGAGGTCCATCAGCTCCGGGTCGCCCTTGCTCGTCAGCTGGCGGAGCGTCGTCGGCGCGCCGAACAGCAGGGTGTCGTAGTCCTCGCTGCCCGCGTGGTCGACGGCGCCGGTCGCGGCCATGTGCGCGCACTGTGCCTCCCCCTCGGCGGGCGCCTCCACGATCGGCACGTCGAGCAGTTCCAGGAGCTCGCGGGTCGTTTCTTGGATCGTGTCGGTGAGCCGCTGCGTGCGCGCCTCCAGCCGCGCGGCCTCGACGGCGTCGCCGCGCTCCTCGGCGGCCGCCCGCCGCTCCTCGGCCTGCTCGCGCTTCTCGCGGCGCTCGGCCACCTCGTCGGCCTTCAGGTCGGTGACGGCGCCGTCGAACACCATCACCGGGATCAGGTCGTGCTCGAAGAACTTCGGGAGCCCCTGGACGACCCCGATGAGGTTGGCGACCTCGACGCCGTCGGCGGTGGTGTACTTCTCGTC
Organism: Halorubrum distributum JCM 13561; assembly: GCF_000337395.1. Lineage (NCBI taxonomy): Archaea > Methanobacteriati > Methanobacteriota > Halobacteria > Halobacteriales > Haloferacaceae > Halorubrum > Halorubrum distributum. The sequence continues at coordinate 1,644 of NZ_AOJF01000056.1, forward strand.
GCTCGTCCACTTGACCGTCGTCGTGAGGTAGCGGTACAGCCAGTTGTGCGCGTCGACGGCGACGACGCTCCCCTCCAGCTCCGCGAAGGGGACGTCGCGGATCGACGCGAGGTCGCGCAGGTCGGCGTTTCCCATTGTCGGAGTCAGGGGCGCGCCGCTCTTAAACGCTCACGGGTCCGGCGGCGGGCGGCGGTCGCCCTCGGCAGTCCCCCGCGGTCCCCCTGCCGACTTCTGGGCCGTTTATGTGCGTCACCCGCGTAGGTGTCCCCGTCTGAATGGTCTCCCCGTTCGAGGTGTTGGAAGTCGACGAGGACGCCGACGACGAGGCGATCGAACGGGCCTACCGCGAGCGCGTGAAGCGCGCGCATCCCGACCAGGGCGGTTCGATCGAGGAGTTCCAGCTGGTCCGCCGCGCCTACCGAGAGCTGTCCGAGCGCGCGGGCGACGGCGACGGGAGCGGCGACGGAGTCGACGCCGCTAACGTCGACCTCTCGGAGGGGGACGACGCGCGCGAGCCCAAGTCGACCCGCGTCGAGTTCCTCGACTACGAGGCCGTCGTCGACTACGGCTGGTCGCTTGACGACGACGAGCTGTTCCGGAAGGCCGGCCAGGCCGACCTCGGCCCCGACGCCCACGGTCGCCTGCTCGTCCACCCCGACGAGAGCCTGCTGGAGGCGGCCGAGCGGAGCGGCTTCGCGTGGCCCTTCTCCTGTCGCGGCGGCGCCTGCGCGAACTGCGCGGTGTACCTCGCCGAGGGGGAGCTCTCCCAGCCGACCGACCACATCATGCCCGAGGACCTCGCCGAGCGGGGGTTCCGGCTCTCCTGTAACGGCTACCCGCTGACCGACGAGCTGTCCGTCGTGTTCAACGTGAAGCAGCGACCGGAGCTCGACGACCTCATCCTCCCGCCCGGCCCGTTCACGCGTCGCTGAGCGCCGGGTACTCGGTCGGCACAAAAACGTTCGGCGTCGGGTCGCCGCCGGCGTCCGTCACCCGAGCAGGTACCGCAGCGCCGGAGCGTTCTCGACCAGTTCCGTCTCCTCTAACGCCCGGTCGATCCCGACGATCCGACCCGCGCCCCACGCGCCGAGCCCGAACAGGATCAGCATGTACACGAGCGAGCTGTCGACGAAGTAGCCGTGCGCGACCGGGAACCCGTCCATGAGTCCGCCCTGCCACGCGGCGGTCCAGAACATCGACATCATGATCGCACCCATCAGCGCGGCGAACCGGAAGAGGACGCCGAACAGCAGCGCCAGCCCGATCAGGATCTGTCCGAACACTACCATCGGGTCGATGATCGCCGCGAAGTCCGCGAAGAAGAGGAACAGTCCCTGGAGCGGATTAGCGTCGGCGATGGCGTTCTGGAGGAACCCGACCGAGCTCCACGCGAGGGGGTCGGCGAGGCCGCCCTCGAACAGCTTCGCCAGTCCCGCTTGGAGGAACACCCACGCCATCACGACCCGGAGTCCCAGCATCGAGTACGCCAGCCACGTCTCCGAGTAGTTGAAGTCCACGTTGCGGCCGAGCAGGTCTGCGCGGAGCGTCCGTTCCGACGGTTGTGTTGCCATAGTGTGACACCTCACGTGAGGAAGTTTCACACACCAGCAATAATCTACCGGCGGGTCCGATGCTCAGCAGTTTTGGAACTGTAGTGAGCCAAAACCCGTGCGCATATTCGACTGGGGCGCCCGCAGAGGGCGGACGGCCCGGTCGCTCCGGACAGAACGACTCGGTCGCCCCGGTCAGAACGACTCGGCGACCGCGGCGACGACGGCGTCTTCGACCGCGTCGCGCTCGCCGGAGAGGAACTCGATCTTGCCCTCGCGGACGCCCGCGGTGGCGATGTCCGCGTTCGGCGCGAGCTCGCGCGCGCGCTCGGCCACGTCGCGGACGGAGACGTCCGCGGTCGTGCGCACGTACAGTTCGTCGGTGCCGACGCCGACCGTCGCGAACGGCTCGCCGTCCGCGCGGCGCCGGTGGAGGTCGTCGAGCAGGAGCGGCGTCGGCGGGAAGTCGTACCGGTGGGTGTAGCCGTCGGTGTCGAGCAGCGCGAACTCCACGCCGTCGACCGCCTCGGTCACGACGTTCGCGTCCGCCGTCTCGACCTCGGTCTCCAGCTTCTCGCGGAACTGCTCGGAGACGTGCGCCGCGAGGTTGCCGCCGTCCGAGAACAGCAGGTCGGCGATCAGTTCGCGCTTGTCCTGGTACGACTGGTAGTACGCCTCCAGGGCGACCGCCTCGCGGAGCTCCGCGACGCGCTCGGCGTCGTAGCCCGCGTCGCGCGCGAGGTCGACATAGCGCTCGGGGGCGTCCGCCCAGTAGCTCACGGCCGGCAGGTGCCGGAGGTCGTCGCGGACCTCGCCGTTGATCGCGGACGCCAGCGAGGCGACGAGCGCGCCCGTCGAGAGCGTCTCGTCGCCGTCGACGTCGGCCAGCTCGGGCGAGACGAGCGTGTCGACCGCGTCCCGCGTCTCGGGGTCCGCGACCGCGGCGTCGACGACGACCGCGTCGACCCCGTACACCGACAGCAGGTCGATGCCGTCGGCGGACTCGGTCGTCGAGCCGGCGCCGACGAGCAGGAAGAGGGGGAGCTTCTCGTCGTGGCGGTCGCGGTCCTGGAGCATCCGGGTCGCGTCGTTGGTGGCCGCGTCCATCCCGTACACCGGCTCGTCGAGCGGGCGGCGGGTGAAGTAGTGGTACTCGGCGTCGCTCTTCGCGTGCTCGTCGCGGATCAGCGGGAGGACGGCGCGCTCGACCGCGGCGCCGGCGACGTAGCCGTCGGCCGTCGCCGGGTGGCGGACGACGATCGGCCGCGACTCGAGGACCGCGCGGCGGACCGCCTCGGCCGCGTCGAGGAGGCCGTCCGCGAGCTCGGCGACCGTCTCGTCGCCGCCGAGCGGCTGGAGGCCCTCGGGTCGCGCCTCGTCGGTGAGCGCCTCGGCGATGCGGCGGCGGACCGCCTCGGCCCCCTCGCCGTCGAGGAGGACGAGCGCCTCGGACTCGACCTGAACGTCGCCGCGGTGGCTCTCCACCTCGCCGTCGACCCGCACCGCGTCGCCGACCTCGACGTCCGGGTGCGCGCGGACGCCCGGCTCGACGAACGCGGCCACGTCGACCGCGCCCGTCTCGTCGCTGACCTCGAACACCGTCGGGCCGCCGGTCTGGCGGACGCCGACGACCTCGCCCTCGATCCGGACCGCGTCGCCGACTGCGTCTCCGAGCGTCTCGATGGACACCCGCTCGGGTTCCGCGTCGGCTTCGTCGTCGGCCGCCCCGGACTCCGCCGGCTCCGCGTCGTCGACGGTCGCTTCGCCGCCGCTCTCGGCGGACTCCGCTGCCGCCGAGTCCACGTCTCCCTCGGGCTCCGCACCCTCGTCGTCGGTCACGTCCGCCTCGGGCTCGTCGGTCTGCTCCGTGGCGGCGGACTCCGCCTCGCCCTCGGCGGGCTCGTCGACCGACGCCTCGACCGCCCCACCGTCGTCCGCGTCGACCGTCGCTTCGGGTTCGGCGGGCTCCTCGCTCGTCGGTTCGTCGGCGCCATCGGCGTCGTCAGCGGCGTCGGTATCCGTTTCCTCGTCGGGGAGGTGTTCCCCGGAAGACTCCTGAACGAGGACGCCGCGGAACTCGCGGTCCGCCTGTCGGATCGACCAGCCGAGGTCGACGTTGCCGTTGTCGCGGACGCCCTTCACCTGGACGAACACGTCGTCGCCAGGCTCCCAGTCGAGGCTGTCGAGGCGGCGGTCGAGCTCGGAGCGGTGGAGCAGTCCGGTGACGCCCGGCGAGAGGTCGACGAACACGCCGAACTCGGCGTACCCGTCGACGACGCCTCGGTAGAACCGGCTCGGAACCAGATCGTCGGGAGCGTCGCCGCGGAAGTCGAACACGACGTCCTCCTGGTGCGAGTCGCAGACGCGACCGCCCCCGACGTCGGTGCCACAGATGATACAGGATCCCATTTGAATACACCGAGAGTCTCGGGCCTAAAACGGTTGTCGAAAGCCCGCTAGCCGACTCGACGAGAACGCCACGAACGCTCGGCCGTCACGCCACGAACGCTCGGCCGTCACGCGCCCAGCAGCGTCCGCGCCGCGGCCACGACGCGGTAGCCCACGCCGTAGCCGAGCGCGGCGGGCGGGAGCGCGGCCGCGACCGTCCGGATCGATCCGAGCCCGTGGATCTCCCTGAACCCGACGAACAACAGCACCGCGGCGTACGCGCCACAGAGCACCCGGAGCTCGGGGATCGCCGGCCCGCCGAGCGCCATCGGCGAGCTCGCGTACGCGACGACTTGGACCGTCTCACTCACGCCGCCGCGGTCGCGCAGCCCCAGCCCGCCGTCGAACTCGACGCTCGCCAGCACGACCGAGACGGTCGCGACCGCGGCGGTCAGGTGGAGGCCGACCGGCGCCGCCAGCGCGACCACGACGAGGAACACCACGGCCTCCGACAGCAGCTGCGAGGAGGGCACGACGACGGGCATCGCCGCGGGGTCCGACCCGATCCAGCCGAGCGTGAACGCCGCGGCGACCGCGACCGCGAACGTCAGCGCGGGCGCCTGATCGCCGGGCGTGACCCCGTTGGCGAACGCTCGCCGCGGCCGGACGAGAACCTCGCCCCACGTGCGCACGATGCCGCGGAGTCCGCGGAGGCGTCCGCCCGCCGAATCGCTCATGCGAGACGTCACGGTCGGAGTTCGGCCGCGCGGAATAACCCGTTTCCGGTTCGCTACGCGGAGGGCCGAACTCGGTCCGGTCGCTCGGCCTCGCCTTCCAAACTTATCAGCGCTGATACGCGGCGCGCAAACGCTTATATCGGTCCCGTCTGAGTGTCGCTCGAATGGCTGCGTTCCGAGACGACGAGCGAGGGTTCACCCCGCTGGCGGGGACGGGACTGCTCGTCGGGGTCGTCGTGTTGCTGCTCGCGCTCGTCGGCGCGGCGGTGTTCGGTCTCATCGACGGCGTCGCCCCGCCGGACGCCGAGTTCGAGGGGCAACAGGAGAACGGCTCGCTCGTGGTCGTCGCGCTCGGCCCCGAGCCGGTCCCGGCCGAGGAGCTGTACGTCCGCGGCGAGGACCCGGACGGGAACGTCCAGTTCGGCGCGTGGCCGGGTGACGGCGTCGTCAGACCGGGCGATCAGGTCGTCGTGCCCAACGCCACCGGCAACGAGAACTTCGAGGTCGTCTGGGAGCCAGTGGCGTTCGACACCCGCGAGACGCTCGGGAGCTACGACGGCGAGGACTCCGCCATCCAGGAGTGGAGCGAGGAGAGCGGCGGCAGCCCGGGCGGCGCCGTCGGCGTCTGAGGCCGGTCCGGGCGATAACCGAGGGGACCGAACACGAACGCTCGCGAGCGTTCGCTCGGCCGTGACGCTACTCGACCGCGACCCACTCCCCGCGCTCGTCGGCGCGCTCGACCGCCGCGAGCGCGCGCTGGACCTCGTACCCATCTTCGAACGACGGCTCGAACGGCCGGCCCTCGGCGACCGCCGAGAGGAACTCGTAGTTCTCGTGCACGAACGTGTGCTCCCACCCGATCACGTGCCCGGGGGGCCACCAGCGGTCGACGTACGGGTCCGACTCCTCGGTCACCAGCACCGTCTCGTAGCCGCGGTTCCCCTCGCGGAGCACCTCCAGTTCGTTCAGCCGCTCCAGGGAGAACCTCAAGCTTCCCTTCGATCCGTGGACCGCGATCGTGTGGTCGTTCTTGTGCCCCTCGGCGACGCGGCTCGCCTCGAAGCTCCCGGTCGCGCCCGACTCGTAGGCGACCTGCGCGTCGTACGCGTCGTCGACCGTCACGTCGCGGTACTCCTCTATCTCCCCCTCGTCGTCGTAGACGGGCCGCTCGTCGACGAACGTCGTCAGCTGTCCCGAGACGCGGTCGATCCCGCCGACAGCGTCGCCGACGAGGAAGTTCGCGAGGTCGATCGTGTGCGCGCCGAGGTCGCCGAGCGCGCCGGATCCGGCCATCTCGGCGTCCATCCGCCACGCCCACGGCGCCTCGGGATCGACGAGCCAGTCCTGGAGGTACCGCCCGCGGACCTGCCGGATATCGCCGAGTTCCCCGTCCTCTATCAGCCCCTTCGCGTAGCGGATCGCGGGGACGAAGCGGTAGTTGAACGCGGCCCCGGCCGTGACGCCCGTCGCGGCCGCCGCGTCGCGCATCGCCGCCGCCTCCGCCATCGTCGGCGCGAGCGGCTTCTCGCAGAGGACGGGGACCCCCGCTTCGAGGGCCGCGATCGACGGCTCCGCGTGGACGTGGTTCGGCCCGAGGTTGTAGAAGACGTCCACCTCGTCGAGCGCGGCCTCCCAGTCGGTCGCGGTGTGCGAGAAGCCGAACCGCTCGGCCGCGTCCGCGAGCGCCGCCTCGTCGCGCCCGACGAGCGTGTGGCGCTCGATCTCGGGCGCGTCCGGGAAGAACATCGGGAGCCGCGCCATCGCGTTCGCGTGCGCCTTGCCCATGAATCGATACCCCAGAACGCCGATCTTCAGTGGTTCGTCGGTCATTGTCATGGATTATCGCGGTCGCCGCCTCACTCCGCCCAGTAGGCGTCGCCCGGTTCCGTCTCGAACACCGCGCGGTCGAGCACGTCGACGGCCTTCTCTAACCCCTCCCGGGACGACGTGAGCGAGTCCTCGTGTTCGATCGACAGCGCGCCCTCGTAGCCGACCATCCGGAGCGTCGAGACGACGTCCTTCCAGTGTTCCTCGCCGTGGCCGTAGCCGATCGAGCGGAACAGCCACGAGCGGTCGGCCTCCTCGGCGTAGCCGGTCGTGTCGAGGACGCCCTTCACGCGGGCCTTCGCGTCGTACACTTTGGTGTCCTTCGCGTGGACGTGGTGGATCGCGTCGCGCTCGCCGAGGAAGCGGATCGCCTCCGTCACGTCGATCCCCTGCCAGTAGAGGTGCGAGGGGTCGAAGTTGGCCCCGATCCGGTCGTTCGTCGCCTCCCGGAGCGCGAGCAGCCCGGTCGGCTCGTACACCAGCATGTTCGGGTGCATCTCGATCGCCACGTCGACGCCGTGATGCTCGGCGTGCTGCGCCAGGTCGCGCCAGTAGGGGATCGCGACCTCGTCCCACTGGTAGTCGAGCGCGTCGGCGTGTTCCGTCGGCCACGGCGCCGTGACCCAGTTCGGCGTCGAGTCGCCGGGCGCCCCGGCGGGGAGCCCGGAGAAGCAGGTCACCGCGTCGACGCCCAGCTGGTCCGCCAGCTCGATCGCCTCGCGCAGCTCGCGGTCGGCCGCCGCGGCCCGCTCCTCGTCGGGATGGAGCGGGTTGTTGTGCGTCGCCAGCGCGGAGATCCGGAGGTCGTGGTCGTCGAGCAGCGCCCGGAGGTCCTCGCGGGCCGCCGCGTCGTCCAGGAGCGCCTCGCGGTCGACGTGGTCCTCGCCGGGCCAGCCGCCGACGCCGAGTTCGACGGCGTCGACGCCGATCCCGTCGAGGTACGCGGCCGCGTCGTCGAGCGGTTCGTCGCCCAAGGGAACCGTTAGCACGCCGATGTCCATGCGCGGAGCTTCACCGAGGCCCCGCATAAGCCTTCAGGAAGCGTCGGCGTGGTCGCCGGTCGAATCGATCCGCGGACCCGAGACGCTCGTCCGCGACCGCGCTCCGCCGCCGCGATCCGGGCCGCTCCGCGCCGCGAACCGCATGAGGTTTTAACGGGTGGAACGCGTACAACGTGGTATGGGAATCCTCTCGCGCGCCTCCTACGTCATCCGCTCGAAGGTGAACGCCCTCCTGAACCGAGCGGAGGACCCGACTGAGTCGCTCGACTACTCGTACGAACAGATGCGCGACGAGCTCCAGGACGTCAAACAGGGGATCGCCGACCTGACGACCCAGAAGAAGCGCCTGGAGATTCAGAAGCGCAAGCTCGAAGAGAACGTCGAGAAGCACAACCGCCAGGCCCGCGAGGCGGTCCAGCAGGACCGCGACGACCTCGCGCGCAAGGCCTTGGAAAAGAAGAAGTCGAAGATGACCCAGATCGAGGAGCTGGAGGGCCAGATCGCCGAGCTGAACAACACGCAGGAGCAGCTCGTCGAGAAGAAGAACAAGCTCCAGAACCGCATCGAGGAGTTCCGCACGAAGAAGGAGACGATGAAGGCCCGCTACGAGGCGGCCGAGGCGTCCTCCCGCGTCTCCGAGGCGATGACCGGCGTCGGCGACGAGATGGAGGACGTGAGCCGCTCCATCGAGCGCGCCGAGGAGCGCACCGAGGAGATGGAGGCGCGCGCCGAGGCGATGGACGAGCTGGAGGACTCCGGCGCGTTCGAGGACGCGCTCTCGGACAAGGACAGCATCGACCGCGAGCTGGAGGGGCTCTCGACGAACAGCGAGGTCGACGCGGAGCTGGAGACGCTCAAGGGCGAGCTCGGGAAAGGCGAGTCCTCGAACGGCGACGCCGCCGTCAGCGACGAGGAGGTCGACGACGAGCTGGCCGACATCGAGGCCGAGATCGACTCGGACGACTTAGAGAGCGACCTCGATGGTGACGGCGGTTCCGGGAACGCCGACCTCGACGAGGAGCTCGACGTCGAGCTCGAGGAGTCGGAGTCCGACGCGGACGAACAGCGGAACTGAGGTCGCGCCCGGTCAGCGTTCGGTCCCCGCCCTCATCGCGGTCCCCGCCTTCTTTCTTCCCCGCTTCCGATCAGCTCACTCCGACGCCGGCCGCGCTCCGGTCCCCGCGTGGTCCCGGTCGGCCAGTCGGATCTCGCCGTCCGCGAGGTCGACGCCCTCGTACGGGTCCTCGGCGAGCAGCAGCGAGCCGTCGACGTCGGCGTAGTCCAGTAGGGGCGCGAGCTGCGCGGCCGCCGCGATGGAGGCGTTCGACTCGATCATGCAGCCGCACATCACTTCCAGCCCGTGCGCCCGGGCGGCGGCGATCAGCCGGCGCGCCTCGGAGAGGCTCCCGGTCTTCATCAGCTTCAGGTTCGCGATGTCGCACCGGTCGGCGATCGCGGGCACGTCCGCGGCCGTCACGCAGGACTCGTCGGCGGCGATCGGCAGCTCGGCCCGCTCGTAGACGTAGCGGAGCCCCTCCGGGTTCTCGGCGGGCACGGGCTGCTCGACGAACTCCACGTCGCGCTCGGCGAGCCAGGCGCTCTTCGCGACCGCCTCCTTCGGCGTCCACGCCTCGTTGGCGTCGACGCGGAGTCGCGCGTCGGGCGCGGCCTCGCGGACCGCGTCGATCAGCTCCCGGTCGCGGTCGGTACCGAGCTTGATCTTCAGCACGTCGTAGCCGGCCGCGACGGCGTCGGCCGCCTTCTCGCGCACGCGGTCGGTCTCGTCGAGCCCGATCGTGAACGAGGTCTTCGGCGCGTCGCTCGGGTCGAGCCCCCAGAGCCTGTACAGTGGGACGCCGAGCCGCTTCGCAGCGAGGTCGTGGACGGCGATCGAGACGGCGCAGCGGGCGGCGGGGTTGCCGTTCACGACCCCCTTCAGTTCGGCCTCGATCTCGCGGAGCGCGTGGGGGTCGCCGACGCGCTCGACGGCGTCGAGCAGGTCCGGCATGACCGCGGCCACCGTGTCGGCCGTCTCGCCGTAGTGGGCCGACGGCGCCGCGCCGCCGACCCCGGTCATCCCCGCGTCGTCCGTGATCCGAACGACCACGTTCTCGGCCTCGGTCTGGGTGCCCCGCGAGATGGTGAACGGGTTTTCGAGGGGGAGCGAGACCCGCTCGAACTCGGTTTCGAGGCTCATTGGCTACCGAGCCCCGCGTCGACGATTCCGTCCACGATGCGGTCCGCGCCGTCCCGGACCGGGTCGGCGGCCGGGACCTCGACCTCGTCGCCGAAGTCGGCCACGGCGTCCGCGGCGGCCGCGTCGTCGGCCACGTCCTTCGTGTTGAGCGCGCCGGCGACGACGCTCGTCTCGTGGACCGGCGCCGCGAGGTCCTCGTAGAGGTCGACGTAGTCGGCGAGCGGCGGGAGGTCGAACGACTCGTAGCCGTGGACGACCTCGCGGCCCGCGGCGTGACAGAGGACGAGACCGTCCGCCATCGACCCGTGGAGGATGCCGCAGGTGACCGCCGAGTAGGCGGGGTGGACGATGCTCCCCTGCCCCTCGACGACGAGCAGGTCGTGGTCGTCGCCGGCCTCGACGAGCATCTCCTCGACCGCGCCCGCCGCGAAGTCGGAGACGACGCGGTCGATCGGGTTCCCCCACCCCGCGATCATGATCCCGGTCTGTCCCGTCGGGACGAACGCGGCGTCGATGCCGCGCTCGCGGGCGGCGGCGACGATCTCCAGCGAGGCGGTCATCTTCCCGACCGAGCAGTCGGTGCCGACCGTGCACACCACGTCTGCCTCGACGTCGCCCGAGGCCCCCGACGCGACCGTGAGGTCGTCGTCGGGCTTCCGGACGTCGACGAGGTCGACGCCGTGCTCGTCGGCCAGCGCGGCCAGCCCCTCGTCCTCGTTTAAGAAGTAGTGGAGGCCGCTCACCACGTCGCAGCCGGCCTCGATCGCGGCTTCGACGTCCGACCGCCACGACTCGTCGAAGCCGCCGCCGATCGGCGCGATTCCGATGTAGAGGGCGTCGAGGTCGCCGTCGGCCGCGGCGTGCGCGTCCGCGAACGACTCGACGATCGGCGCGTCCGCGATATCCGGGACGTGGTCGGTCACTCGGTCGCCGGCGCGGTCGCGGTCGAGGACGCCGCACACCTCCTGGTCGCCGTAGCGCATCACGCCGAGCGCGGTCTTCGCGCGGTCGGGGAACTTCTCGTGGGCGAGGACGGCGATCCGCTCGTGGTCCATGGTGGGTCGCTCGCCCCGGGAGTTCTTAAAAGAGTCGAGGGTCGGCCGAGGGGCCGACTCGACCGCGGCGATTTCATCGGACGGGACTCCGACCATCGCTGCGACATTTATAAACGAACTGCGGTGGCGCGTGCCTGCGAGGCCGCCCCTGCGGCCGAGCAGCACGCGCGAGGGAGTCAGTCGCCGGAGCGAAGCGGAGGCGACTGACGAGGCTGGGGAGGTGTGAGGCGCGGTGCCGTGCGGTGCGGGACTCAAAGGGGCAGCCGGGAGGCGGGCGCAGGCGACGCAAGCACCGCAGGGAGCGAACGGAGTGAGCGACTGAGGAGCGCAGCGAGCGTGCGCCCGCCTCCCGGCTGGGGATTTGGAGGAGTTCGCCGTCGATCCGCCAGCGGCCATTTATAAATAAGCGGCTGGGGCTTTGGAGGAGTTCGCCGTCGATCCGCCAGCGGCTATTTATAAGTAAGCGGCTGGGGCTTTGGAGGAGTTCTCAGCCGAGTTACAGTCTCCTATTTATAAACGAGCGACTGGGGACCATTCAAAAAGAACGACCTCGCGACCTGAACGCGCGTCTTACGCGCTGCCGTCGACGAACTGGTCGGCGCCCTCGTAGAACCAGTAGCCGTTCTCGCGCATCGCCCGACCGAGCTCCTGATGGAACTCGACGAAGTCCGCGAACTCCTCCTGCTCGACGTTCTCGAAGATTTCCTCGACGGAGACGACCGTCTCGAAGTCGATCCGGATCGGGTGGTCGCCGTACTGCTCGACGTACTCCGCCGCCGTCAGCGGGAAGTCCTCCTCCTCGTCGATCTTCTTCGCGAGCACGGCGTGGCCGTACTGCCGCATGCCCTCGCTCCCCTGCTCGCCGTCGGGGTCGTGTGGCCAGTCCATATGGGGAAATTCGCCGGATCGGGGATAGTGGTTTCGGATGCGGCGGTGACGGCCGGCCGCGCCCCGCGACCTGCTCAATCACACGCCGACCGCCGCACAAGGCACTTCACGGCGCTCCGCGTGGCTCGCGACATGCGCCGCAGAGCCCTCCTCGCGTCCGCGGCCGCCGTCTCGACCGCCTCGCTCGCCGGCTGTCCGACGCCACCGTGGGGCGACGACCCCACGGAGATCGACGGCGCCGAGGTGACGTTCCGCCGCGAGTACGACGGGGAACTCGACGTCACGGGCTCCGGCGGGAACGACGTCGCCGAGGTGCGCCGACGCCTGGATCGCGACCCGCCGCGGCTGGTCGTGGCGGGCTCACTTCTCGACGGCCCTCGCCGCTGTGAACGCGTCGCGCTGTTCGAGGCGGCGCTCGACGACGGGACGCTCCGCCTCCGGATCCGCTCCGAGAACGACCCCGACTCGGACGTCGACCGCTGTTCGGACGTCGCCGAACCCCACCCGTACTCGGTCGCCGTCGCGTTCGCCGACGCCCCCGTTCCGGTGCGCGTCGAAGTCCGCCACGGCGATGAGGCGGTGCTGGAAGAACGCGTATAAAAAGCCGACGTCGCTCAGTCGTCCGCGGACGCCGCGTCGTCGCCCGCGGCCTCGATGTCGACCTCGATCTCCGCGGACGCGGCCTTGTACTCCGGAATCTTGGCGCGCTCGTCGAGCACGTCGTTGGTGAGGCGGTTCGCGGAGGCGGCCGCGAAGTGCGGCGTGGTCCAGACGACGCCCTCCTTGATGTCCTCGGTGACGTCGGCGCGGACGGTGATCTCGCCGCGGCGGGACTTCAGCACGACGTCGTCGCCGTCCTCGATGCCGTACCGCTCGGCGTCGTTCGGGTGGACGTCGACGAAGTTCTCCGGGTGCTGCTTCGAGAGCGTGGGCGAGCGCCGGCTCATCGTCCCCGTGTTGTAGTGTTCTTCGAGCCGCGCCGTGGTCAACACGAGCGGGTACTCCTCGTCCGGGACCTCCTTCGGCTCCTGGTGGACGACGCCCTCGATGCGGCCGAGGCAGTCCTCGGTCTCGAACTCCTCTTCGTAGAGGAAGGGGTCGCCCTCGTCGCCCTCCTCGTAGCAGGGCCAGTGGAGCCCCGTCTCGCCGAGCGCGTCGTAGGTCATCCCGTGCATGATCGGGCAGACCTCGCGCAGCTCCTCGAACACGTCCTCGGGACCGTCGAAGTCGAACTCGTCGCCGTCGAACAGCCGCGTGCCGACCTCACAGAGGATGTCGAGGTCGTGGCGCGTGTTCTCGTGGACCTTGTGGACCCCGCGCATGCGCTGGACGCGCCGGTCGGTGTTGGTGACGGTGCCGTCGCGCTCGGCCCACGTCGTCGCGGGGAGGACGACGTCCGCGAGCTCGGCGGTCTCGGTCATGAAGATGTCCTGGACCACCATGAAGTCGAGATCCTCGCGGAACCGCTGCTCGGTCCGGTTGCCGTCCGGCTCGCTCATGATCGGGTTCTCGCCCATGACGTAGAGGCCGTGGACGGTGTCGCCGATCGCGTGGGAGATCTCGACGTTCGTCAGCCCGGGCTCCGCGGGCACCTCGAACCCCCACACGTCCTCGACCGACTCGCGGGCCTCGTCGTCGTCGACGAGCTGGTACCCCGGGAGGACGTTCGGCATCGCGCCCACGTCGCAGGTCCCCTGAACGTTGTTCTGTCCGCGCAGGGGGTTGACGCCGGTGCCGGGCCGGCCGAGGTTCCCCGTGATCAGCGCGAGGTTGATCTCGTTTTGAACGTTGTCGACGCCGCAGGTGTGCTGGCTCATCCCCATCCCGGTGAAGATGGCGGCGTCGTTCGCCATCGCGTACTTCTCGGCGGCGAGCTCGATGTCCGCCAGCGGAACGCCACACTCCTCGGCGGCCGCCTCCTTGTCGAAGTCCGCGAGCGTCTCCTTCAGGTGGTCGATCCCCTTGGTGCGCTCCTCGACGAACTCCTCGTCGATCCAGCCCGCCTCCGGCTCCTCCTCGTGACGCTCTAAAATCGTCTTGAGGACGACGTTCAGGAGCGGAATGTCGGTACCCGGCTTCAGCTGGAGGTGCATGTGCCGGTCGGTGTCGTCGATCTCGAACGACCGGGTGGTCTTGTTCGCGTGCGGGTCGACCTGGATGACGGTCGCGCCCTCCAGCACGGCCTGCCGGAAGTACTGGCTGTTGGCGATCGGGTGCTGCTCGCCGGGGTTCGCGCCCTGGATCCACAGCACGTCCGCGGAGTCCTCCAGGTCGGCCATGCTGTTCGTCATCGCGCCCATCCCGAGGCTGGTCCGCAGCGCCCAGACGGTCGAGGCGTGACACATCCGCGTGCAGTTGTCGACCTGGTTGGTGCCGTACCGCCGCGCCAGCTTCTGGATGAGGTAGTTCTCCTCGTTGAACGTCTTCGAGGAGCCGAAGAAGCCCATCCCGTCCGGGCCGTGCTCCTCGCGGATTCCCCGCATCTCGTCGACGACCCGGTCGAGCGCCTCCGACCAAGTCGCCTCGCGGAACTCGCCGTCCTCCTTGATCAGCGGCTCCGTCAGCCGGTCCTCGTGGTCGACGACCTGCGTCGCCGCGCCGCCCTTGATACAGACGCTCCCCTCGTTCACCGGCGCGTCGCCCCACGGCATGAACCGCATCTCGCCGGGCTCGTCGCCCTCGAGCACGCGGATCCCGCAGCCGACGCCGCAGTACGGACAGATCGTCTTCGTCGCGTCGTCCGGCTCACTGGACATCGGTCTCACCGCCCCCGTGTGTGCTCATACCGCATGATCCATCGTGGCCGTCCATCAGTGTACCGGTGGTTTCCGTCGGTGAGAGAGTGCGCGAAGCGGAAGACGGGCGGGGCGGAGAGCGGGCGAAGCAGAGGGTCAGCGAACCGGAAGACGGGCGGAGCGGAGGGCGGATGAGGCACGAAGCATTCGGCGAATTAGCATCGATGGCTGACAGGTTATTAATGGTAATTTATAATGGAAAAACATTTACTATGGTTTGTTAACACGTTTCAACCGGGATCAACATGAAAGCTGTTGTCTATCAAGGCCCGTACGACGTGGCCGTCGAAGACGTAGACGAACCGGAGATAGAACACCCGAACGATGTCGTCGTCGACATCACGACTTCCTGTATCTGCGGGTCGGACCTCCACATGTACGAGGGACGGACCGCGGCCGAGGAGGGGATCATCTTCGGCCACGAGAACATGGGCGTCGTCAGCGAGGTCGGCGAGGCTGTCTCGACGCTGGAGGAGGGCGACCGCGTCGTCATGCCGTTCAACGTCTCCTGCGGCTTCTGCCAGAACTGCGAGGAGGGGTACACCGGCTTCTGTACCAACGTCAACCCCGGCTTCGCGGGCGGCGCGTACGGCTACGTCGCCATGGGCCCGTATCCGGGCGGACAGGCGGAGAAGCTGCGCGTCCCGTACGCCGACCACAACGCGCTGAAGCTGCCGGAGGGCCGCGAACACGAGGACGCGTTCGCGCTGCTCGCGGACATCTTCCCGACGGGGTGGCACGGCACCGAGCTGGCGAACCTCGAGTCCGGCGAGTCCGTCGCCATCTTCGGCGCCGGGCCGGTCGGGCTGATGGCCGCCTACAGCGCGAAGCTCAAGGGCGCGGCCGAGATCTACGTCGTCGACCAGGTGCCGAGCCGACTCGAGTTGGCCGAGGAGCACTGCGACGCCCACCCGATCGACTTCTCCGAGGGCGACCCGGTCGACCAGATCATCGAGGAACACGGCGGGATGGTCGACAAGGGCGTCGACGCGGTCGGCTACCAGGCGACCGACCCGGACGACGTCGACACGGAGACGGAGGACTACTCCTACCAGCCGGCCAAGGAGAACCCGGCGGTCGTGATCAACAACCTCATCCGCGTGGTCCGGCCGACCGGCGAGCTGGGGATTCCCGGACTCTACGTTCCCGAGGACCCCGGCGCGCCCGACGACATGGCCGCGCAGGGCCGCCTCGGCATCGACTTCGGGAAGTTCTTCGAGAAGGGGCTCAAGTGCGGCACCGGGCAGTGTAACGTGAAGGAGTACAACCGCTACCTGCGGGACATGATCATCGAGGGCCGAGCCGATCCGACGTGGGTCGTCTCGCACCGCGTGGACCTCGAGGAAGCGCCCGAGATGTACGAGGCGTTCGACGCTCGCGAGGAGGGCGTCACGAAGGTCCTGCTGGAGCCCTGACTCCCGAGCTACCCCTCACCCGCGTTCCGTTTTTTCCAAACCGCGACGCGCGTCAGACCCGGAGCCACGCCTTCGGGTGTTCCGCCCGGAGGTGCGACTGGTACCGCGAGACCAGCTCCGGATAGCCGTCGGCGACGCAGTGCCACTCGCAGAGGTCGCAGCCCCGTTCGACCGCCTCGTCGCCGCCCTGAACGTGTCCGCCGCGTCTGTATGTGACCATGGGATTCCCGCCGCGGCCGCCCCGCGTCGATAGGTATCATACGTCACGGTCAGGGTTCACTCTGTCGGCGGTGGAGACGCGCGGCGGCGACCGCAGGAATCCCGCCCCGTCGCACCCGCCTCGTCGCTCCCGTTCGTCGCATCTGGCTCGTCGCACCTGCCTCGTCGCTCCGGCCCGCCGTACCCGACTCGTCGCTCCGGCTCGCCGTACCCGACTCGTCGCTCCCGCCGAAACCGGTATGTCGATCCCTCTCGTGGTGACCCGTATGTGTAAGTACTGTAACTGGGCGTTCCACGACGAGTGGGGTCAGCTGCTGAAGTACGACGACGTCTACCAGTCGGCGGTCAGCGCCGAGACGGAGTCCACCCACGGCTTCCACGAGGACTGGGACGACCTACAGGCGGAGCTCGGCATCTGACGCGGCGGCCTCACAGCGGGAACGCCTCGGCCGCCTCCTCGCCGGTCGCCGTCTTCCCGTCGACCTCGGCGGTCGCCAGGTCGTCGAGCTCGCCGCGAATCTTCGCCTCGTCCATCTCGCTGCCGATGAACACGAGCCGCGTCCGGCGGTCGTCGTCGGGGGCCCACTCGCCGATCGGTCCGGCCTGTACCGACGGGCCGGCCTGGCTCACGCCGATGACCTCGTCGGTGCCCGCGACGTTCGCGACGCCCTTCGCCCGCACGATGGCGCCGTCCCAGTCGTCGAGCCAGTCCGCGAACGGCTCCGGGTCGAGCGCGTCGGTCGAGCGGTAGACGAACGAGTCGACCCCGTGGGCCGCGGCGGCCCCCTCGGCGTGGTCGTGGCCGTGCGCGTGGCCGCCTCCTTCCGCCTCGCCCTCGCCCGCCGCGCCCCCGTCTCCTCCGTCGCCCTCGCTCTCGGCTATCGCCCGCTTCCACCCCGGCGACCGCTTGGCCGTCTCGAAGTCGAACCGCCCCGTGTCGAGCACGTCGTCCGGATCGACTTCGGAGTAGCTCGTCCGGATCCGCTTCGCTCGCGGCCCCAGCCGGTCGGCGACCGACTCGATCTCGTCGAGCACGTCGTCGGGGACCATGTCCGTCTTGTTCAACACGAGCACGTCGCAGAACTCGATCCCCTCGACGAGCACGTCCGCGAGGGGACGGTCGGCCGCCGGCTCGCCGTCGCCCGGGAGGCTCTCGCCGGCGTCGAACTCCTTCCAGAACCCGTAGCTGTCGAGCACGGTCACCATCGTGTCGAGCCGGAAGCGCTCGGTCGGGTCGACCTCGCTGTCATCGGTCCCCTCGGTGAACGCCCGCGCGATCGGGATCGGCTCGGAGATGCCCGACGACTCCACGAGGAGGTAGTCGAACTCGCGCGACTCGGCGAGCGCCGCGGCCTCCGACAGGAGGTCGTCCTGGAGCCGGCAGCAGATACAGCCGTTCGAGAGGTCGACGACGCCCTCCTCGTCGTTCTCGCGGGCGACGAGCTCGGCGTCGACGTTCACCTCGCCCATGTCGTTTAAGATGACCGCGATCCGCCTGTCGCCGGGGTTCGCGAGGAGGTGGTTCACCATGGTCGTCTTCCCGGCGCCGAGGTAGCCGCTGAGGACCGTGACCGGGATCCGGTCGTCTGCCATGTATGCTACCAGTCCCCACGGTTGTATCAAACGATCGATCGGGACGATCGGCACGAACGTTCATCCGTCCCACCGCCGTACCGCGAGCCGATGGACCTGAGCGAGTCGACCGTCCGGGACCGCGCCCGGGCGTACGCGGCGGCGGAACCGCTGTACGACGTGGAGCGCCAGCACGTCGAGACGGTCGCGAAGACGTTCGCCGGCGACGAGTACGGGCGCCGAGACGCGCAGTGGATCGTCCGGTGGTACTTCCGGCGGTACCTCGGCGAGTATCCTGACCGCGAGCGGCGCGAGCGGGAGGAGGCGTTCCGCGACAACGAGTTCGACGACGTGATCGACGCCATCGACGGCGCCGTCGACGCGGTGGGCGTGAATAGCGACGACTCAGCGAACGTCGCCGCCGCCCTCGACGCGCTCACCGCGCTCGACGGGGTCGACGTCGCGGTCGCGTCCGGGTTCCTCCAGTTCCTCGCGCCCTCGCGGTTCGTCGCGATCGACCGCCGGACGTGGACGGTGCTGGCCGCCGCCGGCGAACTCGACGACCCCTACCCGGACCCGCCGTCGGCGGCCGACTACCGGCGGTTCGACGACGCCTGCCGGGCCGTGACCGACCGGACCGGCGTCGACGCGTGGACGCTGTACCGGGCGCTGTGGCGGTCGTTCGAGGAGCTTCCGGCGGGGACCTCGTAGCGGCTCACTCCACGACCTCGACGACCGGGTCGTCCGCGACCAGGCGCGTGAGGAGGACGCGCGGCACGTTCGCGCGGAAGAGGATCTCCCCGGCGACCGCCCGGGCCGCGGCGGCGTCCGCCTCGTCGTCGACCTTGTTCACGACGGGGATCGCGGTCGCGTCGCCGGGGACGCCCTTCAGCCCGCCCGCGGGGCTCGCGAGGACCGTCGCGACGTCGGCGGGGCGGATCTCGTCGCCGATCTCGCGGCCCGTGATCGCGGCGACCTCCTCCGGCCGGTGGACGAGCTCCTCGGTGAGGGGTTCGCCGACGACGTGCGCGCTCGCGATCGGGACGACGACGTCCGCGCTCGGCGGGATCTGCGGCTCGTGGTCGCCGGGCGCCTTGAATTCTCGGAGGCGCGCCCCGTCGGCCTTCACGAGGGTCGCGCCGGGCGCGGCGTCGGCGATCTCGGCGACGGTGTCGACGTCGTACCCGAGGTACCGGTCCGAGCGCTCGCGCTCGGGGACCAGCCCGAGCGGCCAGTCGCCGTCCGCCGCCTCCTCGATCGCGGCCGCCGGGTCCTCGGTCACCCGCACCGCGGCAACCCGGTCGTCGAAGATCGGTATCCGCACGCTTGCGGTCACGACCGAGCGATCGAGCCGGTCCGCGAGCGCGAACAGCGTCGACTTCTTGCCGCCCGCGCCGACGACGCAGACGGTCGCGTCGCGGGCGTCGAGCGCGGTCGTCAGGTCCATGACCGGACGTTGTCCCGCCGCCGGCCTCACTCTAACGGTCGGAGCCTCGGGCGGAGGGGGCGCCGCGCGGGCACTCGACCCCAGCGGCGAACAGATTGATACGTCTCCGCCGCGCAGAGTGGCTGAATGAGTCGGCGCCGCACTCGGGTCCTCCGCGTCGACCTCTCGACGGGCGAGACCGCCCGCGAGCCCGTCCCGCGGGAGTGGCGACGCGACTACGTCGGCGGGAAGGGGCTCGGAG
This sequence comes from Halorubrum distributum JCM 13561, assembly GCF_000337395.1. Lineage (NCBI taxonomy): Archaea > Methanobacteriati > Methanobacteriota > Halobacteria > Halobacteriales > Haloferacaceae > Halorubrum > Halorubrum distributum. The sequence continues at coordinate 20,976 of NZ_AOJF01000056.1, forward strand.
CGCGCTACCTCTACGAGGAGCTGTCGCCGGGAACGGACCCGACTGCCCCGGAGAACTGCCTCGCGCTTTTCGTCGGGCCGCTCGCGGGCTACCTCCCGGGAGAGACGCGCTACGCCGCGGTGACGAAGTCTCCGCTCACCGGCGGCTTCCTCGACTCCTACGCAGGCGGCGACTTCGCCGACCGCCTCGCGGGGTCGCTCGCAGACTGCCTCGGGCTGCTCGTGACGGGCGCCGCCGACCGACCGGTCCGGATCGAGGTCGAGGGCGGCCGCGCCCGGATCGAGCCGACCGACGCGTGGGGCGACGACGCTGCCGAGACGGCCGAGCGGTTCCCTGACGCCGGGGTCGCCTGCGTCGGCCCCGCCGGCGAGCGCGAGGCGGCGTACGCGACGATCGCGAGCGGCGGCGGCGCCCACCACGCGGGCCGCGGCGGCGCCGGAGCCGTGATGGGCGCGAAGCGCCTCAAATCGGTCGTCGCTCGCGACCCCTCGCCGACGGTTCCGGACGACCTCGCCGCGCTCCGCGACCGCGACGTCGCGGCCTACGGCGACGAGCCGACCGGCGAGTGGCAGGCGGCCGGCGAGACGGTCGAGACGGTCGACTACGCCAACGAGGTCGGGATCCTCGCGGCGGAGGGGTGGACGGGGACCGGCTTCGACGGCGCCGACGACATCGGCGTCGAGGCCGCCCTGGAGCGCTCGTCGGGGCGCGAAGGGGAAGGCTCGGACGTCCCCGGCGGCTTCCGGATCGACACGGCCGACGGCGAGGTGGTCCCCCGCGGCGCGGCGCCGATCACGCTCGGCGCGGGCCTCGGCATCGACGACTTCGACCGCGTCGTCGACCTCTGCGGGGTCTGCGACCGGCTCGGCCTCGACGTGATCGGCGCGGGCAACGCGGTCGCGTGGGCGGTCCGCGCCGGCGAGGCGGGGATCGTCGACTGTCCGGTCTCGTTCGGCGACGCCGACGGCGCCGAGCGCCTCTTGGAGGCGATCGCGGCCCGCGAGGCGCCGCCGGATCTCGACGTCGATCCCGACCTGCCGGACGCGCTCGCGGACGGTATCGACGCCGCGGTCGAACGGTTCGGCGGCGCGGGACTCGTGCCGACGGTGAAGTCGATGGCGCTGCCGGGCTTCGACCCCCGCGCGGCGGTCGGCGTCGCGCTCGCGTACGCGACGAGCGACCGCGGCGCGTGCCACCGCCGCGCGCGGCCGCAGGACAGCGAGCCCCTCGCCCGGCCGGACCGGTCCCCCGCAGACCGGGTCCGCGACGTGGTCGGCGAGCAGAACGCTCGCTCCGTCCTCTGGAGCCTCGTCGTCGACGACTTCGTCGGCGAGGCGGTCTGGACCGACCTCGGCGCGGAGTGGCTCGCGGCGGTCGACCATCCCGCGGTCGCCGACGTCGACCGCGACGGGGACGGGACCGACGCCGGCGTCGACAGCGGAACCGACCCCGCCACGCCGGACGAACCGGTCGACGCGCTCGCGGCGACCGGCGAGCGCATCTGGACGCTCACGCGGCTGTTCAACGCCCGCGAGGGGTTCGACCGCGCGGACGACGCGCTCCCCGCCCCGCTGCGCACCGCCGCGGCCGACGGCACGCCCGGCGTCGACGTCGAGGCGTTCGACCGCCTGCTGGACCGCTACTACGCGGCACGAGGGTGGGGAGACCGCGGGCTCCCGACGCCAGCGACGCTCGACCGGCTCGGACTCGCCGGCGTCGTCGACGACGCGACCCCGCTGGACGAACGCCCGATCGACCCCGTCGCGGCGGCCGAGTCCGACGACTGACGGGCGGAAAAACCGTGCTCTCCGGCCGACGCGGACGCCTCAGCGTCGCAGTCCGCCCTCGGCTTTGATCCGCATGATGTGCCGAACGTTGAGATAGATCTCCTCCGGGGACGTCTCCTCCTCGTCGTCGTACAGGTCCGAGACGCGGTAGAGGACCGCCGAGAGCTGCTTGCTCTCCGAGCTGTCTCCCCGAACGTCCTCGGCCACGTCGCGGAGGAACTCCCGCACTTCGTCGTCCGCGGCGAACTCCGCGTCCGACGCCTCGTCCGGTACCACCGGATCGACGCCCGCGGCGGCGAGGGGGTCCTTGCGGTCGGCGGCGGCACCTCCCGCCTCGGCGCCCCCCTCGGCGTCTGGGGCGTCGTCGCCGGCGTCGGTCATCGCCCCTCGCTCACCCCCCGACGCCGGACGACACCGGCGTTGTTCGCGACGTTCTCGACGAGCACCTTGAACGCGTCCGCGGTCTCGCCGTCCTCCAAGACGACGGGCTCGCCGTCGTCGCCGCCGGTGCGCACCTCCGGGTCGAGCGGGATCCCGCCGAGGAACGGGAGGTCGTGCTCCTGCGCGAGCGCCTTCCCGCCGCCGGAGCCGAATATCTCGTGGAAGCCGCCGCAGTCCGGACAGCGGAAGCCGGCCATGTTCTCGGCGATGCCGAGGACGTTCGTGTCGTGTTTGCCGAACATGCGGAGCCCCTTCACCGCGTCGTCGAGCGCCACGTCCTGCGGCGTCGTGACGATCACGGCGCCCGTCAGCGGGAGCGTCTGGAGGATCGTGAGCTGGGTGTCGCCGGTGCCGGGCGGCAGGTCCATCACGAGGTAGTCGAGCTCGCCCCACTCGACGTCCTCGACGAGCTGGGTGATGATCTTGTGGACCATCGGGCCGCGCCAGATGACGGGGTCGTCCTCGCCGGTGAGGAAGTCCATGCTCATCAGCTTCACCCCGAACCGCTCGGGGGGAACGATCGTCTCGCCGTCGGTCTCGGGACGCTCCTCGGCCGACACCATCCGGGGCACGTTCGGCCCGTACACGTCGGCGTCGAACAGGCCGACGCGGGCGCCCAGTTGGGAGAGCCCGGCGGCGAGGTTCACCGCCACGGTCGACTTCCCGACGCCGCCCTTCCCGGAGGCGACCGCGATCACGTTCTGGACGCCGGGAAGGACCTGCTCGTCCGCCGAGAGGTCGTCCGGGATCGACGCCGACAGCTCCACGTCGAGGCCGGTGTCCGCGAGCGCCTCGCGCACGTCGTCCGCGACGGCCGACTCGTTCGGCGAGAAGGGGGCGCCGAGCGCGAGCGACACGCGGACCGTCCCCGCGCCCTCGTCGACCTCGACGTCGTTCACCAGCCCGAGCGAGACGATGTCGTCGCCGAGGTCGGGGTCCCGCACGTCCGCGAGCCGCTCCCGCACGTCCGCTTCGTTCATGCTCGGGGGGAGGGCCGTGGGTCGAATAAGGGTTCTGTCACCCGATCCGCCCTCCGGTGGGCGGTCAGTCGATCCGCGTCCCGGCGGCCTCGCCGCGCAGGAACGGCGCCAGTCCCTCCGCGCCGAACACGTACGCCGGCGCGTCGAGCGCGAGCAGCTCCCGCACCTTCGCGGCCATCCCTCCCGAAACGTCGGTGGCGTCGCTCGCGCCGAGCGCGTCCGCGACCGCGTCGAACGCGTCGATCTCGTCGATTACGTCCCCCTCGCCGTCGAGGACGCCGGGGACCGTCGAGCAGACGCCCACGCGGCGCGCGCCGAGCCCCGCGGCGAGTTCGACGACCAGCTCGTCGCCCGAGACGACCGTCACCCCGTCGCGCGCAGTCGCCACCCCGTCGCCGTGGAGGACCGGGACGAACCCCTCGCCGAGCAGCGTCGCAACCGACCCGAGCGGGAGGTCGAGCCCGCCGTCAGCTCCCTGTGACCGCGCCGCGAGCGACAGCGGGTGGACGGGCACCACCGGCACGCCGCGCTCGCGGAGGCGCTCCAGCACGTGCGCGTTCAACCGCTTCATCGCGCCGTGGACCGCGGCCACCGCGTCCGCGTCGCGCGTCCCGTCGGTCGTCGAGACCCCGTGTTCGCTGGCGTGGTGGTGGCCGAAGCTCCCGCCGCCGTGGACGACGACGAGCCGGTCGAGGTCGCCCGCCGCGAGCGCGCCGGCGACGGCGTCGCAGGCCGCGTCGAGCGCCGCGTCGTCGAGCGTCTCGGGGCGGCCCTTCTCCGTGATCAGGCTCCCGCCGAGCTTGAGGACGACGGGGGGTGCGGCGACGTCAGCGGCGTCGGCGTCGAGATCGGCCGCGCCGCCCGTCACGGCTCCACCACCCGGACGCCCTCGGTCGCCAGCTCGGCGCGGAACGCCTCCTCGCAGCCCTGCGTGAACGAGAGCGCGGTCTCCGTCGCGTCGCTCTCGTCGAGCGCGACGATGCAGCCGCCGCCGCCCGCGCCGGTGAGCTTCGCGCCGTGTGCGCCCGCGTCCCGCGCGGCCCACACCATCGCGTCGAGCGACCGGGCGGAGACGCCGAGCGCGGCGAGCAGCCCGTGGTTGAAGTCCATCAGCTCGCCCAGCTCCGCGAGCAGCGCCGGATCCGGGTCGCTCTCCGGGTCGGCGTCGGCGAGCAGCCCCTCGCCGGCCCGGACGAGGTCGCCGACGGATTCGACCGTGTCCGCGGCGAACTCGTGTTCTTCGCGCAGCGCGCGGACGCCGGCGACGAGTTCGCCGGTGTCGCCCGCGCCGCCGTCGAAGCCGACGACGAACGGGAGGTTCGGGGCGTCGATCGGCTCGCAGTCGTCGCCCTCGACCCGCACCGCGCCGCCCATCGTCGAACAGAAGGTGTCGGCCCTGGAGGCCTGTCCGTCCTGGACCTCGAACTCGGCCCGGTACGCCCGGTCGGCGAGCTCGCGGCGGTCCAGCGGCTCGCCGAGCGCCCGGGTCGCGGCGTCGATACCGGCGACGACCACGGCCGCGGACGACCCCAATCCCGCGCCCAGCGGGATGTCGCTCTCGACGGTGATGTCGAAGCCCGCGTCGGGCGCGTCGGCGGCGTCTCGCGCCTGCTCGACGGCCGCGTCGACGTATCCCATCGCAGCCTCGACGAGCGGAGTCGGCACGTCGACGTCGGGGCGGTCGCCGGTGCCGCCGGCGTACTCCACCGTGAACCCGTCCAGGGAGAGGTCCTCGGCCTCGACGCGCACGTGGTCGTCCTCGCGCGGCTCGGCGGTCACCGTCGCGCGTCGCTCGATGGCCGCCGGCACGGCCGGCTCGCCGTAGACGACGGCGTGTTCGCCGAAGAGGTACACCTTCCCCGGCGCTTCACAGACGGTCATACGAACTCCCTCTCCCCGCGTGCTTACAGGCGTTGCGCTTGTGGGCGGGGCGAGCGGCGGGGATCCGGAACGTGAGACTGCCCTGCCCCCGTCAGCTTTTCACCGGCGGCCGTCCTCGTGCGCGCCATGACCGCGCTTCCGTCGCTTCTGCGACAGTCGTTCACGAACTTCGTCGAGGGGTTGGCCGTCGCGATCCCCCGCCTGCTCTCGGGGTTGGTCTTCCTCGCGTTGGCGTACGTGACGGTGCGAGTCGTCCTCGCGCTCGTCCGCTCGTCGATCGAGCGTGTGTACGTCGGCGACCGCGAACTGGTCGGCGACCTAATCGTCACGCTCGTGGCCATCTTCCTCTGGTTCGGCGTCGCGCTCACCTTCCTCAAGGTGCTCGGCATGGGCGACATCGCGGCGAGCCTGGGCACCGCCGTCGGCTTCATCGCGCTCGGGGTCTCCTACGCGCTCTCCGAGATGATCGAGGACACGGTGGCGGGCGTCTACCTCCTCCGCGACCCGGACTTCAACGTCGGCTACCGCGTCGAGGCGAAGGGCGTCACCGGCACCGTCGCCGCCATCGAGCTCCGGAAGACGCGGATCGACACGGACGCCGGCGACCGGATCGTGATGGCGAACCGCGAGATCGAGCCGCGCTGGACCCACGACGTGCCCGAGGAGCCGGCAGAGGACGCGACGGCCGACGACGGGGCCTCGACCGCCGACTGATCGGGAGCGGCGGTCGACGGACTCTCACCGGGCGAGGAGCCGTCTCCCAAAGCTTATCTATCAGCTACGAAACCCAACTTTCGCTATGTCAACACCCGCTACCGAACCCGGCGGCGAGCGCGTCGAGGGCGACACGACGCTGGCGGCGCTGGCGCACGCGTCGGCGCTCTTCGCCTCCTTCCTCGGACCGATCCTGTTCCTGGTCCTCGCGGACGACGACGACGAACTCGTCAAACAGAACGCGAAGAACTCGCTGAACTTCCAGATAATCGTCTTCGTCTCCCTCATGATCGCGGGCGTCCTGAGCTTCGTGTTCATCGGGCTCCTGCTGTTCCCGATCATCGGGATCGTCGACCTCGTCTTGGTCCTCATCGCCACCGTGAAAGCCAACGACGGACAGGTCTACTCGTACCCGTACACGCCGGACATCGTCTGAGCCCGCGCTCTTTCGGAGCGAGACACCGGCCGCTCGCGGAGGATGAGCGAGCGAAACGTAGTTCGTGAACGCAAAAAGCGACCGGCCTACAGTTCGTCCTCGAAGTCTTCGAGGGCGAACACCGTGTCGGCGCCGCGGCGGTCGAGCGTCTCGTTGGCGAGGAGCCAGTAGACGACCGACAGCGCGCGCCGCCCCTTGTTGTTCGTCGGGATGACGAGGTCGACGTTCGACAGCTGGTTGTTGGAGTCGCACATCGCGATCACCGGGATGCCGACGGTGATGGCCTCCTTGACGGCCTGCGCGTCGCCGATCGGGTCGGTGACCACGACGACGTCCGGCTCGATGTAGCCGGCGTAGTCGGGGTTCGTCAGCGTGCCCGGGATGAACCGTCCCGTGCGGGCGCGGGCGCCGATGGCGTCCGCGAACTTCTCCGCCGGGAACCGGCCGTACTGCCGCGAGGACGTGACGAGGATCTGCTCGGGGTCGTAGTTCGCGAGGAAGTCCGCGGCCGTGCGGATCCGCTGATCGGTCAGGCTCACGTCGAGGACGTACAGCCCGTCGTCGCGGACGCGGTGGATGAACCGCTCCATGTCCGCCGTCTTCTGCTGGGTCCCGATGTGGACACCGGCGGAGAGGTAGTCCTCGACGGGGATCAGCAGGTCGACGTCGTCGTCGGGCATGACGTCGTCGTCGAACGGGGAGGCGTCCTCCTCTTCGTCAGCCTCCTCCGCGGCCTCGGCGGCCTCGCTCTCGGCGTCGGCGGACGCCCCAGTTTCGGCGTCAGCGGACGCCTCCTCGGCGCCCGCGTCGGCGGTCGGTTCCTCGGTCGTGTCGGCCTCCTCCTCGACCGCCGCGTCGACCGCCTCGGTCTCCGCGTCGTCGTCGAGTTCGACCGCGTCGTTGTCTTCGCTCATGCGTGGTGTGGGCCCGTCATACCGCGTCGTCCGCGATGCGGACCAGTTCGTTCAGCTTGGCGGTGCGCTCGCCGCCGACCGTGCCGGTCTTGATGTAGCCGGCGTCGGTCGCCACGGCGAGGTGTGCGATGGTGGTGTCCTCGGTCTCGCCCGAACGGTGGGAGATGACCGTCTCGTACCCGTTGCGGGCGGCGAGCTCGACGGCGTCGAACGCGTCAGACAGCGTCCCGATCTGGTTCGGCTTGATCAGGATGCTGTTGGCCGCGCCCGCGTCGATCCCGTCCTGGAGCCGCTCGACGTTGGTGACGAACAGGTCGTCGCCGCAGATCAGCGTCCGGTCGCCGACCCGGTCGGTCAGCTCCGCGAACGCCTCGTAGTCGTTCTCGTCGAGCGGGTCCTCGACGTACGCGAGGTCGTACTCGTCGACGAGCCCGGCGACGTACTCGATCTGCTCGTCGGCCGACTTCGTCTCGTCGCCGTACACGTACGCCTCTCGGTCGTCGTCGTACAGCTCGGCGGCGGCCATGTCGAGTCCGAACCGGATCTCGAACCCGACCTCGTCTTCGACGCGGTCGACCGCCTCGTCGACGACCTCGAACGCGTCCGCGTCCGAGATGGGGGGCGCCCACGCGCCCTCGTCGCCCTTCGCCGCGGGGACGCCGCGCTCGTCGAGCACGTCCGCGACCGCCGCGTGGACCGCGGCGTTCGCGAAGACGGCCTCCGAGACGCTGGGCGCGCCGACCGGCGCCGCGAGGAACTCCTGGATGTGGGTCGCCTCCTTGGCGTGCTCCCCGCCGCCGACGACGTTGCCGAGCGGAATCGGGAAGTTCTCGCCGCGGAACGCGCCGCCGAGGTGCTGGTACAGCGGCGCGCCCAGCACGTCGGCGGCCGCCTTCGCCGCCGCCATCGAGATGGCGACCGCGCTGTTGGCGCCGATGGCGGAGAAGTCGTCCGTCCCGTCGGCGGCGCGTAAGGCGTTGTCGACCGCGCGCTGGTCGCCCGCGTAGACGCCTTCGAGGCGCGGCACCGCGTGTTCGCGGGCCTTCGCGATCGACTCGCTCGCGGGCAGTTCGATCGCCTCGTACTCGCCCGTCGAGGCCCCGCTGGGGGCCGCCCCGCGGCCGAAGCCGCCGGACTCGGTGAGCACGTCGGCCTCGACCGTCGGGTTCCCCCGAGAGTCGAGCACGCGGCGGAGCGAGACGCTGGTGATCCGCGTCATCAGCTTTCCCTCCGGACGGTGAACGGGAGCGCGCCCGCGTCGTACTCCTCCGCGGCGACGAGGATCGGCTCCGTCTGGTCCGTGTCGATCAGCACGGGCGCCCCGTAGGACACCTGTAGCGCTCGCGCGCCGAGGATGCGTGCCTTCTCGTATCGATTGTATCGCTGTTCTGACATGGTTACTGGTACGGCGAGACGACGTCGACGAGGTCGCGGTGGCTGACCAGCATGCGCCGGCAGCAGTGCCGGTCGACCCCGAGGTCGTCGAGCACCTCGCCGGGGTCCTCGTCGCCCTCGCGAGCCCGCTCTTTGAACTCCTCCCAGTGCTCACCCACGACGTTGCCGCACGTGAAACACCGGACCGGGATCATCATGACTGGATCACCTCAGCGGTAGGACTTCTGGTAGCGAGCGCGCGCGCCGGGTCCGCCCCACTTCTTGGGTTCGGACTGGCGCACGTCGTTGACCAGCAGGGTGCGGTCGAAGTTCATGTACGCGTCGCGCAGCTCGGCGTCGCCGAGGTGCTGGACGAGGCCGCGGGCGATGGCGGTCCGCGTCGCGTCCGCCTGCCCGCTGAAGCCGCCGCCCTCGACGTCGATGTCGATGTCGACGCCGTCGCGGAGCTCCTCGCCCGCGATGCGGAACGGCTCCAGCATCTTGAGCCGCGCCTGCTCCGGTTCGACCAGCTCGACTGGCTGGGAGTTGATGCGCACGCGGCCCTCGCCCTCGCGCACGGTGGCGCGGGCGACGGCCGTCTTCTTCTTGCCTGAGGTGTTCGTTACCATGTGACGTTGGCTCCCAGAGACTCGGAGATCTCCCCGAGCGTGGTGAATTTGATGTTCGAGAGGCGGTCGAGCGAGGTACCGTCGAGAACGACGCTCTCGACGTCCTCGTCGCGCTCGTAGGGGTTCCCGACGTACACGCGCACGTTCGAGAACGCCTCGCGGCCGTCCTCCGACTTGTACGGCAGCATGCCGCGGATGGCGCGCTTGAAGATCCGGTCCGGACGCTTGGGGTAGTAGGGCCCGCTGTCCGAGCCGAGCTCCGCGCGCTTGTGATACGTCTCCATCGTCGCCTCCTCGTTGCCGGTGATGACGGCGCGCTCGGCGTTGACGACGGCGACGGTCTCCCCGGCGAGGACGCGCTGCGCGACCTCGGAGGAGACGCGACCGAGGATACAGTCGCGGGCGTCGACGACGACGTCCGCGTCGATCTTCGCGAGGCTCATCGGATCACCCGCACGTTGCTTCCTTCGGGGTTCTGTTCGACGTACTGTTCAAGCGTCACCGCTTCGCCGGCCTGGTCGATCTTCGTCCGGGCGGTCCCGGAGAAGTCGACGGCGGCGACGGTAACGTTCGTTTCGAGCACACCGCTGCCCAGCACCTTGCCGGGGACGACGACCGTCTCGTCTTCCTGCGCGTATCGTTCGATACGGCCCAGGTTGACCTCAGCGTGCGTGCGCCGTGGCTTCTCCAGTCGGTCGGCGACGTCCTGCCACACGTTGGCACCGGAGTCACGCGAGACCGACTTCAGATCGGCAATGAGGTTCTGTAGTTTCGGGTTCGTCTTGCTACTCATAGCTGTCCCTCCTGAACGGAGAGTTCGTGGAAAACGGAGTGCAGGGAGCAGGATTTGAACCTGCGGACCTCTACAGGACAGCGCCCTGAACGCTGCGCCGTTGGCCTGACTTGGCTATCCCTGCGTGCACTCCATCGTATTCCGGCTCCCTTCAAACCACTTTCGGTCCCGGCGTCCCCGCGGTCGGTCGCGGGCGCTCCGGCGGTCGGAGCGGCGCCGCGGCTGTCTGCGGGGGCGACGGTCAGGGGATTGGTTCGAAGGGCCGTCATTTCCTTATACTGCGACTTTCGTCTGTAGTTCGTCCGCGCGCTCCTCGATGGAGTCGATGGCGCGGAGCAGCAGTTCCTCGACGTCGAACGAGCCGTCCGTCTCGATGTGGAAGACGAACGCCCCCGGCACGTCCTCGACCGCGACCTCCTTCCCGGGGAACCGTTCCGAGAGGTCGTTGTCGAACTCGTCGGTGAGCTCGATCTCTCCGTCCGGCGTCTCGATGACGCCGCGGAGGATGTTCGGCTCGTCGTCGTCGAACTCGCCGCGGTCGCCCTCGACCGAGACGCGCTGGAGGTGACGGTACCCGACGGAGACGCCGCCCTGGTGTTTGGCGTGCTCCTTGCCGGTGTCGAGGACCGCGTCGGCCTCGAACTCCAACCGCTGTCCCTCCTTCAGCTCGATGATCGGAACGTTCTCGTCGGCGACTTCGACGAGCGGATCGCTGCTCTCGATGTCGCCGGAGTACGCCGTCGCCGGGCCTTCGACGTCGAGCGCGAGGGTGACCTCGTCGCCGAGTTCGAAGTCGTCGAGCGGCGTCGTCAGGGGCACCAGCCCCAGACGCAGGCCGATCATCTCGTCGAACATGACCGAGGAGTTCTCGACGAACCGGACCGTGTCGATCGAGAACGTCGGGACGTCGGCGATCATCGCGCGGCGAATGCCGTTGGCGAACGCCGGCGTGAGCCCGCGGATCAGCACCCGCGCGCTGCGATCGTCCCGTTCGACGTACTGGACGTCGAATTCGTCTTCGGTCATGTCAGACTCGCTTGTTCTTCGGCGCCTTCGTCCCGTCGTGCGGGATCGGCGTGACGTCCTCGATGCGCCCGATCTCGACGCCCGCACGCGAGAGCGCGCGGATCGTCGCCTGCGCACCGGGACCGGTGGACTTGTTGAGGTTGCCGCCGGGGCCGCGCACGCGAACGTGTACGCCCTCCAGGCCGGCGTCTTTGACGCGCTCGGCGACGACCTCCGCCATCTGCATGGCGGCGTACGGCGACGCCTCGTCGCGGTTCTGCTTCACCACGGTGCCGCCGGACGACTTGGCGATCGTCTCGGCGCCCGTCTCGTCGGTGACCGTGATGAGCGTGTTGTTGAACGACGCGTACACGTGGGCGATGCCCCACTTTCCTCCGTCCTCGGATTCACTCATGGTTGGTTACTCCTGTGACTCCGCGCGCTCGGGGTGGAGATCGTCCGCGAGCGGGCTCGTCTCGTCGAAGGCGATGGCGCCCTCGTCGTCGACGTCCACCTTCACCGACGGGCGCGTGACGCGAGCGCCGTTGACGGTGATGTGGCCGTGGACGATGAACTGGCGGGCCTGCTGGGTCGAAGAGGCGAATCCCTGGCGGTAGACGATCGTCTGGAGCCGGCGCTCCAGGAGGTCCGTCACGTCGAGCGACAGGACCGTCGAGATGTCGTCGTTGTCGCCGAGGATGCCGATCCGGCGGAGCCGTGCGACGAACTCCGCGCCGGCGTCCTGGGCGGCGTCGACGTCGCCCTGCGCCTCGCCGAGGAGCCGTCGGGCCTCTCGACGCATGTTACGCAGTTCGGACTGCGCTCGCCAGAACTCCTCTTTGTTCTTCAGACCGTACCGCGAGAGGAGGTCGGACTCCTCGGCGATGCGCTCGCCCTGGTACGGGTGGTTCGGCGTCTCGTAGCCCTTGGTGTTCTTGCCGGTACTCATTCCTCGTCACCCGCTTCGTCGTCCGCCATCTCCTCGCGGATCTCCTCGACGTTGACCCCGATGGTCCCCTCCGAGCGACCCGTGGACTTGGTGCGCTGGCCGCGGACCTTCTGCCCGCGCTTGTGGCGCACGCCCTTGTACGATTCGATGATCTTCATGCGGTTGATGTCGTGACGGCGCTTCTCGTTGACGTCCGTGCCGACGAGGTGCGTCGTCTCTCCGCTGAAGAAGTCGTTCTGTCGGTTCGTCATCCACGACGGGACGTGGTCTTCGAGGTTCTCGGCGATGTCGACCACCGCGTCGATGTCATCCTCGTCGAGGAGCCCGAACGTGGCGTTTCGGTCCACGTCGGCCTTCTCGGCGACCAGCCGCGCCGTGCGCGTGCCGATGCCGTCGAGTTCGGACAGGCTTCGCTCGACCGTCTTCGTCCCGTCGAGGTCCGCGCCCCCGATCCGAACGAAGTACTGGAGGTCTTCCTCCTCCTCCGGCGAGTCGTCCTGTGATTCTTCCGTGCTCATGTGTTGGTTGTGGTGAGCCCTACCGGCGCGAATCCGGCGGTACTCGTCCGTTCGAGCGTTGCGGCGGGGATTCGAACCCCGGAGGCAGTGACGCCACAGAGTTAGCAACCCTGCGCCTTGGGCCAGGCTTGGCTACCGCAACCCGCGTTGTATCATCGCCCTCTCGGACTCGGGGCCCGACGCCCCTGCAGTTCGTGCGTTCGTATGCTCCCGCTTTCGGTACTTAAACATCACGAAACGCCCGGGTCGCTGTGGCGGTCTCGCACGGTCGTCGCTTGGGTGGTATCGGAGTCCGACGAGATCGCGGCGGACGCGTCGGATCCGTCGAGGTGGAGCTGTTGGTGTCCCGTTGTTCAAACGCTGTCTCGGCTGAAACAGTTGGTCACCGAGTAGCGCTTCTCGATCGTTTCGGGAGCAGATGCGCCGGAGCGCTTCGGCGTTATTTATAAACAACTCGTGACTTCGCGGTGAACACCGCCTAAGCCCCAGCCGCTTGCTTATAAATGGTTGCTCGCAGATCGTCGGTGAACACCGCCTAAGCCCCAGCCGCGAGGGCTCGGTGCGCTCGCTGTCGCCCGAAAATCTTCGATTTTCGGGATGACGAGAGAGCTTCACTCTCTCGAACCACGCGCCTCGGTCGCTCACTTCGTTCGCTCCCTCGGTGCGAACGTCGCGCACCTTCGCCCTCGCGGCTGCCCCTTTGCGTCCCACCCGACCGCGACCGCACGGCACCTCACGCCTCCCCAGCCTCGTCGGGCGCGTCCGTCGGGCTCCCTTCGGTCGCCCTCGGCGCGCCCGACTCCCTCGCGCGTGCGACTCGCGGCCTCCGCTTCGCTCCGGCCGCTCGCCGGCACGCGCCACCGCAATGTCATTTATAACTGGCCGCTACCCTCGAGACGCGCCGTCCGTTTCCGTGAGGCGTACTGTTTAGTGGGTCCCGCGGGAGGGTCCGCGTATGCAAGCCGTTCAGTTCGCCGACCACGGCGACCGCGACGTGATCGAGTACGGCGAGTTCCCCGACCCCGAGCCCGACCGCGGCGAGGTGCTCGTCGACGTCAAGGCCGGCGCCTTGAACCACCTCGACATCTGGACGCGGCGCGGGATGCCCGGCATCGACCTGGAGATGCCGCACATCCCGGGCAGCGACGCGGCGGGCGTCGTCGAGGCCGTCGGCGAGGGCGTGACGCGGTTCGAGCCGGGCGACCACGTCGCCGTGAGCGCGGGCGTCTCCTGCGGGAACTGCGAGTTCTGCCGCAACGGCGAGGAGTCGCTGTGCGTCTCCTTCCACATCATCGGCGAACACGTCCGCGGCGTCCACGCCGAGAAGGCGGCGGTTCCCGCCGAGAACCTCGTCCCGGTCCCGGACGGCGTCGACTGGGAGGTCGCCGGCTCCGCGTCGCTCGTCTTCCAGACCGCGTGGCGCATGCTCCAGACGCGCGCCGACATCGAGGCGGGCGAGAAGGTGCTCGTCCTCGGCGCCTCCGGCGGCGTCGGCCACGCCGCGGTCCAGATCGCCGACCACGCGGGCTGTGAGGTGTTCGCGACCGCCTCCACCGAGGCGAAGCTCTCGCACGCCGAGGAGTGCGGCGCCGACCACGTCATCGACTACGAGGCGAACGACTTCGCCGAGGAGATCGACGCGCTCACCGGCAAGCGCGGCGTCGACGTCGTCGTCGACCACGTCGGCGAGGCGACGTATCCGAACTCACTGAAGTCGATGGCGAAGGGCGGCCGGCTCGTCACCTGCGGCGCGACCACCGGCCCGAACCCGGGCGCCGGGCTCAACCGCATCTTCTGGAACCAGCTGTCGGTCCTCGGCTCGACGATGGCGACGCCGGGCGAGGTCGACGAGGTCTTGGACCTCGTCTGGGACGGCACCTTCGAACCGCGCGTCCGCGAGGTGCTGCCGATGAGCGAGGCCGCGCGCGCACACGAGATTATCGAGAACCGTGAGGGCTTTGGCAAAGTGGTGGTTAAACCCGACAGTGAGCTCTGAGACCGACGCCGGCGCGGACGCGACCGCTGACGGCACCACCGACGGCGGCTACGTCCACGTCCCGGAGGACGACGGCGGCGAGAGCGAGGGGGCCGCCGGCCCCGAAGCGTCGGCGTCGGCCACCGACGAACCCACCGCCGACGGTTTCGGTCGCGAGGGGTGGGCGCTGACGGCGGCGATTTTCGTCTGCGCGCTCGTCATCCCGGGGATCATCTACGTCTACCCGTACGCCGCGGGCTGGTTCGGGCTCCCCTTCTTCGCGACGTACCTCGCGCTCCCGCTCGTCCCCGCGCTCCTCCTCGGCCTCGTCGCGGTCTGGTCGATGACGGCCGCGACGGCCGATAGCGAGCCCTGACCGCGGCCGGCTTCGCCCCGGTCAGATCGCCCCGTCGCGCCGTCGAACGACAACCGTTTTGAACGACACCCGCGCAGTGGTGATATGTTGATCACCGTCTCCGGCCCGCCTGGGAGCGGGAAGAGCACCAACGCCGTCCAGCTGGCGGACGCGCTCGGTCTCGGACACGTCTCCGGCGGCGACATCTTTCGCGAGATGGCGGCCGAACGCGACATGACGCCCGTCGAGTTCAACGAGTTCGCCGAGGAGGACCCCCAGATCGACCGGGACCTCGACCGCCGGCTCCGCGAGATCGCGGTCGAGCGCGACGACGTCGTCCTCGAATCGCGGCTCGCCGGGTGGCTCGCGGCCGACCACGCCGACTTCCGGTTCTGGTTCGACGCGCCGCTGTCGGTCCGCGCGGAGCGGATCGCGGAGCGCGAGGCGAAGCCCGTCGACCGCGCGGCGACGGAGACGGAGCGACGCGAGGCCTCCGAGCGCAAGCGGTACCGCGAGTACTACGACATCGACATCGATGACCTCTCGATCTACGACGCCGCGTACAACACCGCCCGCTGGGGCCCCGAACGGTTCCTCGACGTCCTCGTCGCCACCGTCGAGGCGTACGATCCCGACGACGACGAGGGGAAAGCGCCCGTCGAGGGCGTCAGTTACGACTTCTGAGCCACACCCGCCGCACACCTCATGACAGACGCCTCCGACGCCGACGCCGACGCTCCCGCCGACGGCGAGGGGCCCCTCAGAGCGCCGCCCGGCGAGCGCTCGGTGCCGGAGCTGCTCCGATTCGGCGTCGTCAACCTCGATAAGCCGGCCGGCCCCTCCTCCCACCAAGTGTCGGCGTGGGTTCGCGACGCCATAGACGAGACGCTCGCCGCGCTCGACTCCGAGGGCCCTCCCACGGGCGGCGTCGCCCACTCGGGCACGCTCGATCCGAAGGTCACCGGCTGCCTTCCCACCCTGACCGGCGACGCGACGCGCATGGCGCAGGTGTTCTTAGAGGGCACCAAGGAGTACGTCGCGGTGCTGGAGATCCACGGCTCGACCCCGGCGGACTTCGAGGACGTGGTCGCGGAGTTCGAGAGCGAGATCTACCAGAAGCCGCCGCGGAAGAGCGCCGTGAGCCGTCGACTCCGCACGCGGACGATCCACGACCTCGACGTGCTGGAGGTCGACGACCGGCAGGCGCTCATCCGGATCCGTTGCGAGTCGGGGACGTACGTCCGAAAGCTGTGCCACGACATCGGGCTCGCGACCGGCGTCGGCGCGCACATGGGCCACCTCCGCCGGACCGCCACCGACCCGTTCGACGACCGCGACCTCCACACCCTTCAGGACCTCGTGGACGCGCTCGCGTGGGCCGAGGACGGCGACGACACGCTCCTCCGCGAGGTGGTCCGACCGGCGGAGGACGCCCTGACACACCTCCCCGCGGTGACGGTCGCGCGGTCCGCCGCGCGCAGCGTCGCGACCGGCGCGCCCGTGTACGCGCCCGGCGTGATCGACGTCGACGACGCCGCCGCTCGGCCGGACCGCGACGGCGACGACGATCCGCCGCTCGTCGCGTGTTTCACGCCCGACGGCGTCGCGGTCTGCCTCGGGCGGGTCGTCGGCGATCCGGACGCCGAGAGCGGGACGGTCGTCGCCCTAGAGCGCGTTCTTTTATAACTCCGCCATCCCCGGGTTCGGGTATGGACGAGTCGGACGCGAACGGGGAAGCGGGCGGACGGATCGAACTCGGAAGCGCGAGCGCCGCGCCGGGGACGCTCGACCGCGGCCGGCTCCCGGTCGCGGAGCTCCCGACCGGAGGCGCGGAGCGGCTCCCGGTCGTCGTCGCGAACGGCGCCGAAGCCGGACCGACGCTGTGGCTCACGGGCGGCGTCCACGGCGACGAGGCGACCGGCGTCGCGGTCGTTCAGGACGCGGTCGCGGCCTTCGGCGACTACCTCGCCGACCTCGCGGGCGCGGTCGTCGCGGTGCCCGCGGTCTCCCCCGCGGGACTCCGTCGGAACGCACGGGAGACGTACTACGCCGACGAGGACCCGAACCGTCACTTCCCCGACGCCGACACGGAGTCGGCGCGCCCGCCGAAGCTCCAGGAGCGGATCGACGCCCGCCTGTACGCCGCGATCACGGGTGAGGTGCCCGACGACGCGGGCGAGTCCGCGGACGATTCGAGGCAGTTCGCCGTCGAGACGGTCGGGACGAACGCGGCCGCGGACGCGCTGATCGACTGCCACACCGCCGGCGTCGGCAGCGAGCCCTTCGCCATCCGCGACCGCGTCCTCTACGGCGACCGCCGGAGCGAGTCCGAGGCGGCCGCGCTCTCCGAGGACCTCGGCCGGCTGGTCGACGCGTTCGGCCTCCCGGTCGTCCGGGAGTACCCCGCCGCGGAGTACGTCGAGGAGAACCTTCAGCGCTCGACCGCGGGCGCCGTGCTCAACGAGGCCGGGATACCGGCGTTCACGGCGGAGCTGGGCGCCCACAGCGTCGTCGACGACGCCCTCCTCGACGCGGGCGTCGCGGGCGCCTTCGGCGTCGCGGTCGAACTCGGATTATTGGACTCCGGCGACGTGCCCGAGTCGGTCGGCGAGCCCGGCGTCGGCGTCGATCCCGCTCCGGTCGAGTTCCCCGTGCGGCGCTTCCGCGGGCCGACGACTGACGACTCCGGCCTCGTCCGGCACCGCGTCGCGGCCGGCGACGCGTTCGCCGAGGGCGACGTGCTCGCGAGCGTGGTCGACGCTGCGGGCGCGGAGCGCGCGACGGTCCGCGCCGACAGCGACGGGTACGTCCTCGGTCGGTGCGAGGGGCTGGCCGTCTACGAGGGGGACCCGATCGGCAGCCTCGCGGTGCGGGACGACGGCGACCTCGTGGTCCCGCGGGACGCCGACGAGGAGTGAAGCGAAGTCCTTAATTACCGGACCGTCGTTTTTCCGGGTGTAGTCAGGGACCGTGGGGTAGTGGTATCCTATGCGGATGGGGTCCGTATGACCTGAGTTCGACTCTCAGCGGTCCCACTTCAATTTCTACGGAAACCAGCGTTAGTAGTCCCGGGATTGTTCGTTTCGTAGACGCGAGGGAACGACCGATCCGATAACATCCACGAAACCGTTGCGACTCACCATTGTCACTGGTTTGGCGCCAGCACCGATCAAAAGCAAGCAAAAACTGCGGGAAAAGACGCTGTATCAGCCGATTAGCTGAAGTCCCAGGTGTCCTCGAAGATCGCGTTCCCGCTCGGGTCGTGGATTATCCGAACTGTAGCGTCTCCGGAGGGACTAACTGGGATGGTTGCGTTCCTCCGCTCTCCACTCTGCCAGGGGCCCGCACCGAAGTCGCCTCCTCTCTCACCGTCGACCGAGACCACGAGATCCGATCCCTCGATCGCCTGACCGCCGGTCTTGGTCACCGTGATATTCGTCGTATCGTTACCCTCGATCGTGAAAGTCGCCTGCGGCGCGGTGTCCCCTAACTGATCGCCGAGTCCGAGGA
The DNA here is from genome assembly GCF_000337395.1 of Halorubrum distributum JCM 13561. Lineage (NCBI taxonomy): Archaea > Methanobacteriati > Methanobacteriota > Halobacteria > Halobacteriales > Haloferacaceae > Halorubrum > Halorubrum distributum. The sequence goes on from NZ_AOJF01000056.1 coordinate 39,237, forward strand.
CGAACGTCCCGATGACGGCCGCCAGGATGACTGTGATCGCGACCATCAGGATGACCCCGATAACGGGGCTCACCGCGCGATCGTCCGAGTTGGATTGGTTCTGTGGTTTCATTGTTTGAACCCAGCGGTTCACCGAGAAACGGGAGTGAGAGACTCGTGTGCCATAGTCGAAGTGGCTCTCAGGTCCGTTCCGATCGGTTGCTGGTTAGCTAAACAGATGAGGACTGGGCTTATGTACTTAATGGCATGAATATCAGCGCCGAAAGTTGAGCGCGTAGCCCCCGCCTACTCGGGACGCCGTCCCGAAACCGCCGACTCGGACGCCGGTTCGGGGAAGTAGCGTGAGGCGTCTGGATCGCGCGATCACCTCGGGCACCGCTCCGCAACCACTAAACGCGGCTCGCTCCTTGCTTCGATAATGGCCGACTGGACGGAGAAGTACCGCCCGAGCACGCTCTCGGAGGTGCGCGGCAACGACAAGGCCCGCGACGCGTTCGCGGAGTGGGCCCGCTCGTGGGACGACCACCGCGAGGCGGTCGTCCTCCACGGGAGCCCGGGCGTCGGGAAGACGAGCGCGGCGCACGCGCTCGCGAACGACATGGGGTGGGAGACCGTCGAGCTCAACGCCTCCGACCAGCGCACCGCCGACGTCATCGAGCGGTTCGCGGGACGGGCCGCGCGCAACGCCACCCTCGGCGGGAGCGCGGCGGGCGGCGGCGCGGCCGGCGGCGACACCGCCTCCCGGCAGCTCGTCATCCTCGACGAGGCCGACAACATCCACGGCAACTACGACCGCGGCGGCGCCTCGGCGATCACGAAGCTGGTCAAGGAGTCGGGCCAGCCCATCGTGCTCATCGCCAACGACTTCTACGACATGTCGCGCGGGCTCCGGAACGCGACTCAGGAGATCGAGTTCCGCGACGTCTCCGCGCGTTCCATCGTCCCGGTCCTCCGCGACGTCTGCCGCAAGGAGGGGATCGAGTTCGAGTCGGACGCGCTCCAGCGGATCGCGGAGGGGAACCGCGGCGACCTCCGCGGCGCGATCAACGACCTCCAGGCCGCGACGCAGGGGCGCGACTCGATCACGGTCGAAGACGTGGTAACGGGCGACCGCGACAAGGCGCTGGGGCTGTTCCCGTTCCTCGACGCGGTCCTCAAGGAGGAGTCCGCGGAGGAGGCGCTCCAGTCGGCGTACGCCGTCGACGAGACGCCCGAAGACCTGGCGCGGTGGATCGAGAACAACCTCCTCGACGTGTACGAGCCCGCGGAGGCGGTCCGCGCCTACGACTTCCTCGCGAACGCGGACGTGTGGCTCGGCCGCGTGCGCGCCACGCAGAACTACTCCTACTGGCGCTACGCGACCGACAACGCGGCCGCGGGCGTCGCGGCGGCCCGCGACGGCGAGAAGGGCGGGTGGACGCGGTACGGCCGCCCGCAGTTCTGGTCGTCGTCGGACGCGACCGCGGACGAGGTCGTCGGGAAGATCGCGGCCGCGAGCGGCTGTAGCGTCGCGACCGCTCGCCGCGAGGTGTTGCCGTTCCTCCAGGCCGTCACCCACCACTGCAAGCCCCGCGAGCTGACCGTCGCGATGGCGGCCGCCTACGACCTCGACGAAGAGGGCGTCGCCTTCGTTACCGGCTCCGGCGAGTCGACGAACAAGGTGGCGTCGATCGTCGAGGACGCGCAGGCGCGGCGCGACGAGCTGATCGAGGAACACGCCGACGGCGCCTTCGCCCTCGACGCGGCAGGGCGCGCGGACGGCGACGACGCGGCGGCCGACAGCGACGACGGGTCCGCCGCGGCCGGATCCGACGCGGACGCTGCCGGTGCCGGTCGCGACGACCCCGTGGACGGGGAAAGCTCAGACGACGCGGCCGCGGGAGACGACGACGGCGACGACGATCAGGCCGGGCTGAACGACTTCATGTGAGTCGCTCCCCGGCCGCGCACCGCGGAGCGGCTCCTGATCGGCTCCGGAGTTCGCAGGTGGTCCCTTCTCTCCGACCCGCTTTCCGTCCGGCACCGTGTCCGTCGGGGTGCGACGCGGTACCGGACGAGCGTTCCGGCAGGACGGTCAGACGCCGCGAGTCCGACTCGCCTCGCCCTCGGACGGCTCCGCGGTCTCGACCGGCTCGTCGCAGACGAACTCGAACCGAGCGCCGCCCTCCCGGCTCCGGGCCGCCGAGACCGTCCACCCGTGAGCCTCCGCGATCCGCTCGACTATTGCCAATCCGAAGCCGGTCCCGCCCGGGGCGGTCGTGTGCCCCGGCTCGAAGACCGCCTCCCGCTGGTCCGGGTCGATCCCCGGGCCGTCGTCCGCGACGTAGAACCCGTCGTCCGTCCGCCCGACGCGAACGCGGACCGCGGCGTCCTCCGCGTTTCCCGCGGCGCGCTCCCCCGACAACTCCTCGCGCGGCGAGAACGTGCCGGACGCGGCCCGGTCCCCGGACCCGCTCCCGGCCGGGTCCGAGCCGGGCAGCGCGTCGACGTCCTCGGGCGTCCCGTGTTCGAGGGCGTTCCGGAAGAGGTTCTCTAAGGCCTGCCGGAACCTGTCGGCGTCGCACGGGACCGTTCCGAGCGGGCCGTCGACGACGAGGGCGGCGTCTGCGCGTTCACCGACGGTCTCCCACGCGCTCTCGACGACCGGCCGCAGTTCCGTCGGCTCGGCGGACTGGACCGTCTCTCCCTCCCGCGCCAGCGTCAGCAGTTCGCCGATGAGGTCGTCCATCCGGTCGAGCGCGTCGAGGGCCCGGTCCAGCCGCTCGGGCGACGCATCCTCGTCGAGTTCGGCGGCCAGTTCGATGTTCCCGACTGCGACGGAGAGGGGGTTCCGAAGGTCGTGTGAGACGACGCTCGCGAACTCCTCGAGCCGTTCCCGCTGTCGCTCCAGCCGTCGCCGTCGCTGAACGCGTTCGTCCGCCAGAAAGAGGTACCCCACGACGGCGCCGTCGTCCGTCGCCCGTCCTCGCTCGTGGACCCACCGCGGCCCCTCATCAGACGTGACTCGATACACCACGTCGACGGGGTCCGAGTCGAGCGCCTCGCGGAGCCGCTCCCGGTCGTCGCCGACGACGCGGTCGAGCCAACCGCCGTCCGGTCGTTCCGCGACCTCGGGCCGTGGCTCACCGGACGCCTCGATCACGAACCGCGAAGGGTCGCCCTCGGGGCGACGGTACGCGATCCCGGGCCGCCGTTTCGTCGAACGCGACACGTGTCAACGAGGTTACTCGGCAATGATAAACCTTACTCGGATATCACTTGTCATGCGCTGAGAACAACTGAATATCGTGTGAAATAATCGGTGGAACGGGGGAATGCCGGGGGTACTTTGTCGCGGCCGCCGATGGATCGGCGTATGCGCGCAGCGATCCTCCGAGCGTACGGCGAGCCGCTCGCGGTCCGCGAACTCCCGGACCCCGAACCGGCCCCCGACGGCGCCGTCGTCCGCGTCGACGCCTGCGGCGTCTGCCGCAGCGACTGGCACGCGTGGGCCGGCCACGGCGAGTGGGCGGACGACCGGGTCCCGCGCGGCCAGGTCCTCGGACACGAACCGGCCGGCGAGGTGGTCGACGTCGGCGACGAGGTGGACCGGTTCCGCCCGGGCGACCGCGTGGTCGTCCCCTTCTCGCTCGGCGACGGCACCTGTCCGCACTGCCGCCGCGGGGCCGGCAACGTCTGCGAGGACGGGCGTGCGCTCGGGTTCGAGGCCGCCGCGCCGGGCGCGTTCGCGGAGCGGGTGGCCGTCCCGGCCGCCGACTACAACCTCGTCGAACGCCCCGAGTGGCTCGGCGCGACCGCGGCCGCGGCGCTCGGCTGTCGGTACATGACCGCCTATCACGCGCTCGCGGAGCGGACGACCGTCGGCGGGGGCGACGCCGTCGCCGTCCACGGCTGCGGCGGCGTCGGGCTCTCCGCGGTCCAGATCGCGGCGGCGCTCGGCGCGCGCGTGATCGCGGTCGACGTCGACGACGACGCCCTCGCGCTCGCGACCGAGTTCGGCGCGGCCGAGACGGTGAACCCGGCGTCGCTGCCGGAAGCGGACGACTCAGTTCCCGAACGAGTCCGGGACCTCACCGACGGCGGCGCCGACGTCTCGCTCGACGCCTTGGGGATCGCTGAAACCTGCCGCAACTCCGTCCGGTCGCTGCGGCCGCGGGGCACGCACGTCCAGGTCGGGCTCACGACGGACGCCGAGCGCGGCGAGGTGTCGCTGCCGACGGACTGGATGACGCGGTGGGAAATCTCCTTCGTCGGCTCGCGCGGGATGCCACCGACGAGCTATCCGGACCTGTTCGCGCTGATCGAGGCGACGGGGATCGACCCCGGCGACCTGGTCGCCCGCGAGCTGTCGCTGTCGGAGGTCTCCGACCGGCTCGCCGCGATGGACGAGTACGAGGCGACGGGCGTCGAGGTCGTCACCGACTTCGAGGGGTGACCGTCACCGCTCGCGGTTCGCGCCGAGCCCCGGGATCGCGACGCGGGCGTCGACGCGCTCCATGAACTTCGACGCCGTGAGCACCAGCGCGAGGTACATCGCGCCGAGTATGAGGAAGACGGCCGTGTACCGGAAGGTGTCGGTCGCGACCTGGTTGGCCCGGTAGTACAGCTCCGGGACCGTGATGAAGCCCGCGAGCGACGAGTACTTGATCAGGTAGACGAACTCGTTCGTCCACGAGGGGATCGCGTAGCGGAGCGCCTGCGGGAGCACCACGTAGTAGATCGACTCGATCTTCGAGAGCCCGATCGCCCGGCCGGCCGTGATCTGCCCCTCGTCGACGCTCTCGACCGCGCCGCGGATGTATTCGGCCTGGTAGGCGGCCCCGTTGAGCGTGAATCCGAGGATCGCGACCCAGACCACGTCGCGCGGGAACACGCCCGACAGCGACGCCGGAACCGACGCCGCGAGGTTGAGGCCGTAGTACAGCACGAACAGCTGCGCGAGCAGCGGCGTGCCGCGAAACAGCTCGGTGTATCCCAGCGAGAGCCACGCCGAGAACCGGCCGTACACCCGCGCGACCGCCAGCGGCACGGCGATGAAGAAGCCGCAGACGAGGCTCACCCCGGTGATGACGACCGTGAGCCACGTCCCCTGCGCGAGGACGGGCGAGAGTTCGACCACGAACGCGGCGTCGGCCGCCACCGCGGCGAGCCCCGGCACCGCGGCGAACGCGCTCTCGACGGCGTCCGGCGCGACGAACGGCTCGCCGACCGGGGCGATGGCGCCGCCGAGCCATCGGTTGACCCAGCTGACGACGAGCCAGCCCCAGAACAGCGCGCCGGCGGCGACGAGGAGGGCCTTCCCCGCGGACGGGTCCGCGTCGGACACGCGCTCGCCCACCGTCCGCGGTCGCGTCGCCCCCGCCATCAGTCGTGGCTCGCGATGCGTTCGAGGAAGCGGCCGGTCCGCTCGTTCTCGGGGCGTTCGAACAGCTGCTCCGGCGGGCCGCGTTCGACGACCCGACCGTCGTCCAAGAACACGACCTCGTCGGCGACCGCCCGCGCGAAGCTCATCTCGTGGGTGACGACGAGCATCGTCATCCCCTCGTCGACCAGGGACCGCATCACCTCCAACACCTCGCCGATGAGCTCGGGGTCGAGCGCGCTCGTCGGCTCGTCGAACAGCATGAGCTTCGGCTCCATCGCCAGCGCGCGGGCGATCCCCACGCGCTGCTGTTGGCCGCCGGACAGCTCGGCCGGATACGAGTCGAGCTGGTCTGCGAGGCCGACGCGCTCCAGCTGGTTCGCGGCGCGCTCGCGAGCCTCGTCCTCGGAGAGGTCGAGGACGCGGCGGGGCCCGAGCGCGACGTTTCCGACCGCGCTCAGGTGTGCGAACAGGTTGAAGCTCTGGAACACCATGCCGACCTCCCGCCGGAGCTCGTCGACGTCGGTGTCGGGCGAGAGGACCTCCTCGCCGTCGAGGGTGATCGAGCCCTCTTGGGCCTCCGCGAGCCGGTTGACGCAGCGCAGCATCGTCGACTTCCCGGAGCCGGACGGGCCGATCAGCACGGTCACGTCGCCCCGGTCCATCCCGAAGGAGACCTCGTCGAGCACCTGCTCGTCGCCGTACCACTTCGAGACGTCGCTCACCCGGAGGAAGTCGCCGTCAGTCACGCCGACTCCCCCTCCGGGATCGCGTAGCGGGTACCGAGGTAATCGAGCGCGCGGTTCGTCGTGAACGTGAGGACGAAGTAGATGCCACTGATGAACAAGATGACTTCCAGGACCGCCGTCGTCTCCTGCGTGAACAGGTCGTACCCGCGGGTCAGAAGCTCCGCGAGCCCGATCGCGAAGACGATACTCGTGTCCTTCAACACGATGGTGAACTCGTTTTGGAACCCCGGGATCGACCGCCGAAGCGCCTGCGGCACGACGACGTACCGGATCGCTTCGAACTGCGAGAGCCCGACGGATCGGCCGGCCTCCAGCTGGCCGTCGTCGACGCTCGACAGGGACGCCCGGAATATCTGCGACTGGTACGCCGCGCTCCGCAGCCCCAGCCCTAAGATGCCCGCCGAGACCGCCGGCGAGATCGACCCGACGCCGGTGTTCACCTGCGGGACGCCGATCACGAAGTACATCACGAGGAGGATGACGACGATCGGCGTCCCGCGGAGGACGACGCCGGCGGTACTCACGAGCCGCTTCGGGAGCCCCTCGCCGTACACCTCCACCGCGCCGGCGGGGAAGCCGACGAGGAACCCGAGCAGGATCGACGCGACGGTGAGCCCGACCGTCAGCAGGACGCCGCCGGCCAGGTAGTCGACGTTCCGGATGACGAACCACCAGTCGGCGGGATCGCCGACCAACCACCAGTCGATCGACTCGCTCACGGAGCCGACGGCGCCGGCCGGTAGCGGCGTCTCGCCGGAGGCCGTACTCGACGCGAGAGCGCCGAGGCTATCGGACGCGTCGAGCGCGAGGGGCCCCGCGACCGACATCCTACTCCTGCCCGAACCAGGTGTTCGTTATCTCCTGGTACGTCCCGTCGTCTTGGACGGTCGCCAGCCCGTCGTTGAGCGCGGACTGGAACTCGGACTCGTTCTGTCGGATCCCGAAGCCGAACTGCTCGCCCGTCTCCTCGACGAACGCGATCGTCACGTCGCGGTTCGCGGCGAACGTCTCCGCGACGGGGTTGTCGACGACGACCGCGTCGATGTTCCCGTTCGAGAGATCCTCGACCGCGAGGACGTAGCTGTCGTACGTCGAGAAGCTGTCCTCCGAGATGATATCCTCGCTGACGAGGTTCGACTCCACCTCGTCGGCGCCGGTCGTCCCCGACTGCGCCCCCACGCGCGTGCCCTCGAAGTCCGCCCATCCAGACGGCTGGAAGTCGCCGCCCTCACGCACGAGGATCGCCTGGTCGGACTCCCAGTAGGGGTCCGAGAAGGCGATCGTCTCCTGCCGCTCCTCGCTGATCGTCATCGCCGCCGCGATGACGTCGATCTCCTCGTTCTGCGTGAGCGCGGGAATGAGCCCGTCGAAGTCGAAGGTGGCCCACTCGCCGAGCTCGTAGTCGGTCTCTTCGACGACCGCCTCGAGCAGGTCGATATCGAACCCGACCAGCTCGCCGTCCTCCCGCATTTCGAACGGCGGGAAGCCGGGCGCGGTTCCGGGGGTGATCGTGGTGGTGTCATCGCCGAGGCAGCCGGCGACGCCGGTCAGTCCAACTGCGGCCGATCCGCCGGTCAGCTTCAGGTACGTCCGACGGCTCACGTCGGCGTGGGTGCGGCGTGTCATACCTGTGCGAGTACGGGGAATGATTTCAACCTTTCCTCCCTCGGGCAGGATCAACACGTCTCTGGCGGTCCGACACCGACCCTGCCAAGGTGGCTAACAAAAATCCGACGGCGCGCCGCCGGTCAGTCGCCGCCGATCGGGACGGAACCGTCGCGCATCCCGCCCGTTCCGCGGAGCGTCCACGCCGCGCCCGCGGCGAGCGCGACCGCGATTCCCAGCGCGGCGAGGTTGATCCCCTGCCACGTCGCGGTGTAGAGAACCAGGTCGCGGCCGAGAAGCAGCGTCGCGACGAGCGCGGCCATCGAGCCGGCGGCGAGCGCGCGGACGGTGGCGGCGGTACCGGCGTCGAGCCCGTCGTGCCCGCCTCGGACCGCCTCCGTCGCGTACGCGACCGTCGCGACGAGCCCGAGGTGTCCGGCGAGCCCGGTAATATAAAAGGCGGCCTGCGCGGGCGGCGCGTAGGTGAGGAACGGCACCGCCCGCGAGAAGACCGCGCTGGCGACGATGCCCGCGACCGCGACCCCTGCGGCCGCGCGGAGCAGCCGCGAGTTCCCGCGGCCGCCGCCCCAGATGGTCGCCAGCCCGAGCAGGGTGAAGATGGCCAGCGCCACGATCAGGTGTGCGGCGTGAGTCGACACCGTGTACCCGCCGGGGACGAGTCCGCTGAGGGTAACGGTGATCGCGCCGACGGTGATCTGAAGCGGGAGGATTGCGACCGCCAGCGTCGCCGCCAGTTTCGTCCGGCGCTCGAAGCCGGAGCCCAACCACGTCCACCCGGCGACCCCGACGATGAGGAAGCCGGTGACCATCGCCCACACGCGGTGGAACCACTCGATGAAGTCCGGGTTGATCGTGAGTGCCGGAATTAGCTGGTCGGAACACAGCGGCCACTGGGCCTGACACGCGAGCCCGGAACCGGTCGCCGCGGTGTAGACGCCGAGCGAGAAGAGGACGAGCGTCATCCCCGTCGTCGCCGCCGCGTATCGCCTGAACGTTAGCCACGCGGGCCGAAGACTCATTGGCCGAATTCGGGCGCGCGCGTACTTAGACCGTTCGGCCGCTCCCCGCGCTCGGGAAGCGTATGCGGCCGCCTGCCACGCCCGGGGAGCGCATGCGGTCGCCTGCCACGCCCGGGGAGCGCATGCGGCCGCCTGCCACGCCCGGGAAGCGCGGCGTCGCGCCCGCCGGCTTCCGAACGTTTTTGACTGACCAGTCAGTCAGTATTAGTACGAACCGAATGGAACACACGGACCGACCGATCCCCGACGCCGCGCACGGCCCTCTCCGCGAACGCGACGATCCGATCCCTTCCGGGGTGACCCGCTGATGGGCCTCCGCGACTCGATCGGCTCGCTGTTCAAGGGGGCCGACGAGCTGGACCTCACCTCGGGCGACATCGGGTGGCCGCTGTTCTTCCTCTCTTTACCGATCGTCGTCCAGAACCTCTTTCAGGTGCTGTACAACCTGGCCGACACCTTCTGGCTCGGCCGCTACAGCACCGAGGCGCTGTCCGCGATCACGTTCGCGTTCCCGATCGTCTTCCTGATGATCTCGCTGGCGCTCGGCGTCTCCGTCGCGGGGAGCGTCCTCGTCGCGCAACACACCGGTGCCGGCAACGAGGAGCGCGCCGCCTACGCCGCCTCGCAGACGATGGCGTACGCGGCCGTCATCTCCGTCGTGCTGGGCGTGCTGGGCTACGTCCTCGTCGACGACGTCACCGCGCTCCTCGGCGTGAACGAGACGGTGGCGCCGCTCGTCGTCGAGTACATGCGGGTGTACGCGGTCGGCCTGTTCGCCGTCTTCGGCTTCGCGGTGTTCATGGCGCTGATGCGCGGCTACGGCGACACGGTGACCCCGATGTACGTCATGGCTGGCTCGGTGGTCCTCAACATCCTCCTCGACCCGATCTTCATCTTCGGGTTCGACGCGAACCCCCTGTTCGGCGCCCTCGGCCTCGGGGGACTGGAGGCGGCCGCGCTCGACGCGACCGGGTTCACCGGCTGGGGGATCGCCGGCGCCGCCATCGCGACCGTCGGCTCCCGGGCGCTCGCCCTCCTCGTCGGGCTTCGGATCATGTTCCGCGGTGACCGAGGGGTTCGGATCCGGCTCTCGGAGATGCTCCCGGACCTCGAGTTCGGCAAGACGATCCTCGGCATCGGCCTCCCCGCCTCCGCCGAGGGCGCGGCCCGCTCCGTGTCGATCACCGCGCTCCTCGTCGTGGTCGCGAACTTCCCGAACGCGGTCAGCGGGGCGTACGGCATCGGGACGCGGATCTTCTCGGTGATCTTCCTGCCGGCGCTCGCCGTCTCGCAGGGGATCGAGACGATGACGGGACAGAACATCGGCGCCGAGGAGCTGGACCGCGCCGCCGAGACGAACCACTTCGGCGCGCGTGCCATGCTCGGCCTGCTCACCGTCGGCGGCGGCGTCATCGTCCTCGGGGCGCGCCCGATCGCCGGCGTCTTCTCGCCGGACCCCGCGGTCGTCGACCACGCGACGACGTTCCTCCGCGTGAGCGGGCTCTCGTTCGGGTTCATCGGAGTCATGCGCGCGTACACCGGCGGGTTTCGCGGCGCCGGCCACACGATGATCGCGGCGGTCATCTCGCTTATCACGCTCGGCTTCGTCCGCCTGCCGGTCGCGTGGGTCGCCGCCGGGTCGCTCGGCGCGATGGGGCTGTGGATCGCCTTCCCGGTCTCGAACGTCGTCGGCGGCG